>WRBR01000024.1 GCA_009784425.1 Coriobacteriia bacterium | reverse complement strand
GGGACGGGGTTGGTTTGGTACAGAGGGACGGGGTTGGTGTACCACTTTTTGTTCCAAAAAGTGGTACACCAACCCCGTCCCTCTGTACCAAACCAACCCCGTCCCTCTGTACCAAACCAACCCCGTCCCTCTGTACCAAACCAACCCCGTCCCTCTGTACCAAACCAACCCCGTCCCTCTGTGCCACACTAACCCCGTCCCTCTGTTCCACCTCTGTTCCAAAGACGATTAAGAGAATTCGCCTTGCATGTCTAGGGTTGAGAAGTTCTTGAGCGGCAACTGCACGGGCAGTCCGGTTTTTTGGCTCTTGTACATGGCCAGCACTATCTCAAGAGCCGCACGACCGTCTACGGCATCAACGTAGGGCTTTCTTCCCTCGGAGATAGCTGCAATCACGTCTGCGTACAAGAGTTTATGGCCGTTGCCGTACACATCCGTGACCTCTTCTATAAAGCCAACTTTTTCCTCGTCACCGGCTTTGACATCGGCAAATTGCCAGGTCTTAATCTCGTTGGCTGACTCGCCGCCGATGACCACGGTTCCACTCTCACCAAAGATGTAGAGGGTCTCCTCAAGGTTCTCAGGAAAAACGTTGGTGGTTCCCTCGATGGTTGCGATGGCACCGCTGTCAAAGGTCAGCACGGCTTGGCCTACGTCCTCTGCCTCTATAGCCTCGTGAAAGCGCTGCCTTGTTTGGGCATACACCGACGTGACCTTGCCGCCCATCATCCAGATGAGCAGGTCAATGCCGTGAACGCATTGGTTCATGAGGCAGCCGCCGTCTTTGGCCCAGGTTCCGCGCCAGGCGGCCAGGCTGTAGTAGTCCTCGCCCCGGTGCCAGCGAATGTTGACACTTCCGTGAGAGAGCTTGCCAAACCTGCCCTCTTCAAGAGCGCCCCGGAGCATCTGAACTGCAGGGTTGAACCTGTTTTGGTGGCAGGCACTCACGGTAACGCCGGCCTCTTCTGCCCGCCTGATGATCTCATCTGCCTCATCAATTGAGAGGGCCATTGGCTTTTCAATGATCAGATGCTTCTTGGCATCGATGCAGTCCAGCGCCATGCGCGCGTGGAGGTCGCTCGGCGTTGCAATGGCAACCAGGTCAATCTCCGGGTCCTGGAGCATCTCCCGGTAATCCTTGTAGCGCTTGATATCTGCATTATCCTCAAGGCCGCATATAGACAGCAGGTTCTGTATGTTCTCCTCAAAGAGGTCACATAGCGCTGCTATCTCCAAGCCATTGTCCAAAGCAGCCACAAGATGACTCTCCGATATCCTGTTGCATCCAATAAGTGCGTATTTCATTGTTACTCCTCTCGCTAAAAGGGAGACCCCTTACCCACTAATTAATTCCTTGAGACCATAGTAAGGCTTTTTGAGAAAGAACGGGTGCGCGATTTTCACTGAAAAATGCGAGGGTTGAGCACTGCCTGTTGCAATTACAAGCTTCCAACAGTAGAATAATGTTTATATGCTGATAATATTTATTCAGGAACTGGGCACTGATTTCCTGACGCTGCAAGTAGAGTTAATCGATTAATGCTTGACGATGATAATTTAAGGAGTGTTGGGTAACATGAACGACGTAAGCTCAAAGCAGGTATCACTGGTGTTTTACAATTTTCAACCCGTCTGTATAAAGGAAAAGGGGCTGAAAGAGTGCCTTGAAGCAAGAATTGATCGCAGGAAGCTTGAGGTCTACAAAACAGACGGCGACCCAAGTTGGCTGAATGCTTTTAAACAACACAGCGAGAGCTTTAGCACAATCGCATCCATCACGGTAAGAGAGCTGGATAGTACTGTTGGAAACAACGGTTTTAGAGACTCGATTACAGATCCTGATCTACAGAGTCATATAGTTTTTGATGAAGTTAAGTGCTACTTGCTTTTTGACTATAAATCCTTCTCGTGGGTAATAAGCTACGAAATACCTTGTAGCCTAGACCTTTCTGAACTGGCAGAATTCCTCGAAGTAAACGAAGCTGGAGCACTTGATAACACCGACTTATATAATCGTATTAGGAACTTGATGGTGCGCTCAGAATCAAATCCAAAAATAAATGAGTGGATTGCTCGATTTGAAAATAGAGCATTAGACACACTGCACAAGATTTCGGTTTCTCTTACCAATGATAGCCTGGCAAGGGAAGATTTCTGCGTAGTTGACAATACGGGAAATATTACCAATATTACTGATTGCAGCAATCTTAACGATTCTGAATACCAGCAATGCAAGGCAGTTCTTCTGAAAATCAACAGGAGTGCCGAAAGGCTCAGGCATCCTCAAGAGCCTATTGAGCTAGAAGAGGGCTCAATATACTCTTTTAATGGAAGATTTCATACGATTTTGATAAAGAGACCGGATGAGCGTTATAGGTATGTGCCCATTCAATTCCAAATGCAGCGTATGTGGTTCTACCTAAGATCTCTCTTTAGTTTTTTGACCAATTTGAACGACCAGTTCTTTCTATTTACAGATGCTAGCGTCAAAAACTTGGACTATATCAACTTAGTTGAAGCAGTAACAAATAGAGTTCAAAATATTCGCGTGATGAACGAACAGTTTAAAAGCGACATCGAAACGGATCGAGTGAGCATTTATGATCAGATTGAAAAGAACTGGAACATTGAAAACTTACTTGCAGAAATGCTTCGTTATGTCGATAGCCAAAAAGATGCGTTACAGAGACTCTACTTGAAGCTCAACGAGAAAAGCAATGACCGACAAAGCAGAATTCTTTTTATCATCTCGATTATTCAAATAGCAGCCCTTTTAAGCGTTTGGGGGAGCTACATCGAACTCTTGAATGAAGCAAAGCTCAGCGAAACATCTGCGCTAATTCAATTATTTGGTTCGATTGACAATCTTCTATTGTTCAACACTATCTTGCCGATATTTTTGATACTTGGAATAGCGCTCATGCTGTACCTGGCTTTCTTCAAAAAGAAAGATAGGGTGTAATCTAGTCCAGGTTAAGCTTGGTGGCCAGCAGGTGTCTGCTGACAAAGTAGTAGAGAAAAACCAAGCCGGTGAGTATGATTATGGGCGGTAGAATAACCGGTTGTACTAAGACGAACAAGCCGTTATCAGGATTGGACGAGAGGGAGTATTCTAAACCGAACCCAAACCCCACAACTACAACTGACATGAGGATTTGCATGATAATGTAGATGAGTACAAAAACACCGATTCCTGCGAGTACCTTATGGGTTCTTGCCAAAACCGCCCCAGTGCTGAGTGAGACATACACCTGCAAAACTGCATGAACCGCAAAGAGCAGAGCCAGTACGCAAAGCTCCAATAAAAAGAACAGCGCGGGCAGAGTGCCCATTTCCCTGGCCGTCTCGCTTGAATAATCCGTCATGACTTCGCGGCCTGCATCATAAAATCCCACAGTAAGCAGCAGCAGAAAGGCAATGCTCACTGTCACCATGTTTATCAGCATCCAGGTAGATCCGGAAATAACTTTAGAGCAGAGGTTTTGCCCCGCAGAAACCGGCAGCGTAAAAGCCAGATAGCCCTCATCTCTGAGAAAACTCTGGTGGTAATGCCGGGCAATGAGAAAGAGTGTCACCCAAAACGAGGCAACTACCGCGGCAAACAAAAAGGTGCCAAGCAGGATAGAAGTGGTAAAGAGTACGCCCTCAAGTTGAAGGCTGGCAGTACTTGAGCTTGGCATAAAACCATCAAACCTGTTGTTAAGGCTGAATAACGCGAGCCTGATGGAAAAAGATCCCACCAATGCGGCAAGCAGCACTCCGCCCTGCAAAGGGAGCATGATGCGGTTGAGGGCCCTGAAATCGTACTTAAGAAGTTTACCTAACATCTGAATGCCTCCCTAAAGTACGCGTCCAACGATGACCAGCCTGCCTCATAAACGGCCGATACCGGCCCAGCAGAAACCACCAGGCCCCGGTTGATGAAGATATAGTCATCGAGCACTGCCTCAACATCGGTAATCAAGTGGGTAGAGATGACAGCAGCAGCATTGCGATCGTAGTTGGCAATGATGGTGTTGAGTATGTACTCACGGGCGGCAGGATCAACGCCGGCAATAGGCTCGTCCAGCAGATAGAGCATTGAGCGCCGCGCCATTACAAGAATCAGCTGCACCTTTTCCTTGGTGCCTTTGGAGAGCTTGCTGATGTGCGCAAAGAGGGGCACCTGCAGATTGGTGAGCATTTCTATGGCATGAACCCGGCTGAAATCCGCATAAAAGCTCTCAAAGAAGTCCAGCGCATCGGTGACCTTCATCCAATTGCTCAGATAGGTTCTCTCGGGCAGATAGGATACGAGGGACTTAGATTCAACCCCCGGCTTATAGCCGCAAATTTCCACCTCACCGTAGGTGGGGGTCAAAAGACCGGCAACCGTTTTGATAAAGGTTGTTTTGCCCGAGCCGTTGGGCCCTAAAAGCCCCACTATCCTGCCGGGATACAGACTGATTGTCACCGGCCCCAAGGCAGAAACAGGGCCGTAGCTCTTAACAAGATCCCTGCAATAGAGAACGGGGCCCTGGACGGGCGCAAATGCTTCTGCAATGCAGGAAGTAGTTGGCTCTGCCTCTGGCACAGCTGGTTCATTATCATTGAAATCCATGTACACCTCATTTCTCTCAATTCAGTACTCAGTATGCCATAGCCTTCAGGATTTTCCAGCGCTGTTTTTGATACGTAAAGTAATAAAGGAGTGCAAAATACATAATAACTACACTTTGTCTCCATATTTTCTCCACATTTGCTCCCTATACTGCTGTGTAGAAAGAAACATGGCCTCGTGAAATTGATGCTGAGGGGGGCGGATGTATGTGAGTATTGAATTTAGTAGTGCCGGGGGGGCGCTCGCCAGGTTCGGTTTAACGTCTTAGTTAACGAGAAACCTAGGGAAAGGCGAGTGGGACCGAGGACTAAAAAAGGGGGACGTTGTTAGGCGCTTGAGCAAGCTCAAGCGCCAAGTCCTTTTTTGGGGGGAAGTACTTTTTATGCGGCCAGGGCTTTTTTGGCTACCTCGGTGAGGGCAGTGAAGGCGCGGGCGTCATTGACGGCGATGTCAGCGAGAACCTTGCGGTCGAGCTGAACGCCGGCAGTCTTGAGGCCATGCATGAACAATGAGTAATTGATGCCGTTGGTGCGCGCGGCGGCGTTGATGCGGGTAATCCAAAGCCTGCGGATGACGCGCTTTTTATTGCGTCTGTCGCGATAGGCGTACTGCAGGGAGTGCTGCACCTGCTCTTTTGCTGCACGATACGAGCGCGACTTGGCTCCGTAATAACCCTTGGCGCGCGCCAATACAACACGACGTTTTTTATGAGCTGAAACTGCTCTTTTTACACGGGACATAGTTCTTCAACTCCCTCTATATCAGCGAAGGCCCAATTGGCGGGCAACGACTTTTTTATCGGATGGGGCAACTGCGGTCTCTTGACGGTAACCGCGCTTACGTTTTTGGCTCTTCTTTTCCATGATGTGGCTCTTATACGCCTTGCTGCGCATAATCTTGCCTCCCCCGGTGACCTTGAAGCGCTTTGCTGCTCCACGGTGAGTTTTCATTTTTGGCATGGCGTGCTCCTTACTTGACTGCTTGTACTTAACTTATTTTTTTCTGACTGGATCCTTCGGCTGCGCGCTCTGCGCTTCGCTCAGGATGACAGGGTGGTTTTTAGCTCTCGTCTTCTTCTAGTTCTTCCGTCTCTTCAAGCTCTTCGAGCTCTACCAGTTCTTCAAGCTCTTCTTCCAGCTCATGCTCTTGCTCTTCGGTCTTGACGACCTTCTTCTTGACCGGCGCTAAAAGCATGAACATGTTGCGACCCTCCAGCTTGGGCTGCACCTCGATGATGGCAGATTCCCTAAGGTCTTCGGCCAGCCTTTCGAGGATGTTGAGGCCCAAATCAGGGTGAGCCATCTCGCGACCGCGGAACATAATAGTGACTTTGACCTTGGCGCCTGCCTCTAAAAAGCGTAGAACGTGGCGCTTCTTGGTTTGATAATCACCTTTGTCGATCTTGGGACGAAACTTCATCTCCTTGATCTCAATGCGGCTCTGTTTCTTGCGTGCTGCCTTGGCTTTTTGGGCTTGCTCGTACTTATACTTGCTGTAGTCCATCACTCGGCAGACCGGCGGTGTTGCATCGGGTGCAATCTCAACCAGGTCAAATCCTTGGTCGTCGGCAATCTTTTGTGCCGCTTCGATATCATAGATACCCAGCTGCGACCCGTCGACCCCAATCAAGCGACATTCTCCAGCAGGAATGTCCTCGTTAAGCCTTGGCTCAGATGTAGCTATAGTCATCACCTCTCTTTTGACAACAAAACACCCGCCAGCGCTCTGACGGGTGTACGGTTTTCAGCAGGCAGGTGTGCCGGCGAGGTATTCCTGTACAACCCAACAGCAGCCAAAGCGCCGTAGAGGTGGGGAGCAAGCTCCCGCTTTTTGCCTCTCCTTTGGAAAGGCAGCCTGCGTATTGTATCACAACTTCTTCAGGATATAGTCAAGGATGACTGTGGCGAGCTGCTCTTTGCTCATGAGCTCGGTTTGTTCTCTGCTGCCTTGGGTCACAAAGCAGACTCTGTTGTGCTCGCTTGCAAAGCCAATCTTGAGGTCAGAAACGTCGTTGGCAATGATGAGGTCTGCGCCTTTGGCCTTGAGTTTGGCTTCTGCGTTGGCGAGAATATTCTCGGTCTCGGCGGCAAAGCCCACCACAAAAGGCTTCTTTTCGTTTGTGGCGTTGCGCCTGGCGACCAGCGTAGCCAGGATATCCGGGTTTTCAGTGAGCTCCAGGGCTGGCAACCCTGCACCCTTCTTGAACTTTTCTTCAAGCTGTTCAGCAAAACGATAATCTGCCACTGCGGCGGCAAAGATTGCAATATCGGCAGAATCAAAGTGCGCCCTTGCTGCTTCCAGCATCTCTTGAGCGCTCACCACTGGCACATACTCAACGCCCAAGGGGCTCTGCAGCTCGGTGGGGCCGCTGACCAACACCACCTCGGCGCCGCGGGCTTTGGCCTCTCGGGCCAGTGCAAAGCCGGTCTTGCCGCTGGACGGCGAGGAGATAAACCGCACCGGATCAAGAAATTCCCGGGTGGGCCCGGTGGTTATCAAAACGCGCTTGCCGGCTAGATCTGTTGTGCGAGCCAGCACCCTCAGCGTGGCAGCGCAAATCTCCTCCGGGCTGCTCATCCTGCCGCTGTCTTCACTACCACAGGCAAGATAACCCTCGCCGGGACCAACAATAGTCACACCGGCGTGGTCAAGCACCTTAAGCGACTCATGCGTGAGGGGATTCTTGAGCATCGCCACATTCATGGCAGGAGCACAGATAAAGGGTGCCGTGGTTGCCAGGGCGGTGGTGGTGAGCAGGTCGTCGGCTATTCCATGTGCTATTTTGTTGAGCACATTTGCGCTACAGGGCGCAATAACAAAGACATCAGCCTCCTCCGCGAGCGAGATATGATGAATGGCAGCACCCGGATCATCAAAGAGCTCCGTTGCCACCGCGTGCCCCGTAAGCGCCCTGAAAGTAGCCGCTCCCACAAGCTTTTGGGCGTGCTTGGTCATGATTACCTTAACGTCAAGCCCCGCCTTTTGATACAGACGCACCAACTCGCACGCCTTATAAGCCGCAATCGACCCGGTCACGCCCAGCAAAACAAGCTGTTTTTTTTCGTTGTTCATGCTTAAGGCCTGCGATAGGTGAGCTTGGCTATCGGAGACTCCCAGACGCCTACTTCATCAAGAGAGATCTGCTCGGGAAGCAAAACCTCAAGGCGTTCATAGATAACGCGAGCAAGGTTTTCTGCCGTAGCGTTGATGTTGTCAAAGGGCGGCACTTCGTTGAGGTACACATGGTCATAATCGGCAAGAATACTGCCCAGATCTGCCTTGAGATCCTTGAAATCGTAGACGATGCCCACTTCGTCAAGCTCCGTGCCAGAAACGCTCACCTCTATGTCCCAGGTATGACCATGCAGCTCACGACACTCACCGGGGTAGCCAACCAACGCATGCGCCGCATCAAAGTGCCCCTTGATGGTGAGGGTGTAGATGCCGGAGTTTGATGAGACAGGGGGACGGTTCTCTTGTCTCACTGGGTTTTGTGAGACAAGAGAACCGTCCCCCTGTCTCATCAAACCCCCTTGTGTTTCCCAAGGCACCGCAAAGTTGCCCATGCTGTCCCTCGTGTCCATAGCAACGTTAGCCAGAGTATCGGCCCGCGCGTTCTCCTCGCGATACACATGCTGAATACTGTAGGAATCAAAGGACCTGAGAAGGAGCTTGACCTGCTCATGCAAAGGCTTTAAGCCTGCGCTCTTCACTGCGTACTCACCTTTGAGCTGCCTTACCATAAGCTCGCTGTCGGTGCGGATATTCACGCGCAATACGCCGAGAGCCTTGGCGTTGTCCAGGCCCCAAATCAGCGCCTGATACTCGGCAATGTTATTGGTGGCTTCACCGATAAAAGCCCCACCCTCAGAAAGGGTCAGCAGCTCAAAGCCGTCGTCAACCAGCAACGCATAACCTATGCCGCTTGGGCCTGGGTTGCCTCTGGATCCCCCGTCTGTGTGTAAGGTAGCTTCTTGAATCATGTTTCACTCTCTTTTTTTCAGTCTACTCCATAGTTACGATCATTCGGTTGCAGTTGGGGCAGTCTCCCACGGGAGGCCCTTCCATCAGCTTGGCCAGTTGGCCTTCGCTGAGGGTGGCAAAACAGCCGCTGCAACGGTTTCCTATGAGATGGGTGGCGCCAACGCCTGCCTTGTTGGCCAGCGCCTTGCGATAGTTTTGCGCCATGCTCTCCGGCAAGGTGGCCACCAGGGTTTCGCGGGTACGCTCAAGGTCAAAGACGTCCTGTTTGAGCTTGCCGCCTACCTGGCGATACACGCCAGTGATAGCCTTTTCCTCTGCCTCGAGCTTTCTGGCGGCTTCTACCACCTGGGCGCTCACCACGGCAATCTTCTCCTGTTTTTCCATTTGAATCAGGGTATCTTCTTCCAGCTTTGCCTTGCGGTTTGCGAGCATGTCCATCTCGGCTACCAGGTTTGAGGTCTCGCGATATTGGCTGCTCTTGTTGAGGCTGGCTTGCGTCTCGGCAAGGTTTTGCTCGTTGAGCTGGGTTTCATCTGACAGCAGATTAAGCGTGCGCGCCACGTCGTTGGCCATCTTCTGCACCTGGGATGCCTTGCCCTCTATCTCCTTGATTTTGTGGCGCACCTCGAGAATCTGCTGCTTTTGCGGCAGCTCGTCCAGCTGCTTTTGAAGACGCAGGATGCCAAGGTCGATGTCTGACAGGGTTCTTAAGGTTTCCGCGTTCTGTTGCTCAGACATCTTGTGCTCCTGACTAATCGTCGGAATTTGAGGAAACTCTCTGCGCAATCCTGTCAGTGAGGCTGAGGTTTTCGCGCCGGTCTGGTCCCCAGAACACTATGGCAAGCATTCCCGGGCCCACATGCGAGCCAACAACCGTGCCAATCTGGGTTTGCCAGAGCGTAATGGGGCTCGCTGACTCCTTGATCACCGACTCTGCAAGCGCCGCCTGCTCTTTGGGGGTGTCAGCCGCACACACCAAAACGGTGTTGAGGCTGTTGCCTCCCTGCCGCTCTGAATAGAGTTGCAGCAGCTGCTTGATTGCCTTTTTGCGACCTCTTGCCACGCTCTTGAATATCAGGCGGCCGTCGTTGTCATAGGTGAGGATGGGTTTGATGTCGAGCTTGGCGCCTGCCACGGCTGCCATGTCGGGGATACGGCCGCCTCTTCTGAGCGACTCCAGATCGGGCAGGGTGAAAAAGCCGTTGACATAATAGCGGGCTTCCTCAGCCCACTTAACCAGCTCCTTGGCGGTGAGACCGGCATTGACATGCTTAACAGCCTCCATGACCAGCAGTCCCTCTGCGGCGCTCGGCAACTTAGTGTCTACCACATAAAGTTCGCCATCGGGGTAGTCTTTGAGCATATTCTCAGCCAGCACTGCGGCCGTGTCATAAGTACCGGAGAGAGCAGCGGTAAAGGCAAGGTACACCGTGGGGATTCCGCTCTTCAAGGCTTCTTCAAATTTTTCGGTGAGCTCGCCAATGGGCACCTGGGTGGTGGTTGGCTCCTCGCCCTTGCGCATGCGCTCGTAGAATTCATGGTGACTCATGCTGGCACCCAGGTCATCTAGGTGATCCCCATCACTCATGACGTAGGTAAAGCGAATCAAGCTCACCTTGTACGATGCCACCAAATCGGCAGGCAAGTCACAACAACTGTCAATAATTAAATTGCACTTGCGGTTCCTTAGCACGATATACACTCTCCTTTAGTGACCCTCTTGTTGTTAAGCTCTAGCGGTAAAGCTTCTTAATTGTACCGTAAGTCAAGCCACCGGGGAGCATTGATGCGGTGGGCTATCTGACCGGCGCCAAAGCCGTTGTCTATGTTGACCACGCTCACGCCGCCTGCACAGGAGTTGAGCATGGCTAAAAGCGCGGCGATGCCGCCAAAGCTGGCTCCGTAGCCAACTGAGGTGGGCACGGCGATTATTGGCACATCCACGAGGCCGGCAACCAGGGAGGGCAGCGCGCCTTCCATGCCGGCAACTACTATCAGCACGCGGGCGCTTTGCACGAGCTCCTGATGATTGAGTATCCGGTGCACCCCGGCTACTCCTACGTCGGCAATCAGGTTTACATGCGATCCCATGATGCAGGCGGTGATGGCGGCCTCTTCGGCAACGGGAAGGTCTGTGGTGCCGGCACAACAGACGACAACCTTGCCTTGCCCCTTTGAGGATGCGAGAATCTCTCTGCAAGTGGTTCCCGAGATGCGCACGTCCTCAGAGCGCCTGTCTATGTAGAGGATGCCGCAATTCTCAACGAATGAGGCGTCGCTTTGTAGCTCCTTCAGGGCCGTGGCGTGCGCGTGCGTCACCCGGGTGATAAGCACCACCTCATGAACCTCGATAAGCTTCGAGGCTATGGCTGCCACCTGCTCGGGCGTCTTGCCCAGACCAAAAACTACTTCAGGAAAGCCGCAGCGCCGGGCGCGATCAAAGTCAAGAGTGGCAAAGCTGTCAAGTTGTGTCATGAGCGCTCCTTTACGTCATTGTTATAATACAGGAACTAAAGAGTTCCCTGAGGAGTTACTTTGCCTAATCCCGTTACGATAACGCTTGGCCGTCTTGTGCAGGCAGCTGCCCGCTTACGCGGCGGAGGCACAGCCCTGCCCGGACTGGTGGTGGAAAAGCTAGAGCCAGACTTTGCGGTGCGCATTTTGGGAGAACTCCCGCAGGGCGTTGTACTCGTATCCGGCACCAACGGCAAAACCACCACGGTCAAAGTGGTTACCGAGCTGCTGGAGGCTGCTGGTCTGCGCGTCTTCACCAACAACACCGGCTCTAACTTCATGCGCGGGGTCATCTCATCACTGCTGCAGAAGGTGAGTCTGACCGGCCGCCTCAATGCCGACATAGCCGTGCTAGAACTGGACGAAGCACACGCCGTCAACTTTGTAGCCGCAATCAAGCCGCGCTACTCCCTGCTGCTCAACGTGTTGCCTGACCAGCTGGATCGCTTTGGCAGCACCGACTACACCGCCGAGCTCCTCGCAGCAGTTGCCCGCAATACCACCGAGGTGGTAGTGCTCAACCGCGAAGACGAGCTACTCGCACAAATACCCGAGAAGGAAACCCTCATAGCAGAGGTTCGCTGGTTTTCTGAAGAAAACAGTGCAAGACAATCAGACACTATCTTAAAAAGCTTTTCAGGCAATACGGCATGCTTTGAGATTGGCGGCGTTTGCTACGAAGTGCCCCTCGCGCTCAAAGGCCGATACAACGCCTTAAATGCCACGGCGGCTCTTGCCCTCGTGCACGCCATTGTTCCTGAGACGCCTGTTGAAGTGCTCACCGAAGCGCTCTCGCAGGTGCACTCTGCCTTCGGCCGTGGCGAAAGCATCAACGTGAATGGCACGCCACTTGAGCTCATCCTCGTCAAAAATCCCGACGGCTTTATGCAGGCACTTGAAAGCTTTGACAGCGAGGACTGCGTCACCATGATTACCGTCAATGACGACTACGGCGACGGGCGCGACGTTGGCTGGTTCTTCGACGTTGACTTTAGCTCGCTCAGACAAAGCGGCGTTGCTGTGCTGAGCGGTAGCCGCGCCTACGACATGGCGCTTCGCCTGGAGTACGACGCAGTGCCCCTGCAGGCAGTGGACACGGACGTACCGACTGCCCTCAAGACCTTTCTCACGGACAGCCCCGAGAAGCCCCATCGCATCTTCTGCAGCTACACCACCATGATTGCCCTCCGCAAGCTCTTGGGCACAAAAGCTGAGATGGAGCGGGTCGTATGAGCGCCGCAGAACACAAAAGCCTCACGATACTCAACCTCTTTGGCAGCCAGCTGAACAATTTCGGCGATGCGGGCAATCTACTCGTTTTGCGCAAGCGTTGCGAGTGGCGAGACATAGCGGTGGAACTGCTTGACTTTGAAGTGGGCGACAGCCCGGAAAAGTGCAAGGGCGCCCATCTCATCCTCGGCGGTGGCGGCACGGAGCGTGGCCTTTCCCTGATAAAGGATGACTTTTTGCGCATCGCTCCCCTTTTGCACTCACTTGTTGAAGAGGGGGTTCCCGCCCTGGCCGTCTGCACCAGCTACCAGCTCTTTGGTGAGTATCTGGAGAGCTCAGAAGGCGAGCGCCTTGAAGGCGCCGGCATCTTCTCTCTGCATACACTCCGGGGCGCCGAGCGTCAAACTGGCAATATTGTTATTTCCAATAGCGATTTTGGCGAGATTATCGGCTACGAAAACCACAGCGGCTTGACCTTCCTTCACGAGGGTCAGGAGCCCTTAGCGCAAGTCGTAAGCGGCTTTGGCAATAACGGAAAAGACGGCACCGAGGGAGCCCGCTACAAGAATGCCCTCGGCACCTACCTCCACGGGCCCTTGTTGCCCAAGAACCCGCAGCTTGCCGATTTTCTCATTGCCGCGGCTCTCGAGCAGCGCTACGGCGAGCCACTTGAGCTGCCTCCCCTGCCAGACCAGTGGGTTCAGCCAGCCCGCGCAGCCGCCAAAGCCCGCCCCCGCTAAGAAAAGGATGCTACCTTGATACTTCATCTTGACCTCTCCACCGGAGCCTCCGGCGACAAACTGCTCGGAGCCCTGCTCGAACTCTGCGAGCAGCAGGGGCTTGCCAGCTTTGACGAACTGGCAAGCAAGGCTCAGCAGCTCTTGCCCGGTGTAGTGTTAAAACGGGAGCGCGTAAAACGCCAAGGCATTGCAGCCACTCACTTCAGCGTTGAAGAGCGAGGGGCCGAGCATCGCCACTGGAGTGAAATCCGCGAGCTCATCGAAGGCGCAGGAGCGCAAGGCTTGGTGAGCACGGCAGCTTCTGAGCTGGCAATCCGGGTCTTTACCCGTATCGCAGAAGCAGAAGCTCAGGTTCACGGCGTACCTGTTGAAAAGGTGCACTTTCATGAGGTAGGCGCTGCCGACTCCATAATTGACATTCTATTTAACAGTTTCTTGCTGTCTCAGCTCAACCCAAACGCCGTCTACGCCACTCCCCTGGCACTGGGCAGCGGCACAGTGATCTGCGCACATGGCGAACTGCCGGTACCGGCTCCGGCAACTGCGGAGATTCTCGCCAATAGCACTGTTTCTGTTTATTCCTCTAGTCACGAAGGCGAACTCACTACCCCAACCGGCGCTGCTCTCGTCAGAGAGTTCGTCACCTCGTTTGCGCCACTTCCCTGCTCGCGTCCGCGGGCAATTGGCTACGGTGCCGGAAGTCGTGAGATTCCCGGTGCAGCCAACGTGTTGCGTGCAATCAGTGCTGAGCCAGCCCCACTTGCAGGCCTCAAAACTCGCGAGGACGAGCAACTTATTGTTGAGGGTGTCACACAACTCGAGTGCAACCTTGACCACATCAGCGCAGAGGCACTGGCATTTGCCTGCGAGGAACTGCTGGCAGCCGGAGCACTCGACGTGTGGCAAGAACCCATCACCATGAAAAAGGGGCGCCTTGCCCTTAAGCTGGTGGCACTCACCAAACCTGAACAAGCAACACCCCTTACACAAAAAATCATCGAACTCACCGGCAGCCTGGGCGTACGCTCAAACTACCTCGAGCGCACCATCATCCCACGCAAAGTAGTAACCCTCAACACCCCCTACGGTCCCGTCCCCTATAAAGCCGCCGAAACAGGCTCCCCCACCAACCGAACACACTGGCTTAGACCCGAACACGACGCCGTCGCCCACCTGGCCCGCGAGCAAGGCCTCGACTATCTCACTCTCTACACTGAGCTGCAGGGGTTTGGAACAGGGGGGCGGGTTTAGTGTGGAACAGGGGACGGTGCTGGAACAGGGGGACGGAGTTGCTGTACCATTTTCCCCGTAATTTGGTACACCAACCCCGTCCCTCTAAGCTGTACTCACACGCGCTCCCGAATAATTGGAACGGCACCATAGAGACCTTCACGGTAACGCTTCTCAAAAGCCTCTTCCTTTCGCACAGACTTATCCAATATGGGCACAATAATCGACTCTTCATCAAGGCCCTTCTCCACAAAAGCAATGTCCTCTCGTGACAAGCCTTCATGCCCCAGAATCGAAGTGCTGTGTGTATTTAGGATTAACCTTGCCCCTGTTTTGTTATCCTCGGAGATAAAGAGAGCTACTATTGCATCCGCTAGCGCGGGGTGCAAAAAAGCGCCAAATTCATCAAGGTATACAGCGCCCCCTTTGTGGAGGGCATCCGCAATCGGCACAATTACTTCAAAAAACTTTCTTGTGCCCATAGACTCCTGACTGATGAGATCAAAATAGGCTGTACCTACTACCGTTTGCTCGCTATCCCTAACTGCGTGGACCGTCTTTATTCTGGTTGCCTCTTCTCTGAGCAGCGCGCCCTTTGCCTCATCGGGTATAGGCAAGAAGGACAGCATCTCTTCAGTTATTGGCACGCTTTCTAATTCAATACCTCGTATATTAAAATCACAGTTTTGCATTAGGGCAAGGGCGCGCTCCTTTAGCTGGGGGTCCTTTTTTAAATGATCAATTACAACTCCATGAATATCTAGGCTATCACCCATAATCACAATGAGCGACTCGATTAAGTCAAAAACCATTCCAGCGTATTTATTGTTATCTTCGCGCGCCTTGGTTATCAGCAGAGTGTCCTCACGCGTGCGACGTAGAAGTTGCGCGCTAAACCCGTACTTGGATGCTGTCTGATTCAACTCTTTATGCGCAGAACGTTTGAATATTGTTATGTATTGGGACGAACTCTTTGATTTTTCTCTTAGCGCCTCGCTGATAATTTGATTTCGCACATACGAAAAACTATAGTTAAATCTCCTGCCTGTATGTTCAAAGGTAATTGAAAAAGCTGAGGGCTCTTCTGCGGAACCATCTCTAAGGAGAAAAGGCTCGTAAGGTAATTCCCAATTAGCGTTGGCAGAATTAAAGATCACATACTGGATGAGCCCTAGAGCTCTAGCGGTATTGGACTTACCTCCAGAGTTGGGGCCGAAGAAAGCAGTAACCCTTCTGTCGTCAGCCTCACCGAGATTAATGATTTGTCTTGAATAGAATGAACGAAAATTCTCTATCTCGTAAGAAAGCAGCTTTGTCATGCGAATCCTCCAAATATCGGAGAACTATTTTACCAGAATTTGTATTAATCTGTGTGTTTTTGTAGATTTTTTGCAATTTTCGCCAGTTTGCTACGCTTTTTCGCAAGAGCGGAACAGGGGGACGGGGTTAGTGTTCCAGCCCGGTTGCCCTGCTTCAGACTCCACTTAGCTCTCTGCTCGTGCTTCATCGCTGATGCCGTATTTTTGTTTGATACGCGCCAGTTTCTTTGCCCAGGGGAGATAGATCAGTGCCAGAAATACCACGGTGGCGAGGGCGTGAGGTATGGAGGCGGTCAGGCCAATGCCGTAGGCCAAAACTGCGGCGGCCAGGTTGTTCTCGCCTACGAAGCCGATGAAGTAGTAGCTGTCTAGGATGAGACCATATCCAATGGGTGCCAGGGCACCGTACACCATGACCGAGACGCGCCCCTTGAGGATGTCGTGGCTGGCGAGTGCGCCGGCTCCATAGCCCATGAGGCCCCAGGCGTACATCTGCCAGAGCGTCCAGGGGCCCTGGCCAAAGAAGATATTGGATACCAGCGCGGCAAGCATGCCGGTGATGAAGCCGCTGCGTCGGCCAAAGATCACCCCGGCAACGATTACGATGGCGCTCACCGGCTTGATATTGGGAAAGGGTGCAAAGAGGATGCGCCCGGCAACCGCCAAGGCAGACAGCACCACGATGGGCATGATGTTCTTTGGTTTGAGCTCGTCTCGCTCCAGGCCTATGATGAAGGGAACGAGGGCAATTACCACAACAATCGTCGTCACCAGGGCCGAGTGTTCAATCTCAAACAGCACGCACACAATCAGCACCACTGGCACCGAGATGAGCGAGGCGGCTTCTAGCAGCTTGCGCTTCATCAATCAACCTCCTCGAGTGAGTCATGGGGACGGGGAAAGTGACTCACTCGAGGCAGAACTGGGGGGCAGTCTTCGAGAATCCCCTGCGTGATGCGCTGGAGTGCTGTGGTGTAGAACATGTTGCCGGTGAAGAAATCCCCTACCGGCCCCCTCCCTACCGTGGTGCCATCGAAGAGCATCAGGCACTCGTCGGCGGTTGCGGCCATGAATTCGAGGTCGTGGCTTACCATTACCACGGTTTTGCCCTCGGCAGAAAGAGCCTTAAGGATGTCACTGAGCTCACCCAGGGCAAGCGCGTCCAGACCTTTGGTGGGCTCGTCGAGAAGTAAAACGCCGGGGTTCGTGAGCAACAGTTTTGCCAAGGCCAGCTTTTGTTGTTCTCCACCGGAGAGATCAAAGGGATGCCGGCTCACCTTGTTAGTGAGACCCATACGCCCCAGCATCTCGCTCACCTCAGCCTCGCCGTAATCGAAGGTCTTTGCATGATCCATCAGTTCTTCTTGCACAGAGTCCCAGATGAACAGCGCCGTTGGGTCTTGCGGGAGCAACGCAAGGTGAACGCCGGATGCCAACTTAATCTTGCCATGCTGGGGTTTGTAGGAGCCGGCGAGCAACGAGAGCAACGTAGACTTACCCGAGGCATTCGCACCGGCAATGCCAAGGATAGTACCACCCGATATCGCAAGCGTAAGATCCTTGAGAATGTAAGACCCCTCCTTGCTGTAGCGATACCAGACATTCTTTACCTCTAGTACGGGGAACTGAGTCACTTTCCCCGTCCCCGGTGACTCTCTGCCACAACCACCAGCGGCCCTCGCGTACATCAAGCGGTATCTCAGAGGCATCCACAGCAGACTCCCGAGGCTGACCAAGATAGAACCTGCTCGCAACAGGCAGCGCGCCCTTGTTTGCATGAGCGGATTCGTGTAGCCACAGGGCAAACTCGCGGGGGGTGCCGTCAAAGGCCAGCTGCCCTTTATCCAGATAGAGCACCTGGTTCATGCGGGTCAGCACGTCTTCTTGCTGATGTTCCACCAAGATAACGGTGATACCCAGCTCATCATTGACGCGCTGCACCAGCTCAAGGAATTCGCGCGAAGCAATAGGGTCGAGCCCCACTGTAGGCTCATCCAAAAGCAAGGTGCGCGGCTGCATGGCAATGACAGCGGCAAGATTGAGCAGCTGCTTCTCGCCGCCGGATAAATCAGAGGTGCTGCGGTCCACCCAGGAGTGGATGCCGAAGTAATTGGCTATTTCGGCAATGCGGCGCTGAATAATCTCAGGCGGAGTGCCCAGGTTCTCCAACCCAAAGGCCAACTCGGCCTTGACCGTGTCCATGACTATCTGCTGATGCGGGTCCTGCATGACAAAACCAATGCGACCGGCTGAGAGCTGCGGATTGAACTCCTTTACGCTAAGCCCGTCAACCAGCACCTCGCCGGAGCGCTTGCCATGAGGTGCCAACTCGGGTTTAAGGCAGCGCAAAAGCGTGGACTTGCCCGATCCGGTGGCTCCCGCCAACAAAACGCGTGACCCGGCCAAAACGCCAAAGCTCAACTCCTTGAGCACTTCCAAACCACCCGGATAGGCAAAGCTGAGCCCTGAGGCACAAACTGCCAGAGCCTGCCCCTCTTTGGCAAAGCCGCCCAGCTTGCCCGC
This sequence comes from Coriobacteriia bacterium, assembly GCA_009784425.1. Taxonomy (GTDB): domain Bacteria; phylum Actinomycetota; class Coriobacteriia; order Coriobacteriales; family UBA8131; genus WQXH01. Next base: position 6,242 of record WRBR01000024.1, on the reverse strand, counting down.
GGAGTCATTTACCTCGAAAGCCACCAGGCCAACTCCTCTCCCAGCTGCATAATCAGGGGAACACTGCACAGCAGTAAAAAGGGAATATATCCCCACCAAAACTCAACGGCCATGATATAGGGATAGAACTCGTACGCCGCGCCGGCCCAGATTACGCATACTAAGCTCAGTATCCCCAAAGCAAGGATGGCTCCTAGCGCCACCGCGTCGCGCGCGGTGAGACGAGTGCGGCGGTAGCTGGTGCGTTTGCGCGACCCATACCCACGCGCCAGCATGGAGTTAGCGGTGATGAGCGACTTCTCCATCCCCCACTCCATCAAATGCGAGCTCAGCGTGCCGGCATAAGCCAGGCGGCCTTTGCGCGTGCCTCGCTCGTCTGAGTCGCCGGGCAAGAAGCTCCGTTGCGCCCGGTCAATCATGCGGGCTTGGCCCAGAAGCTCGGGGATGAAAACCATGATGCGCGAGAGCATTAGACCAACCGTAGGCGAGACGCGGGCAAAGAGTTCAATGAAACCATGCTCAGAGCTGAGCTTACTGAAGACATTGAACCAGAGAATAACATTGGCGAGCATCAAGCCCATAACCAAGCCGTAAAACAGGCTCTCAACCGTAATCTGTGTTTGCAAAAAACCCAGGTTCAAGGTAAAGAGAACCGTGAGCCCTCGCCCGCCGAATAAGCCGTTGAACAAGGTCACAAAGGCAATGACAAAAACGAGCCACCAGCTGCCCTTTAAAAAACCGCGTATTCCGCTCACAAACACTGAATAGGCAACAACCACCACAAAACTGACCAGCTGAAACACAGGATGCATGCTCGCCAAACAAATCACAACCATAATCATGAAGAAGGAGAAGCTCACTATGGGGTGGTGTTGCATAATCGCTTGCATTATCTATTGACCTATGGATCCTTCAATTTCGCTACGCTTCGCTCTGCGTGACAGGTATTTGCCTAGGTCCTTCGCTTCGCTCAGGATGACAGGGTGGGTACTGCTCGCTCTTCTCTCTTAACTCTTAACTCTTAACTTTTCTCTCCTCAAGCATTTGTCACGTAGCGCCACTCAACGGTATCGCCGTTTGAAAGCACGTATCTATCGCAGGACATGCCTGGCGCGGAGCCATTTACGTAGAACTTCCAACCGCTTTGCGGCCCGGCTTCACCCTCGCCCAGCCCGTCTATCGCCGAGACATAAATGCCCATAGGAGTACCTGCAACTCCGGAGGTAGACAGAACTGCGCCGCTGGCAACAAGCGCGTCATAGACTGTGGTGCCGGCATTGAGGCGCAGCGTTGCATAGCGCATGGCGCCGTTGTCAGAAACGGCGTGGGCAGTGGCGCTTCCGGCTTCAATGGCCACATAACAGCTGATACTGAGGGTGACGTTGATGGGCTGTGGTGCCGTGCTTGCGCCCGGGTCAGGGGGAGGGCTTGAGCCGCCGCCTGTACCGCCACCGGTACTGCCGCCGCCAGTGCCGCCGCCACCGCCGCCGGTGCCTGCATCGGTGCCGGCACCGCCGCCCTGCCCCGAATCGCCGCCGCCGGTACCACCGCCCGCAGTTCCACCACCAGTAGAACCGTCAGCGCTGGCAGGCGATGAGCCCGAGCCAGAACCTTCATCCTCGGGCTTTTCGCCGCCGATGCTTTCAGAGCCGCTTGACCCTGAGTTGGCATTGGTATCTCGGTCTGCCGCAGCACTACTGCTCTGCTGTTCACTTGCTGTTAGGATAGCATCGCTCGGCATTTGAGCTGTCACCAGCCCCCAGACGGAGACGCCTAAAAGCGCCACACAAAAACTCGCCAGCACAGCAATCTTGCCCGTGGGCCTCTTGCGTTTTGGCTCGGCTTGCGGAGGCGCGTCTTGCATGTCTTCAGCGTGCGGGAGCACATCAGTCATTTCTTCAGTGTGCGGGTTTGTCTCAGTCATTTCACACCACCTTTGTGCCAGCAAACGAACGTGATCTGACAAACCAGACTGCCGCAACAAGCAAGCCTGCAACGGCTAAGGAAATGCCAGCTAAAGGCAGCACCGGCAACGAAGCAGCTCCGTCAGGCTGCCCTTCAGGCACAAGCTCGGCAGTGATTCCCCCAGTAGCTGAGCCGGAGGGAGACGAGCCTCCAGAACCTGAAGTGCCACCGCCGCCGCCAGTTGCACTGGCGTTTTGGGCTTCAGGCGTCTCGGCAGCCTTTGCAGCTGCGCCCGTAGTTGTTGCATCCACACTCACAAAAACAGCAGTTCCCCCGGAGGGTATCGAAGAGCCGCCTCCGCCAACGCCATCGCCACCATCACCGCCGCCGGCTCCATCGCCACCACTGCCATCTCCCTCTCCATCGCCACCAGTCCCGTCATCCGGGTCAACAATGGTGCCCTCTGTCAAACTCAAGGCAAAGAGCTGACCGGAATCGTTGGTGTAATAGAGAAAGCCGTTAGCAGCGGCTACCAGTGTGGCATTGCAGTAGTTGGCATCATCGTCCTTGGGGGTGAATATCTCAACCGCCGCGGCATCGCCCAGGCGATAGCAGTACACACCGCCGGGCATATCGTTATAGGTGAAGTACACAAAGGTATTGGTGCCCTGCTTAACCACCAGGGGAGCGCACTGCACCTCAGCCGGCGCGCTAATGCTTCGCTCCAGGGTAAAGCTCGCCAGGTCTATCACCGCCAACACGCCGGTATAGCCGGCAGTCATGCCGCCAATGAAGAGCTTGCCGTCACTGATAACCGGCGTAGAGGCCGATTTAACCGCAAACGCAACCGAGCCCCTCAGCTCCATAGCTCCCCATGCCCCGAGGGCAATACGCCAAAGGGTGCCGTCGTAATCGGAAGCATAGAGGTAGGTGCCGTCACTGACGAGCGTTGAGCGTATCCTTACGCCCAGATCACAGCTCTCCCAGGTCCACCAACCCTCGGTGGCGTGGTAGCTCGCCAGGCGCCCGGCGTTATCGGCAATGTAGACAAAGTCGCCCACTACCACCGCACCGCTCCAGTAGTATCCGCTGCTTTGGTTCTCGTCCTTCCACACCACCGCGCCCGTCAAAACATCAATGCAGATAAGGGTGCCACTATACGTGGTGACCCAGTCGGCAACCGCGGTTCCGTAGTAGAGGTAGCCGTTTTTCTCAACCAGCGTTGAGATGTTTTGGTGCGAGCCGTTGGGCGTTGTGGGCAGAGCCTCAGTAACCCAAACACAGATGAGCGCATCGGCGGTAAAGGCCTGGAGGATGCCCCCGTTAAGCGGCACTATGATGAGGCCGTGGGTATAAAGCGGGCGACAGGTATAGCCAATGGAATTGACCATCTTCACCTCTTTGATCTTGGCGCCACTTGCGCCGTCAAAGATAATCAAATCCTGACCAATGGCCATATAAATGTTGTTGTTCACGAGGAGGATGTCGGAGATGTTGGTACCCCAGTCATCGGGATCCTTGAGGAAGGTTTTGAAGCTAAGCTCCGTGTTGGCGGCAGAATTTGGTGTTGGACTGCTCACCACTCTGTCAGCCACAAAGCCGGAGTTGTCAGAGGTGTAGTTGGGACGCGGGGCATTGGGGTCAGGGGCAACCTCCACGGGGGCATCGTCTCCGGACATGGCGTATTTGAACTCATAAAGAGCGCCTGCCTGCGCCTGCAGATCGGCAGCTGCGTCCCACGACGAAACGCCGTCAACTAAGAACTCCCACCAGTTCCAAGGTGGAGAAGAGGTAGTGGCGAGGGTGATGCTGCCCTTAGTAATACTGTGGAGGTATTGCGAGGGCGGCGTGCCCTGCAGCGAATAAGTCAAAGAGCTGCGATCCAGCACCGCACAGGTAGCGGTGAGGACATCAACGCTGGTGTCATAGAACTTGGTGGGGGCAAGCCAAGGCACATACACATTGACGTCGCCCACCTTCTCAACGCCGGTAATCTTAATCTCAAGAGCCTGGCTGGCAAAGGCAACCTGGGCGCCGTCGTTAAAGCGCCACTCCCAGGTGTCGCCGTCTTGGGCGAGTATGGTTGCGGGGTCATTCCATGACGGGCTGTTGTTGTGGTAGAACTCCCAGTAGCTATACGAGGTACCGGAGCTGCCCCCGGCAAGCGTCACGCCGTCATAGGTGATAGAGTCCAAGAAAGTTCCGAAAGCAACGTACGAGAAGGTGGCGGCGTTATCCGCAAAGAACTCAAAACTGGCGGTCATGACATCGGTTGTATCGTCGAGTACCAGGGTTTCAAAAGCCCACTCATCTTCTTCCAGAAACCCATTTGCAATCTTGAGGCCGGTGATCTTGAAGCTCACGTTTACCGTGTTGGCGAGCGTGGCGACCGCTGACTGCGCTTCTTGTATAGCCTGAGCAGCCGGCACCGATGCGCCCTCTCCGCCTCCGGCAGCTACTGCTGCTACCTCTTCAATGGCAACACCTCCTGCATCTCCACCAATAGCTGCCTCGCCGCCTCCCGGTGCCTCAGGGGCATATGCGGGTAGCGGCAAATCCGGGACCTCCTCAACTGCAGGGGCGCCGGAAGCATCTTCAGGCGCCTCCAAAGTATCGGCATAAATCGGTGTAGTGAATTGAAAGACCAACAGAAACGCCAGGATACTGGCAAAGATTTTACACTTCATAGTGTACTCTCCTTACTCGCTTTGCTCGCAGCGATCAGAAATAAATGCCCTGTTGTCGGTCTTCTGGCTCACGGGCGAATCATGCTGATCCATCGCTTGTGCGGCCTTCCCGGGATGACTTCTCCCAGTGACCTTCTTTCTGTGCTGAACTCATACAGCAAGAAACGACAAGCTTACCCGCTTACAGCGGCGGCACCGCGCAGGTTTAACCTGCTTCCCTCTTGCTCCAAAACAGTATTGGAGCAACACAACAGAGCCTAAACACGAGCATTATAACACCCGTGCGCATTGATATTGACGGCATTTATCAAGTATAAAAAGGCGGTAAGTTGCAACAACGGAACCGGGCTCCTTTGTCATGGTATGATGAGCGCACTAAGATTCTCAGTAAAGGAGATGCCCATGTCGGAGATAAACCTGTACCCGGAAGAACTTGTCAGTTATGACGAGGAAGCAGCCGAACTAAGCAGAAAGCTCTGGGATGCAGTGGCCAAGCCTCTCGGCAGCCTGGGGCTTCTTGAAGAGGCGGTCACCCGTATCATCGCTGCAACGGCAGACCCCGATTACACCCTGGACAAGCGCGCCGTTTTAACGCTCTGCGCTGACAACGGGGTGGTTGGGCAGGGCGTGACGATGACTCCCGGAGAGGTGACCACCATCTTGGCCGGGGCGCTTGCCCAAAACCTGCTCACGGTAAACCGCATGGCTGCGGTGGCACATGCCACGGTTTACACCGTTGATATGGGAATCAGCAAGCCGCTTGCCGTGGAAGGCCTCATCGACAGAAGGATTGGGCCTGGAACCAACGACATCTCACTCGGCCCGGCCATGACGCGCGAGCAGGCCATTCAGGCAATTCATACCGGCATTGACCTGGTGCGCGACCTCAAAGCAGAGGGATACAAGATTATCTGCGCCGGCGAGGCCGGTATTGGCAACACCACTACCTCCAGCGCACTTGCCGCGTTGCTCTTGCAGCAGGACGTCGAAAGCGTCACCGGCAGAGGAGTTGGCCTCACCGATGAGGGACTTGCCCGCAAGGTCTTCATCATCAAGCAAGCTCTTGAGGTTAACAAACCCAATATCAACGACCCGCTTGACATGCTGGCAAAGCTGGGAGGCTTTGACATTGCCGGCATGTGCGGCATCTATCTTGGCGGCGCCAAGTACCGCGTACCCATAGTGGTGGACGGAATCATCTCATCAGTAGCCGCCCTTTTGGCAGCACGTCTGTTTCCGCAGGCACAGATAACCATGCTGGCAAGCCATCAATCGGCTGAACCAGCTGCCGCTGCCTTGCTCCAGGCGCTGGAACTCAGCCCACTCATCTGCGCAGGCATGCGTGTGGGAGAGGGCACTGGTGCCGTTGCAGCGCTTCCCCTACTCGACATGGCCTTTGAGGTCTTCCGAACCGCCGCCACCTACGGTGACCTGGCAATAGGCTAGGATGGGACAGGTGGACGGGGCTGGTGTCCCCGATTGGTACAGGAGGGACGGGGTTGGTGTACCAGCTTGGCCTTTGGAACAGGGGGACGGGGTTAGTGTGCCAGCTTGGCCTTTGGAACAGGGGGACGGGGTTAGTGTTCCAATTTGGTCCAAGGACCAAATTGGAACACTAACCCCGTCCCCCTGTTCCAAAGGCCAAGCTGG
>WRBR01000023.1 GCA_009784425.1 Coriobacteriia bacterium | reverse complement strand
TTGGTGGAACAGGGGGACGGGGTTAGTGTTCCAATTTGACCTTGGTCAAATTGGAACACTAACCCCGTCCCCCTGTTCCACCAATCTGGGACACCAACCCCGTCCCTCCTGTACCAGATTCTTTTTTTGTGGCACGCAACAGCAGCTGTCGGCAAGTCAAAATACCGTATACATTTAGGTGGCATAGGCTCCTAATGGAGTATCATGGAAGCATGAATAAAAGCGGCTAAAGCTAAGAAACGAGTATGGATAGTAACAACCAGAACATACCACCGGAGGGATTTGGGATTAACCGGGTGAGCTATCTCTTGGACTCTGCCGCATTGGCAGAGCAAGGGGGCAACTCCCGGCTGGCCATCCATCTTTACTGCGCAGCATTTGAAGCTTCTCAAGCCAGCGAGGGTGGCGTGGATGAGCGTGCGCTCAGTGGGCTCAGACAGGCGTGGACTCTGGCTTGCGCGCAGGGGGATCGCCCCACCGCTGAGACCATCTTCAACGACTTAGCTCCCTACAACTCTGACGAGCAAACGCGCGCCGCGTTGGCAGAGCTGCAGGAGATGGCCACCAAGCAGCTGGGCCTGAGCAAGGAGGAGATGGAAGAGATGGCCTTGGCATTTGTGGAGGAAATCCGCGATGCCGGCATAGATATCAAGGCCTTAACCGAGCGCTCTGCCTCAAGGCCAAGCCCTCTCATTAATCCCATGCGGTTTGACAACCTTAACTCCTCGCCCACAGAGCTGCCGGCGCCTTCCGGCGGGGGTATTTCAGAAAACGAAGGGGTTCCTGAGACGCTCCCCCTAATAGGCGGTGACTTTGAACGCAAGAACGTTGAGGTGCTGCCGGAGCTTCGTTATGTTGATTTGGTGGGCTTTGAGCGGGTCATAGAAAAGATGCGCGTCTTTGGCATTGTGGACCCCCGCGACACGGAGATGAGCAGCTTTTTGCAGCAGGCCGAGTCTTTCCACGGCTTTTCGGGGCCGGTGCTCACGCAGAATTTTCTCCTCGTGGGCAACTCGCGCGAGGACGCCGGCATCTTTGCCCAGGCAACGGCAAATGAGATAGGCTGGCCCACCATTACGCTGATTGTTGACGTTAATGAGATGGGCGACGGCACCATCAAAGTGATTGCCCCAGTAAAGCGCACCTTTTTTGGGCCGCCTCGCCTCACCGATTTACCCAATCCCTGCATATTGATAATCCAGAACATCGACATCCTTCAAGACCTGTTTTGGAAAGAAGAGCAGCTCAGGCCGCCTCATATGAGCAAGCAATCGGGAATGCATACAGGAGCGGGCATGCACAGCTGCCCCCAACATTCTCTGCAAAACGAGGTTTTGGGGTACCTGGGGATGCTCATTGCCAGGGGCGGGGTATTTGTCATAGCAACCTCGGCCTTGTCATCAAGCGAGAATCCGCTGGTGCTGAGCGAGCAGTTTGAGAGCATCTTAGGCACGCCAGCGGAGATTTCCGTGGACATGCCCAACATGAATGAGCGACAACAGGTGTTAACGGCGTTTTCTGAGGAACATCCCTCTTTTCATGACCTGGACACTGCAAGCCTTGCTTGTTTGAGTGAGGGCATGAGTCGCTATGATCTGGTGGTCTGTTGCCGTCAGGCGGTGGAAACTGCCTATAGCGAGTCTCTTAAGAATCAGAGGCACCAAATGGTCAGCCTGGAGGATATACTCAGCTTGTTTGTGCCGTACCTTGAGCAAGATTCGGTAGCCTATCGCTTGGTAGAGGACTATTTGGTGGCACTGTTTGCGGCAAATCTGGAGACTGACCTGCTGCAGCCTCACATCATGCCAAACCAAATCAGTCTTGATTGGGACACCTTGGACATTGGCGGGGGAGTTACAGAGGTATAAAAAAAATTAAGCTTTAGGCTGCGTGCACAAACGCCGGTATAAATGCTACTATGGTGGGAACAATTATTGGGTGCAATTTGTTGTAAGGAGCATGGGAAAATGGAAATCAGCAGGAAGACAGATTATGCGATTCGCTTGGTGGCGGCACTCATGCTTAATGAAGGCAAACCCCTGAGTGTGCGCAAGGCTGCCTCCATGCAAGATGTCCCTTATTCGTTTGCCCGCGGCATTCAGCACGATTTAGTGAAGAGCGGCGTTGTCACCACCTCAAGAGGCGCCCACGGCGGCATGCAGCTGGCTATAGACCCTGACGAATACACGCTCGCCGAGCTTATTGAAACCCTGCAAGGCCCCATCAGACTGGCAATTTGCCTCTCCGAAGACGGTTGGTGCCCTCGCGACTCCAACTGCGTATTCCACCAAGTGTGGGAAGGCGGCTCCGAGCTGGTTCACGAGTACCTCTCATCAATCTCAATGAAAGAAATCATCAAGGGCAAGCAACCCTACATCAAAAACCTGCTGTCACCGTAATACATCCTCTTCTGCCCCCTGACACCTTATACGTCAGAGTATGTGCAAACGTCATTTTGGGCTTGACCCTTGTCATTACCGCTGTCATTGTGGCCGTGGTGTTTTCGGCTGTGGGGCTCGGCGCAGGGCAACTAATTTGCGCCCCACACATTTGAAGGGCTTATACAAGGCGACTATGGCTTCCAAGCTTTTGCCCTCGATCTCTCCAATCCAAGTTGCCCTCAAATCATGGGTGCCATGCAGATATCTGAACCCAAACAAAACCTTTACTCGTTTGCCGAAGGTCTGCTCATTGGCATTAGCGCAGTGTGGGCCGCTGACGGTATGCTCACGGATAACCACAAAATCTCCCTATACGATGCGAGCGACCCCTTTGAGATAATTTTGCTCCATGAATATTCCTTCAAAGCAAAAGGGGCCTATGCCCACCACACGTTTTACCTCAACGCAGAGAGAAATATCATCGGCATTTTGTCGTATGTTGAGGAGTTAGGAAGCCCTGATACCCCCAGCTGGGGGCACACGATACTCGTGAGTTCGTATCGAATCTTTGGATACGACAGCAGCACCGGTTTTTACGAGAGAGAGGTACTCAGTAGCTGGGAGGAAATAAAGAAAACGTACTGGACAGGTAAGAGGGCTGTCCGCATCCTTGCCATCGGAGATTATCTTTATATCGTGGATGGAAAAGACCTGGGTGTCTTCAGCCTCGTCACCCTGGAAGAAGTCGCTCGGATTACTCAACTAGCTGAGTGACAGACCAGAGTCACAATCTCAAAGTGTAACCATTTTGTTGCGGTATTAGTCAATGATGAGGTTATAAAACTAGTTTATAATAACACTAGCAAACATATAGGTATGATTGTTTTCTCAGATTGTAAATATATCAATTTTGTGATAATATTCCTTATAAGGAATTGGAGGCTGCGTTGTTTGACCTTGAATTCTACGAACTCCCTAACGGCAGAAAGCCGGTGGAAGAATTTGTGCTGAGCCTCTCTCCAAAAATGCAAGTGAAATCATATGACAGTCTCAGGATTCTAGAGGAGAAAGGCAATGCGCTCAGAGAGCCGTATTCCAAGCCAGTCTCTGATGGGATATTTGAACTTCGAATCAGGTTTGCAAAAGATATCAGCAGGATTTTTTATTTTTTCTACAGTGGAGATAAGATTGTTCTCACAAACGGTTTTTTAAAGAAGACGCAAAAGACTCCAAAGGTACACCTCAAGCAGGCAATGAAGTACAAAGAAGATTACGAACGGAGAAAGAGAAATGAGTGATTTAGCTAAGCTCAAGGCAAAACTGATGGAGAGCCCAGAGTTTAGAGAAGAATATGAGAACACTCGTGCTGACTTTGAGGTCATGAAAGCAATAATTGACGCCCGTTGCGACCAGAATATCACCCAAGAGGAACTCGCCAAGAAATCCGGCATCCGCCAGTCCAATATCAGCCGTATTGAAAATGGCACCTGTAGCCCCACCATACACACCCTGAAGCAAATCGCCAAGGGTCTCGACAGGGAGCTACATATTGAATTTAGAAAGGTTTCAGCTAATTAGCTTGAGCCGGGGCATAAGGTGCTGCAAGCCATGAGTCAAAGGGGGCTGGAGTCAAGTTCTCATGTCAGGTTGACGTCAGACTGTGTGAAAACGTCATTCCGGGCTTGACCCGGAATCTTAATCCGCATGTTAGAAGATTCCGGGTCAAGCCCAAAATGACGGAAATGAGATATTTTACGCAGCCTGACGTGCCAGTTACGGCATCGACATGATGCAGGTGTTTAGATCAAGGACAAAGGTTACATCTATCCAGTCAATCTGAAAGACCCACGTTTTTGACACTCCCGGAACAGTGATAATGTCGACACACTCAATGCTGAGCGGACCGTAAATAGCTTCAAAATACTCATATATTGCTCTCTCGGCAGCAAAGGGGTCAGCAATTCCGGATCCTTCGGCTGTTTCAAACTTCTGACCAACAAAGGTCGGAATCTCCGTTGAGTACTCTGTGCTTGAATCCCAGGTAGGCTGGTTGTCAGATTCCTCTGGCTCATGCAACAGGTCAGCTTCTTCAGGGCTCTCCTCTGGCTTGCAGGCAGCTACGCTCAATCCTACCGCTGCTACTGTTCCCAAGCCCGCAAGTTTGAGAAAGCCTCTCCTGCTTAACGGCTTCTCATCAATAGCTGTTTCTTGATTTCTCATAACGTTTCTCCTTCAATAATCGTTAGAATCTTAGCACAGCAGCCAAGTTTTGCTAACCACACGGAATGGCGAGTGCGATTTGAAAGTATTCAAGAATCCAAACTGCCGCAAGGTCAGAGGCAGTCATGTTCTCGAGGTGAGCTGTGCCTACTGCAAAAGCTTCATTGCTCACTACCAAAAGGTAGGCTCAAGCGGCTTTGTCAAGATGTATAACGACCGTATCATAGACGGCTCCATCGACTTTTCCAAATACCACGGTGCCCTCTACTGCCCCAACTGCGGAGAGCAAATTGCCACCCGCTACCTCACCAAGATGGACAAGAAGGAGGCCTACCGCTTTGTTCCCTCGGCGTTTAACAAGAAGCGCGTTAAGTGAAACAGGTGCCGAGAATGCAGGGGATAGCCCGTCAGGGTGTGTGAAAAAGTCCAATTTCGTCATTGCGGGCTTGACCCGCAATCTTTTAACATGCGGTTAAAGATTGCGGGTCAAGCCCGCAATGACGTTTTCACACAGCCTGCCGTCTCTCTGTCCCAAAACTGTCTCTCTGACACACTGCTACAATGGTTGCTTACGATTAACCTGCTAGTTAAGGATTGTGCATGGCCTATCAAAATCCTTCTGGGGTCAATGACCTCTTGCCTGTTGGTGCTTTTGGCATTCAGCGCATAATACAGGCGGCTTCTGACTTGTTTAGCCGTTACGGTTACCGCTATCTGGAAACTCCGATGTTTGAGAAAACTGAGGTTTTTACGCGCGGTATTGGTGAGGCAACCGATATTGTGGGCAAGGAGATGTACTTTGTTTACCCTATGAGTGCTATTGAGAAGTTGGGGAATGCGGGCGACAGGGCAGACGGCAAAATCAGCGGAGACAGCAAAAAAAGCGAAAACGCTGCCTACCTCGCCAACGCCAAAAACACCTCTAGCGCCGAAAGCGCCGCCAACGGCGAATACGGCGTCGGCAGCAGAGGAGACGGCGAGAGCAGCGAAAACGCTGCCAGCGCCAGTGCCGACAACAGCAACACCGTCGAGCTCGACAAATCCACTCTCCTGGGTCTGGCGCTGCGTCCGGAAGGCACTGCCGGCACTGCTCGTGCGGTGGTGCAGCATAATCTGTGTGCGCCCGGCACGCCTACGACCAAGCTTTGGTACGCAGGTTCTATGTTCAGGCATGAGCGTCAGCAAAAAGGTCGTTATCGTGAGTTCAGGCAGATTGGTGCTGAGTGCATTGGTGCCACGGAGCCCTCGGCAGATGCCGAGGTCATCCTTATGCTCATGAGCTTCTTTGAGTCTTTGGGTATTCCCCGTGCTCAGATGGTGCTCAAGGTCAACTCAATGGGAGACGAAAACTGCAGGCCGCTCTACCAGGCTGCGGTTAAGGATTTCATACTCGGGCGCACCGAGGTGTTTTGCCCCGAATGTCTGCGCCGGGCAAACACCAATCCCCTCCGCGCCTTTGACTGCAAGAATCCTGCTTGCAAACAGATGCTGGAAGACGCGCCGCAGATTACCAGCTTCCACTGCGAGGAGTGTAGCGCTCAGTATTCTGCGGTCAAGCAGCTCCTCACCGCTGCCGGCTTGGACTTTGAAGAAGACGACCGTCTCGTCCGCGGCTTTGACTACTACACGCGCACTGTCTTTGAGGTGCAGGTGGAGCTTGGTCTGGGCGCCCAAAACGCCATTGGCGGAGGCGGCCGCTACGACGGACTGCTTGAGCAATACGGAGCAAAGCACACACCGAGCCTGGGGTTTGCCGTGGGCCTGGAGCGCATTTTACTGGTGCTGGAGGCCTTGGGCGCAGCACCTGAGTTGCCCGTTGCCGCCGAGGTATTCATCGCCGCGGTAGACGAAGAGGCGCGCCTGGCCGCCTTTAGCCTCGCCTGCGAGCTGCGCGCACACGGGGTGAGCACAGAGATGGACCACCAGGCACGCTCGCTTAAGTCTCAGTTCAAGGTGGCTGACAAACTCGGTGCCGCCTATACGGTGGTCATTGGTCCCGACGAGATGGCAGAGGGCGTGTTTTCGCTTCGCTCCATGACTGAGAGCACTCAGCAAACCGTAACAAAGGAAAAGCTCATAGAGACATTAACCAGCTAAACAATAGAAGGATATTGACCGGCAGAAACGATAGAAGGAACAAATGACTGATTACCTGAACACTCACTCCCAGCACACCAAAACCTGCGGCGAGCTCCGCGCCAAGGATGCGGACTCGTCCAAAGAGGTAACACTCTGCGGTTGGGTGGGCCATCGCAGAGACCACGGCGGCCTGATTTTTGTGGATCTGCGCGACCGCACGGGCATCACCCAAATAGTGTTTGACCCCGACGTGTGCTCTCCTGAGTCTTTTGCGGCAGGGGAGCGCATGCGCCCTGAGTGGGTGCTCTGCGTCAAGGGCTATGTGAGGCAGAGGCCAGAAGGCACCGCCAACCCCGACATGGTAACCGGTGAGGTAGAGCTGATGGTGCAAGCAGTTGAGATACTCAACAGCGCCGAGACCCCGCCTTTTGCCATACAAGACGGCATAGAAACCGACGAGCTTGCACGCCTGCAGTGGCGCTATTTGGATTTCCGTCGCCCGGAGGTGCTCGCCTCGCTTAAGCTGCGCTCCGAGGTAACCGCCGCGCTGCATGCCGCCTTTAACAAACGTGAGTTTTTGCAGGTTGAGACCCCCATACTGGGGCGCTCCACTCCCGAAGGTGCCCGGGATTTTCTGGTGCCCTCACGGCTTTCCACCGGCAAGTTCTACGCCCTGCCGCAAAGCCCGCAGCTCTACAAGCAGCTGCTCATGGTGGGCGGCGTTGAGCGCTACTATCAGATAGCCCGCTGCTTTAGAGACGAGGACCTGCGCGCCGACAGGCAGCCGGAGTTCACCCAGCTCGATGTGGAGATGAGCTTTGTTTCTGAAGATGACGTACTGGGCCTCATGGAAGACGTAATGGCCGAGACGCTGGCTGCGGTGGGCATTGCCGTGGAGATGCATCCCGAGCAGCAGGGAACCAGGGTGCCCGTTGAAACTGGCGTTCTCAGTGCAGTGAGCTTTCCACTGCCCCGCATGAGCTATGCGGAGTCCATGTCGCGCTTTGGCAACGACCGACCGGACATTCGTTTTGGCCTGGAGCTGCAAGACCTCTCTGAGCTGGTTGCCGGCTGCGGCTTCAAGGTCTTTGCCGGCGCCGTAGAAAGCGGGGGCGTGGTCAAGGCCATCAACGCCAAGGGAGCCGGCGATCTCTCGCGCGGTGAGATAGACAAGCTGGGCGAGGTAGCTGCCATTCACGGTGCCAAGGGCATGGCGTGGATTGCCTTCACCTCTGCGGGTGAGGCCAAGAGCCCCATCATCAAATTCCTGGGCGAGGAACTCCTCGAGGCCATCAAGGCTGCCCTCGACGTGGCGCCGGGCGATTTAGTGGTCTTTGGAGCCGACAGCTTTGAGATTGTTTCCGCTGCCTTGAGCGCCGTGCGTCTTGCCTTGGCCGAGGTGCTGGGCATTGAACGCAACGGTCACAGCCTTTGCTGGGTAGTGGACTTTCCGATGTTCAGTTACGACGACGATGCCAAGCGTTTTGTTGCCAATCATCATCCCTTTACGCGCATCACTGATAAAGACCTCGATAAGCTCGATACCGACCCTGCTGCCTGCGGCTCATACTCCTATGACCTCATCATGAACGGCTACGAGCTGGGCGGCGGCACCTTACGTAATCACTCACGCGAGCAACAGCTGCGCGTGTTGGAAACGATGGGCTTTAGCATTGAAGAGGCTCAGGAGCAGTTTGGCTTTTTGCTCGACGCGCTCTCTTACGGCGCGCCCCCTCACGGCGGCATAGCCCTGGGGCTTGACCGGCTCATCATGCTGCTCGGCGGTTTTGACTCAATACGCGATGTCATCGCCTTCCCCAAAACCTCAAGCGGCGGAGACCCCCTCACCGGTGCCCCCGCCAGCGTCGAAACCCGCCAACTCCGCGACCTGGGTATCAAGCTGTCATAAAATGGTACAGAGGGACGGGGTTAGCGTACCAATTTGGCCCTTGGGCCAAATTGGTACGCTAACCCCGTCCCTCTGTACCATTTTGGAGTATCATTAAGAGGTTAAACCTTCTGGGGAGGAGTGGGTATGCCAGTAATAGAGATTAAGCAACTGGTTAAGAAGTTTGGGAAGTTCACGGCGCTCGACGGTGTTGACTTTGAGTTGGATGAGGGCCAGGTGCATGCTTATCTGGGGCCCAACGGTGCTGGAAAAACCACAACGATACGAGTGTTACTGGGCATTCTGCGTGCCACGTCGGGCAGTGTGAGTATGTTTGGCAAGGATGCGTGGAAGCACTCCGTTGAGTTGCACAAGCGCCTCGCCTATGTGCCGGGAGAGGTGAATCTCTGGGGTAATCTCACGGGTGGCGAGGTCATCGACCTCATGCTCTCCCTTAGAAAACCCGATAAGCACCACAAGGAGAGGCGTGAGCTTTTCCTTAAGCGCTTTGAGCTGGATCCCAGCAAAAAGTGTCATACCTACTCAAAGGGCAACAGACAGAAGGTGGCGCTGGTTGCCGCCCTGGCCTCAGACGCTGAGCTCTTTGTGTTTGACGAGCCGTCGAGCGGCCTTGACCCTCTGATGGAGAAGGTCTTTCAAGACATCGTGCTTGAGCTCAAGAAAGACGGCAAAAGCGTGCTGCTCTCCAGCCACATCCTCTCAGAGGTGGAAAAACTCGCAGATAAAATAAGCATCATCAGAAACGGCAAGATCATCCAGTCCGGCACCATGGACGAGATTTCCAAGGTTGCAGCCGGGCGCTCGCTGGAGGAGCTGTTCCTCAGCGAGTATAACGGTAAGGAGCAGTAGCTCATGAAACCGTTAGCCGGATTTTGGCTCTACACGCGTTTCATCCTTGAGCGCGAGCGCATAATCAGCGCAATCTGGATCGTTGCCATGGCGGCCTCAGCCGTGGGCTTTGCCGCAATGTACCCAAGCCTGTTCTCTACGAGCACAGAGCTTTCGGGCATGGCGCAAACCATGAACACCCCTGCGATGGTGGCCCTGATGGGCCCGGTGTATGGACTGGACTCCCTCACCACAGCTATGGTTATGGCGCAAACGTGCCTCATCTGGTTTGCCATTGCGTCAGCCATCATGAATATCTTCTTCGTTAATCGCTACACGCGGGCAGACGAGGAGCTCGGCAGGCTTGAGATGTTTCGTGCCCTGCCCATGGGACGGCTCGCCAATATCGCAGCCACCCTGTTTTGCGTGCTGCTGCTTAACGTGCTCATCGCAAGCCTCACCATGGCGGGCCTGTTGGCAATCAATATCGGCGGAACGAGCATCCACGGAGCCTTTGCCTACAGTTTTGCCATTGGAGCCATCGGCTTCAGTTTTGCTGGCATCACCTTGCTGCTGGCTCAGCTCGTCTCCTCATCCCGCGGCGTGCTCGGCGCGGCCTTTGCGCTCTTTGGCCTCTTTTACATCATCAGGGCGTGGGGTGACATGCAAGGCAATGACGCTTCGTACCTCTCACCCATAGGCCTGGGCCTCAAGGTCTCCGCGTTTTACGACAACAACCTGTGGCTTTTGGCAGTACTCTTTGGCATCGCGATTCTCATAACCATCGTTGCCGGCGTGGTGTACGTCAAGAGAGATCTGGGAGCGGGAGTCATCCCGGCAAAACCCGGAAGAAAGCATGCTTCTCCCTTACTCAAAAGCCCCTTTGGCTTGGCTTGGAGGCTCACCCGAGGAGCGGTGGCAGCTTGGGCAATAGCTGCTGTTGTTGCCGGCGCAGTGTATGGTTCTATAGTTGGCGAGCTGCAGAGCTTCCTCAGCAATAACGCCATGATGCAGCAAATGGTGCAGGGCTCAGACGGAGGAAACTCCCTGGTGAACGACTACATCACCATGCTCTTCAGCATCATGGCGCTCCTTGCGGCAGTGCCGGTCATCAATGCAGCCATGAAGATCCATTCTGAAGAAAAACACGGGCGCATTGAGCAGGTTTACGCCACCGCAACATCGCGCATAGGCCTCTATGCCGGCTTCATCGTCATTGCCTTGCTGCAAAGCGTACTGTTCATGGTGCTTTCCACCCTGGGGATGTATGCCTCCGGTTACTCAACGGGGCTTCTGGTACTCACCGATCTCTTTAAGGCCTCACTCGTATATCTACCCGCGCTTTGGGTGATGCTGGGGGTCTCGGTTGCTCTGGTGGGGCTGCTTCCTCGGCTTTCAGTAGCAATATGGGTGGTGTATGCCTACTCATTTGTAATCATCTATTTTGGCCGCATGTTCAAATTACCCGACTGGGCTACGAACATCTCGCCCTTTGGCAGTGTGCCGCAGCTTCCCGTTGCGGACTTCAACGCGGTGCCCCTCGCAGTGCTTGCCGCAATTGCAGTTGCACTTACCCTAGTTGGTCTCGCCGCATACCGCTTGAGAGACCTGCGCTAACGACTGATGATTTCGATGATAAACATCACAGCCATTGCAGTTGTATTTGTGCTGTCGCTGTTGCTGCCGATTGCTGCTTGGTTTATCGTCTGGCGTCGCACCAAGGCAAGCATCGTCAATCTGCTGGTAGGCATGGGCGTATTCTTCGTCTGCTTTAACATCGCCATTGCTACATCACTGCTGGGCTCAGTGCTTATCACCAGTCCCATTATCCTCACCTTGCTGCTCTCTCTTCGGGCCGGTTTGGTTGAGGAGTTTGGCAGGTTTATTGCCTTTAAGTGGTTTTTGAAACGACGCAACAAAGTCAGCGACGGTCTTATGTACGGCGTAGGACACGGCGGCATGGAGGTTCTGCTCGTCTACAGCCTGGCCATGGTGAACAACCTGATAATCGTTTTCATGGCCAACACCGGAACCATAGACCTTCTCATAGCCATGGCCCCCGAGCAGGCAGAGGCGATACATGAGGCAATAGGCCTCCTGGCTGAGAGCAGCCCCCTGATGCTGGGCATTGGGCTTTTTGAGCGCGTCTCGGCTTTGATCTTGCATATCGCTTTGAGTGTGATTGTGTTTTGCGCGGTTCGGCAAAGAAAGTGGCTCTACCTGATTCTCGCCATAGCCATGCACACACTCACCAACAGCACTATTACTCTGTATGTTGCTGAGGTCGTTAATCTCTACACGCTTGAAGGCATCATCTTTGGGATGAGCCTGCTGACCGCATTCATCGCCTGGCTCATCGCCCGCGGCTACAAGCCCCCACCTGAACCAAGCGAGCCTGCCCCGCCCTACATGCCAGGAGAGCGCAGCGATGCTTCGATGAGTGAATCAGCCGTGGCACTCAGGGAATTGACAATCGATGATGCAGCCAATCTTTCGGCGATAGTTAACAACAAAAACATATGGGATAACCTGGACGATATGCCATTTCCCAGTACTCCACAGGATTCTGAGGATTTTATCCTGCCAAATTCTCGATAGTTGTTGGTAACCAAGACAAGCTTGTCAGCCAGAGCTTGTGCAGCTATGAGCATATCCATTGCGCCTATTCTCTTTCCCTCGCCTTCTAGTTCAGCGCTTTGTCACACTGCCTCTGGCTTGAGCAGCTCGACAACTTCGAGTAGCTTATCTAAAAAGATGGGAATGCCTTCATTAGGATTATCCTTGCTCCAAAGAGCCCAGATCTCAAAGTCGATTGCATCATCTATATCCCGTTTTACCAAGCCATTGATTTCTTGAGGGGGCAGTCGCTCAGCAAAGCTTCTTGGAAAAACAAAGAGGTCAGAGTCGTTGCGCTTGACATACATATCGCCCCATGTTTGAAATGCCTTTTGCCTAATCTTGGGTCGCACCTCACTCTCTTTACACCGAGCGATGAACTGCTGGGTGAACTCAGGATACGCTTGCGAAAAGACAAAGGTTTCGCTACCTAAGTCACAAACGCTCAAAGCTTCCCTGCTCCTTGCAAAGGGATGATTCTCAGGGGCAGCGATAGTGAGCCTCTCATTACAAATCACCATGCAATTAAAACCTTGCGGCACAGAACTTGCGGCTATAAGTAAGGAAACATCTACCAGTTCGTCGTTGATGGTTCTGTAGGGATCATTACTTGCGAGACTATGCAAAGAGCCGTTGTAGTGCTCGATATACGGCACGATGTGCACCGGGGAATTGTGATGTGCAACCAAGCTCGAGGTGGTCATCAGCAGCCGATAAGCCAAGGAGCACTGCAAGTGCCCTCCAACAGTTACCACAGGTAGTGAGGTGCATGGTTGCTCTGGGTTTGTGAGTGCTGCGTCATAGAGATTGATTATCGCGATGGCCTTTTCAAAAAATCGCTCTCCTGCCACAGTAAACTCAAGGGAAGTTGTGGAACGCTTGAAGAGCTTTGTGCCAACCTCTTCTTCAATAAAGGATAGGTGCTTGCTCAAGGTGGACGAGGATAAGTAGAGCTTCTGAGCTGCCTCTTGAAGGCTCGATGAGCTACCGATGACAATATACTCTCTTAAGTAATCAATTTTCACAGCAGTCCTCTATCGTTACCAATTAACACGTTAGGCTCGTCCAGGAATAGGGTTGACCCTCAAGAATCTCCGAAACCTCTTTGAAGCAAGAAACTGTCGTTTCAATACGTGAGCTGGAGCCATCTTTGCTCCAAGCCGCCTTGATATCCAGATAAGCTTCTGGGTTTGCTATATCTCTTTCTTCCAGCCCCGACAACCGCACGGGAGGCAGTTTCTTTGCCTCATGTCTCCCAGAGATAAACACCTCCCTGTTGTTTCGGCAGGCATATAAATCGCCATACGAGCGATAAAACTTGTAGCGATGAATAGGCCTAAAGCCTACTGCTTCGCAGATTTGGAGAAAACGGTTGGTAAGCGACGGATAGAATGGAGGGAGCACAAAGGTGAAATCTTTGAAGTCGTACAAATCAACTGGACCAGCATGCTGAGCTATCTCCAAGCCGGCAGAGAAGAGTAGCGAGGTGGGCTCATGGAAAAGCGACACTGACTCAAACTGGGATAAGTCATCCTGCTCGCAGCCAACTAGTAGAGAAACATCAACATGACCTTTTTTCGCAGTCTTGATAGGATCATTGGAGCCAAAGGTGAGCACCGAACCAAAGGTATGAGGATAGTAGGGCAATGGTAATACCGAATACCTGTTTCTCACGCAATATGACGTCGTGGAAGTTATGAGATTTGCCACCCCCATGAGCCTCAGATGACCCCCTATGATAACCGTCTCCTTTGGAGACTCTATTTCTTTGGTGGCAGAAAACTCAGACATTGAGTATGCTTCCAGAGTGTTTACTGCTCGCTCAAAAAACAACTCTCCTTTAGTCGTCAGGTTAAACGATGTTGTTGTGCGATCTATCAGCTTAAAACCCAGCTCCACCTCCATGGCGCTGAGATGTCGGCTCAAGGTTGATGGCACAACCTTGAGGGTCTTGGATGCTTCGAGGATGCTGGAGGCTTTAGCAAGCACTACGAACTCTTCCAGGTAGTCTATCCTCAAAATACACCTCCCTCGGAGAGCCTTGCACTTTATGCAGCACATTATAACATCGGGCTAGCAGTAAAAAAGCCTGTTGCCATTGTGTCAGGACTGTTGTGCATCCTCTGCACAACAGTCCTGACACCATACCTTATTTAGGCTCTATCCTATCTGATTGATACAATGTTGAGTTCCAGATAATCTCTGCAACATCACATACTGACACCTCAGAATCCAGAGCCTTTATACCATCGCTCAGCATGGTGAGGCAGAATGGGCAGCCGGTAACAATCTGGCTGGCATTGGTGGAAAGGAGTTGTTTTGCTCGTTCGACGTTAATGCGAGTGCCCTGTGACTCCTCTAGCCACATCCCGCCACCTCCTGCTCCGCAGCAAAAGCCAGCTTTACCATGCCGATTGGGCTCAACAATGGATGCACCAGCTGCCGCAAGAGCCAATCGCGGCTCTTTGAGAACATGGTTGTAGCGGCCAAGATAACAAGAATCGTGATAAGCAAGAGAGGCACTCAAGTCGCGAGAGGGCTTGAGCCGCCCCTCACCTATGAGCCTTTGGATCAGTTGAGTGTGATGGATGACTTCATAGGAGCCGCCCAGCTGAGGATAG
This sequence comes from Coriobacteriia bacterium, assembly GCA_009784425.1. Lineage (GTDB taxonomy): Bacteria > Actinomycetota > Coriobacteriia > Coriobacteriales > UBA8131 > WQXH01. The sequence goes on along the minus strand of WRBR01000023.1, from coordinate 9,973 downwards.
TCAACGGAGAGGGCCGTGAGGCAATGCGGGCATTGAGTAAGGATCTTTTTAATGCCATAGCTTTCAAGTGCAGCGATATTCCTGCTTGCCAATTGATAGTACACATATTCATTACCCATACGACGTGCCGCATCACCACAGCAGCGCTCCTCATTACCCAGAACAGCAAAGTCTACTCCAGTTGCCTTGAGGATTTGTGTTACCGCAGCAGTAACCTTGTTGTTCCTGTCATCAAAAGCGCCTGAACAGCCCGGCCAGTAAAGCCACTCGGCGTTGGGATGTTCAGCAAAAGTCAGCACCTCAAGATCTGCAAGCCTGTCCATACGTTTTTGCCAGCCGGTGCCCCAGGGATTACCATTTGTCTCGAGCGCCCTGAAGGTAGACTGAGCCTCGTTGGGAAAGGCGCCTTCCATGGACACCTGATGGGTGCGAATCTTCACGACCTTTGGAGCTATCTCGATAGATGCAGGGCAGGCTTCTGTGCAGGCACCGCAGGTTACACACTGCCATAGGTCCGCTTTTTTAATAGAAGCTCCAACAACAGGCATTAGGGTTAACTCTTTTCTGGCGCCTTGCACCCCTTCTGTAACATCATTCTTGTGCTTATGCCTTCGCGTAGCCTTGATCTCAGGGCCTTCTAGTCTGAGCTGTGCTCTGACCCCTTGCATGAAGCCCATTGGCACTAACGTCTTGCCAGTTGTGAATGCTGGGCAAACCTCGTTGCACCTGCTGCAACGAATACATGCCTCAGAATCGAGCAGATCCTTTGTTGTGAAGTCTCGTATTGTATGAACACCAATCTCCTGAATGTCCATATCCTCCAGGTCGACAAAAGGTAAGATGGCGGCATTATCCAGCTGACGTCGATAGAGGATCAGAGGAATCAAGAACGTATGCACGAGTTTTGTGCAGGTCCAGGTACCAATGGCAGCAAAGGCCAACACTAGATGGATCCACCAAAAAACCCTATGCCACAGCACCAGCTGCATCTCGTCGATGCCAGAAAAGGCATACGCCACGAGGTTTCCAATGGGCGACCACATCCTCCACGGGTCATCAGCAGCAGCAATCCTCAATCCTTCAATGGTGAAACCGGTGATACCAACCAGGAGGAGGATCACCAAGATGATGATATCCGAGACTTTTGTCTCTAGGTTCTTATTGACAGCGCGTCGAACGATAGCTGCAGCCACCCCAGCACAAAAGAGCAAGCCAGCAATGTCACCGCCAAGGGATATGACGTATAGATAGAAGTGTCCGTTTATAAAATGAGTACCTAGATAGGTGTCAAAAGCGATAGTAATAGTACACACAAGAAGAACTAAGAAGCCAAAATACATCATTGCATGGATGATGCCACTCTTTTTCTCACTCAGGACTTTTACTTGCAGAATCGCATCTCGAAAACTGCCCCACAGCCGTTTTCCTGGTCTGTCAGAACGCGCTACTGGAATACCTATCCGGGTTAACCGTATGATGCGAACCAGGAAGAATACAAATAAGAACAAAACAAGTACTAGCAATGCTTGCATCAGCCAGTGGTGGTCAATGTTCCAGAATATCTCTCGAAATGCTTCGCCCGATTGCACGTTACCCAACTCCTGGTTTCTTTACCAACGCCCAACAAGGCTAATCTGTCTTATGTGCTAAGTGCTCGATTAACAGTGGAACCGCCTTGCGCAGGTCGGCAACTATGCCATAGTCTGCATACTTGAAAATCGGAGCCTCTGGATCATTGTTTATCGCTAGGATGCACTTGGATGCAGAGGCCCCAGCCATGTGCTGAATCGATCCTGATATCCCACAGGCAATATAAAGCTCTGGGGCAATAGCCTTTCCGGTTTGGCCTATCTGGTTGCTGAGGCCTAAGAAACCTTCATCAATAACTGCTCGCGTTGCCCCCAGTGCGGCACCCACCACATCAGAAAGCCGGGCAACCAACGCAAAACCCTCAGCGTCTCTCACGCCGCGTCCTGCGCCTACCACATAGTCAGCCTCGGTAAGACAGACCTGACCAATCAGCTGCTCTGCAACATTCCTGACTACTTGATGGGTGTCTGTCCAGGATACTTCTATATTGAGCATCTTTGCCTGGCAGGACTCAGTAATAACAACAGCGTCTACCGCCTTAGGCCTTACCGTTGCCACCAATCTTGTCTCGGCAGTGATGCTTACCCGCTCGATGATCTTTCCCGAGTAGGATTCTCGTTCTATGGCCCTCTGTTCACCGTCAATCGCTACTACGTTTGGAACATAAGCCGCATCAAGTAACGCTGCCACGTGCGGCGCAACTGCAAAGCCAAAAGAAGTATGGGGCAAGAGTAGGATATCTGCCTCATCATAGGCAGCGAGCTTAGCAATGGTTTTGGCAATGGCCTCGGGATTGGATGCCATGTCATGGTCCGCATCAAGCAGGGCGATTTCATCTGCTCCATGGGTGGAAAGCTTTGCGACCTCCTCCTCGGTACCATTCCATATATACACCCTCACACCAGCGCCCAATTCATTTGCCAGGCACCTCGCGCCTGTTGTCATTTCTAGAGAAACGTTCCTGAGTGCCGTCTCGCTCGAGTCGCAAAAGACTACAACCCTGCTCATACTCAAGCACCCCATAAGACCTTGGCCTCATCACGAAGAGCGCTGACTGCCTTTTGCACCACTTCACTCAGCGTTTCCCCTTCAATGATAGAGCCGCTTTTACGGGCTTCCTTCAGGCGCAGCACTACAGCAAGATGCGACGTGCTTGCACATGAAGTGGCATATTCGTTCACCGACCGAGTCTGTATAGTCTTCTTTCGTGTTTGCATGATGTCCCACATGGATGGATAGCGTGGCTCTGCAAGCCCCTCCTGAGCGCAAATCACCGCTGGCAGTTGAACATCTATCTCGGCAATGCCGTCGTTGACCTCGCTTTTTGTGCAAACCAGATTGCCCTCAAGCCTCATCTCAACCACCTTGTTTACATGAGGCAGTCCTAAAATTTCGGCGACCCTCGGCATTACCTGCGCTCGACCGGTGTCGGCAGACATACAGCCGCCCATGACCAGGTCAGCGCTCACTTCCTTGGCAACTGCGGCAAGGACCTGTGCTTTGAGCTCAGGGATTGTGCAGAGTTGATCGGGGTCGCTTACCTGGTAGGCCTCGGAGCATCCCATGGAAAGAGCATGCCTGACAGCAGGTATAGAGTTCTCGTCACCAATCGTAACTGCGATGACCTCAAAGCCCAATTCCTCCTTTAGCTGAACAGCGCGCTCTACGGCATATTCGCTGTAAGCATCGATGATCAGGTTTTGCTCGTTTTGGACCAACGCCCCAGATTCATCGAAGGCTAAAACAGCCTCCGGATCCATGACCTGCTTCACAAAAACCGCAATCCTCATCACCGCACCTACTTGTCATTCAGAATACCGCTTACAGCTGCCTGCCCAGGTAAAACCAGGTAAGTACCAAGGCACGCACCTAGGCAAGGATTACCTTTCCGATGATATTCCTCTGAACCTCATTGGCTCCTTCAAAGATTGGCAGCGCCTTGGCATCGCGGAAATACCGCTCTACGGGATAATCCTTGCAGTAGCCATAGCCGCCAAATACCTGCAAGGCCTCAGCCGTTACACGCTCTGCGAGTTCCGAACAAAAGACCTTTGCGCAAGAGGCCTGCTTGATTGTCTGCTCGCCCCTCTCTATGCGTTCTGCAATTGAGTGGACGAGTGCATGGCCTGCATCGATGCCGATTTCCATATCGACTAGCTTGTTTTGGATGGCTTGATATTTGCAAATGGGCTTGCCGTATTGCACGCGCGTCTTCGAATACTCGACTGCTGCTTCCTGTGCAGCTCTTGCAATTCCTAATCCCATTGCCGCCACGTAGAGTCTCCCTCGCTCCAATGTGTTGTAGGCCACTTTAAAACCATCGCCTGCGTTTCCTATTACATGGTCAATTGGTACTCGCAGATCCTCAAACCACAACTCGGATGTCACCGAGCCACGCATGCCGAGCTTCTTCTCATCTCGTGTAATTCTTATGCCAGGCATGGTCTTATCTGCCAATAGGCAGATAAGACCCTCCTTGTCTCCAACTCTCGTCTTGGCAAAGATGACGAAGTAGTCTGCGACAGACCCACTGGTGATGAATATCTTTGAACCGTTAACCAGATAATGCTCACCATCCAAGACAGCCGTCGTTGCTATGCTGCTCACGTCTGAACCGGCGTTGGGCTCGGTGATGCAGGCGCACATTATCGCTTCTCCGGTTGCAAGTTTTGGCAGGCACTTCTGCCCGAGTTCCTCAGAGGCAAACCTCGATACCAGAAACATCAGGCTGGAACAAGCAGTTACGCTCATAGAGAGAGATGCCGAGGCTGCTGATATTAAAGAAAGGCACTCCAGCCAACAATGCACGCTGATTTCCAAGCCACCATATTCCTCAGGTGCAGTCAGTGCCAGGATTCCGGCCTTTCCAAGCTCTGTGTAAAGCTCCCTGGGAAAAACATCCTCTTCGTCGATGGCGGATGCCGCCGGCTTTATCCTGTCCTCGCAAAACCTTTTTACAGCAGTCAGTATCTCTCGCTCTTCCTCATTGAAAACATGCATCATGCTGCTCCTGTCAGAGTCGTTATCGTACCTTGGCTGGTGGCCTCAATGTCTCAAGAAAACTCATGAATGCTTATGGTTTTGTCAGGTGAGTGCCTCCATCATGTACCGTAACGTAATCAAAGTGCTGCTCCGATACCTGGAATGGCATCAGTTGTATCTGCAATCAGCACATAATCGGCCAGACCGGTTATCAGTGCGTTTTGATCCTTATCTATGGCCGCAATAACCTTAGCATCGCGAATGCCAGCATAGAATTGCACCTGGCCTGAGACTCCAAACAACAAAGCCAGGCTTGGCTTGCATGTTTTGCCGGAGATGCCAATGACCAACTCCTCGCTATACCACTTGCGATCTGTTGCTACAGGTTTTGTGCAGGCAACCAAGCCAGAAAGCTTGTCTGCGATTGCCTGGACCTGATCCAGATAATCCTTCTCAACACCAGAACCAACCACAACCAGTACATCTGCCTCAGTTATGTCTGCTACAGAGGTATCCTTGGAAGACTCAGCAATCAGCGAGACTCCTCCAGCCTCAAAACTATCCTGGAGTTCTTCTACTGAGCCGCCACTTGAGGAGGGAGCCTCGTCGTATACCTTTGCCGATATAGCTATCACCTGGTTGGCAGCCAATGATTTTTGCTCAGCACAGAGCATACCTCCAAGGGTGTTGCGTGTGCAGATAATATCGTCCGTACACGCAACCCTGTCTGTATTGGAGATGAATGCGGCATTCATCAGTTGAGCCAGGTAGGATCCTACCAGCCTGCCGCGGCGGTCTGCCGAGACGATCACTACAGCGGCATCCTTGTTTGATGCAACGGCTTGCAGTGCTCTGGCTACTGCAGCAACATCTGCCTTGTTGAGGCCAGCGCTGGTGATATTGACAGCAGCGATGCCAGAAGCAGAGACTTCTTCTGCCAGCGCTGAATCGTTAACGACGGCAGCTACCGTGCTGCCACCTTCCACGACGAGGCGAGCGGCAGTTATAAGTTCACGGATTTGGTTTCCTCTTTCACCGAATATCAGAACATTTCTAGACATGCTATGACCTCCTAAAGTATCTTCTCGGCTTTTAAGGCACCAATGAGCGCGCCGACATCGTCGACTACTTCGCACTTGCGATTATCATCGGGAGCAAGCGCGCTTAAGGTCTCGATGACTGCGGATGCTTCGTCTATCCCCACATCAGTCTCATCCATAATCTCCTTGGGCTTTTTTCCCGCTTTGAGGATGGCTGTCACGGCAGGGATGCGGGGTTCAGCAATGTCACTAACCACCGAAATGACCGCTGGGCACGCTGCAACCACTGTCTCCACTTTCGACTCATAGCTGCACTCGACCGTCACGCTGCCGTTTTCGTAGCTAATCTTCTGCGCATAGCCAATAAGGGGATAACCGAGGATTGCTGCCACGCGAGAGGCAACCTGCCCACTGTAGTTGTCTCCACTGGCTTCGCCAAATAAGACAGCATCATAATCATCCATATCCTTGATGGCCGCAGCCAGGTATTGCGCTACCTGTGCACTGTCCAGGTCTGCAAACTCATCGCTTATCAACAAGGTTGCAGCGTCGGCTCCTCCAGCCAAAGCCTCCTTTGCCGTATCCTCTAACTCTTCATTGCCTATCGAGAGTAGATGTACGGTGCCTTCATGGGTATCACGAAGCTGCACGGCCGCCTCTAAAGCGCGCTTGTCAATATCGCCAAAAGTCAAGGGCACTCCTTCAAGCACAGCTTCCTTATTCTTCAAACGAACTTGCTGTAAGTCGGGAACCTGTTTCATTGCCACGATGATTTCCATTGACAATCTCCTTTCGTAGACGCACTTGGGTGACATTTTGCCGGCATTAAACAGCCTTTACTGCATGGCCGGTGTCTTACGGTCTTTTACTAGCTGGACACAACCACGCCTTGCTGCTCCAGATTACTGATCTCATCTGCGCTGAGCCCCACTGAAGCAAGGATTTCTCGGGTATTTCCGCCCGTAGCCGGGGCAGGAGCGTCAGGCATGGAAGGACGGGCAAAGGCAAGTATGGGAGTGAGGACAGAGCCTTCGTCTGCGGCATCAATAACATACCCTCGCGCCCTCAGAAGCTCATTTTCTGACATCTCCTCAGGGCTGGTAGCCATTGCCCAGCACACCTTCTCATCTTTGAGAATGACAGTCCATTCTTCAGCTGTCTTTGATGCAATCAGTTCTGCCACCAGGGGCACTGCCTCAAGATCTGCAGCACGATCAGCTAGATCGTCTCGACCTACAGCCTTACAAAAATTAACCCAGAAATGCGGCTCAAGGTTTCCGAGAGACATCACTCGTCCATCCTTTGTCTTATAGAAGTTGAAGGCAGCCTTGGGAACGACTCCCATATCTGACTCGCTACAGGCTATTGCCCATGAGGCTGGTATGTCAGAAAGGGCGATGTCCAGATAAGCACCCTCACCTGTGCGCTCCCTGGAGTAAAGTGCGGCAGCAATTGCCAGAACTGCGTTAAGCCCGCCACCTAAATCGGCAACCGGAGGATAGATCTCGTCATACTCGCCGTCAGTCATTTTTGCTCTGATGCCCACCAGACCGGCCTCAGCGGTATACTGGGGGTCATGGCCCGCTCTGTTTACGAGTGGCCCCACAAGGCCAAAGCCAGAGAGGGAGCAATAGATGATGTCGCTCCTTATAGCTTTTGCATCTTCATAGCCCAGTTTCCAATGATCCATCGCGCCGGGACTGAATCCCTCTATGACCACATCAGCATTTGCAATCATCTTCAAAACCAGCTCTCTGCCAGCTTCGATTTTGTAATTGACGGCAATGCCTTTTTTGCTTCTGTTCATCATTGAGAACAGCTTTGGCATAAGGTGGCGAACATAGTCGCCCTTTCCGGTATCTTCAACCTTTATTACTTCGGCCCCCATTCCAACAAGAAGCTCTGTTGCATAAGGACCTGGCAGTAGACGGGTAAAGTCGATTACCCGTACACCTTTTAGCGGGGAGAAGTTCTGCTGCAGCTTACTCATGTCTCTACCTCATTCTCAAATAGTCTTAATGTTTGTTATTTGAAGCAACCTGGGCGTGCATGGATGATAAGACGGAAAGACTGCACAGCTGTAGCGATAAAAAAGAACGCAACCATTGCACAAGCTGCGTTCATATTTATCGCTACAGCTGTGCGGTCTTTCCGTCTTATCATCTGTATTGCTTCCGACAAAATAATGTCTACAAACCACATGATTCTATATTTGAAGGGAGGTTTCTCATTCTTTTGTGCATCTGACACGGTGTTCTTGCTCTCAAAGAACGATAGGGAGTCTTGCCTCTTCAAGCTCACGTACCAATTCAAGTCTTCGTATCTATGCAATCCCACAACTATATATTGCTGATTGAAAGGAGTTAAGCAATGGACCTATTGGACTATAACTTAACAAAGGAACAACAACTCATCCAAAAGTCATTTCGCGAATTCTCTGAGAAGGTCATTGAACCCAAGCTCGACATAATCGAAAACGAGTGTCATATTCCCGCAGAGATATTTGAAGGATTAGCTGAGATGGGGGCTTTTGGCATGCCGATTCCTGAAGAGTATGGCGGATGTGATGCCGGATGGGACGGATACACATTGATGATGGAGCAGGTTGCCAGGGTAGCTCCTGGTGTAGCCATCATGATTTCTGCCCACACTGGTCTCCTGCAGATGCTCATGAAGTTTGGATCGGAAGAACAGAAGGAGAAGTGGATTCCTGCCGGCGCCAGGGGCGAGGTGATCTTGAACGGCGGCTTTACTGAGCCCCAGACCGGGTCTGACCCCAAACAAATTCTCGCCACTGCAAAACCAGATGGAGACTTCCTCATTCTCAATGGCACCAAGCGTTTCATAACCAGCGCCGGAATGGGCCCTTCCTTCTTCTTTGCCCGCAGAACCGACACCAACGAAATCGGTGCCTTCATCATCCCTCAGGGCAGTGAGGGTTATAGCATGTCAGAACAATGGAAGAAAATCGGCCAGCACGGCGGAGTGCTTGTGGATGTCTACTTGAAAGACGTGAAGATACCCAAGGAAAACCAGATTGCAAGCGAAAGAGGATTTGAGATCCTCACCAAAGGAATCGGATTTGGCAAGCTGGGCGTAGTGACTGTATCTCTGGGCAGTGCTGTTGCAGCCTATGACGAAGCTTATAAATACGTTACCCAGAAGATGCACCGAGATCAACCTATCACCAAGTTCCAAGCCGTACAGATGAGACTTGCTGACGTGTATACAAAACTTGAGACGGCCCGTGCAATGACCTATCGCTTTGCCGGCATGTGCAATCGTGCAGCTGCCGGAGAGGTCGGAGATGCCGAGCTTGCCAAGCAGGGTGCCATGACCAAGCTTTTCGTCACCAATCAGGTTTTTGAGTGCGCTCGTTCCGCGCAGATGGTGCACGGTGCTTACGGCACGGTCACCGATTATCCCATTACCCGAATCCTACGCGATGCCTCCATGGGCTCAACCCTCGAAGGGCAAGAGGATATGCAGAAGGTCATCATAGCAAGCTATCTCTTGGGCAAGAGATAGCTAACGGAGCCATACAGCAGTCAAAGAAGGAACAGTATTACCAGCTATTAAACAATGAACAGGAGGTTTACCTATGAGCGCTTGGAGAAAAGAATACGAGGATAAGCTCAGAACACCCGAAGAGGCTGTCAAGATTGTCAACAATGGTGATTGTGTGTATATCGGGGTTGCCAACAGTCAGGCACACGTACTAACTGAAGCTCTTGCCACATGCGAAAACCTAGACGAAGTAACCATAGGGAGCGCACTTCTCATGCGACCCTTGTCGATATGGCAAGCGAAACCGAATTTTAAGTACATCTCCTACTTCTTGGGCGCAGAACGCCTATTGGGCAATAAGGTTGACTACAGTTCTGTCTGGTTAAGTGAGATGAATAAGTGGTACAAAAACGTATTGCATCCAGACATTTCCTTTATCGAAGTATCGCCTCCCGATGAGGATGGTTACATGTGCTACGGGCTCACCGGCACAACCTCGCATTGCTATGCGGTTGAGGCATCAAAGAAGATTATCCTCCAGGTAAACAAGCATGTTCCCTATATCTATGGAGAAAACAATCTGATACATGTTTCTGAGGCGGACCTGATCGTAGAAGGCGACATGCAGATGCCGGCAAGTATCCTCGAAAACATCGACCCATCAGACACCGCTGAGCTTGAAAGGGCAGCAAGGACATCTCAATTCATCATCGATCTGATCGACGATGGTTCATGCTTACAGCTCGTTGGCAATCCCACTATCAACGATGTGTTCAGGGCGCTTAAAAACAAAAATGACCTGGGCATCCACTCAGAGGCTTTCATTGAGCCCTTCATGGAGCTTATGAAAGAAG
>WRBR01000022.1 GCA_009784425.1 Coriobacteriia bacterium | reverse complement strand
GCGCATGGATACCCGGGGGCTCACCTTTCCCTTGGAGGTCATGGTTGGAACAACTACGGCCAAGAGGAAGTCTCAAATGGTGAAGGCGCATATTGCCAGCGCTCCTCTGCCAGAGGGCAGTATCGTCGATGTCGGTGAAGGACTTTTAGTTGTCTCCGCTGAGCTCTGCTTTTTCCAGCTGGTTAAAAGGCTGCCGTTCTCAAAGGTTCTGCGTTTGGGACTTGAGTTCTGCGGCAAGTATTCGTTGCCAGCAAACGATGCCGCAAAAGAGGATCCCGACATTAAGGAGGACGGCTTTAAGAAACGCCCGGCTCTTACTAGCGTTGAGAGACTCTCTTCTTTTCTTGACCGTTCTGAAGGAGTGCTCAACCAAAGGCAGCTTCAAGGTCTCTTGCGCTATATCGGAAACGGTTCAGCTTCTCCAATGGAGAGCAAGCTTCTCATCCTACTCACGTTGCCCTATCGCCACGGCGGCTTCGGACTTCCGCTGCCGGAGCTGGATGCGCCAGTGGAGCCCGGTAAGATTGCGAGGAACAACTCAGGCAAGAAGGTCTATAACAATCTGACTAAAGACAACAAAAACTACCGTTGCGATTTCTACTGGCGAGATCTTAAACTTGCGGTGGAATACGATAGCGATAAACACCACCTACGTTCCAAGCAAAAGGCCGAGGACTCAAAGAAGAAAAACTACTTGCTTTCTAAGGGAGTTCACGTCATCACTGTGTCGAAGTTACAAGCGCAGAGCGACCTGGAAGTTGAAAGAGTTGCCCTGCAACTTGCTGCCCGTCATGACAGGCAGCTCAAGCATAGGATGAATCCCAAGTGGGCCGAGAAGCACCGTTTACTGCGAAGACAACTGGAGTTATAGCACTTTAGGACGGATTAGCCAGGTAAAATGCCCAGCCAATCTGCCCTACTTACTTGTTTCTTCCGCCGTTACAATAGAATCTAGGGCAATGAGAGACTAAGGAGTTAGCCTTGCATGGAGCTTGATGCGCGAGTAAATATTGCACTGGATATCCTGATGCAGCGGGGGTTTGAGGCCTTTGTTGTGGGTGGGTGTGTGCGGGACAGCTTGATGGGGGGTGCTCCAAAAGATTGGGATGTGTGTACTGATGCGCGCCCGGAGGAGGTTGGGGCTTGCTTTGTGGATTATCCTGTGTATAGCACGGGGCTAAGGCATGGCACGATTACTGTTGTAGTTGACCAGTTGCCTATTGAGGTGACTACGTATCGGCACGAGGGGGAGTATGTTAATAATCGCCAGCCCAAGGAGGTGTACTTTGTCCGCAGTTTGGATGAAGATCTGGCTCGTAGAGACTTCACTATCAATGCTCTAGCGTTTAGTCCGGGCTCCGGTTTTGTTGATCCCTTTAAGGGTGCGGTGGATATTCAGAACAAGATAATCCGTTGTGTGGGTAATCCTGCTGAGCGGTTTAGTGAAGACGGGCTGCGTATCATGAGAGCGTTGCGATTTGCCTCTCGGCTGGGCTTTTCGCTTGCGGAGGAGACTGCGGAGAGCCTACGTGCCTGTAAGGAACTTTTACTGAACATCTCGGCAGAGCGCTTGGCTCATGAGCTGACCGGTATGTTGACAGGGGAGTATGTTCACGATGTTTTGATTGACTACGTGGATGTGCTAGGGGTATTCATTCCGGAGATTATGGACATGGTGGGAATTCAACAGAATACTCCCTATCATCAATATGATGTTTGGGAGCACACGGTAAAGAGTGTTGCAGCTATAAGGGCAGACAAGGTTTTGCGGCTGGCCATGCTGTTTCATGACAGCGGCAAGCCGGCAACGCGCACTACCGGCAATGACGGCAGAGACCACTTTTACGGGCATGAAAGAATGAGCGAAGAAATAGCCCAAACAGCGCTCAAGCGCTTGAAGTACGATAACGAAACCATCCAAGCAGTGGTTGAGCTTATCGCTGTTCACGATAAGCCCATAAAACTTACCAGGGTTACCAAGTGGCTCAATCGGCTGGGGGAGCAGAGATTTGAGCAGCTGTTGGAGGTTAAGGTGGCAGACATGACTGCCCAGTCAAGTATGAGCAAGCTTGGCAAGGAAGCCCAGCTTAAGGCGCTCAGGCAAGAATATGAGCGTATATTGGAGGAGCAGAAGTGCTTCAAGCTAAGGGACTTGGCAGTAAACGGACGGGATTTGATTGCCTTGGGAATTGAGCCAGGAGTATTCCTGGGAGAAGTTCTGGGCGAGCTGCTTGAAAAGGTCATGGACGAGCAGTTGGCTAATGACAAACAGTCCCTGCTGGCAGCTGCAACAGATATCAACCAGAAACGTGAGTTATGACTCGCTAAGCCTGTCCCCAGTGTGTACCACTTTTTTGCCGAGGCAAAAAAGTGGTACACCAACCCCGTCCCTCCTGTGCCAAAGAAAGTCTTGCTATACTGGTGAAAAGCAAAACCCTCAAAGTGGGTATGACTTTAGGTTTGGGTGGGGAGCGGTTTATGAATAAGAAGATTACTTTGGTGATGTCCGCAATTGTTTCTGCAGTTCTGCTTGTTGCGCTCTCAGGCTGCGGCAATTCAAGCTTGTTTGCATTTTCTGATCCGGAACCGGGCCAGTTTACTATTGCTGTGCCGTCAGACGCAACTAATGAGGCTCGCGCTCTTTTGCTGCTAGAAGCTCAGGGCATTATCACGCTCGCCAGCGGAGTAGGCCTCACGGCAACGGTCGATGATATCGTGCGAAACCGCTACGGCATCGAAATTGTCGAGGTTGATGCGGCCATGCTGCCGAGCACTCTCAAGAATGTTGACTTTGCAATCATCAACGGCAATTATGCCTTGCATGCTGGCATCGACACAAGCACTGCTCTGGCTATCGAAGACCCCTTCTCCATTGCCGCAATTGAGTATGCCAATGTTGTTGCCGTAAGAGCAAATGACATCAACACCGAAAAAACACGCGTACTGGTAGAAGTGCTGCAAGGCTTAGAGGTGCAACAATTCATCACGGATACCTACGCAGGTATAGTGACCCCGGTAAACACCCCCGCCAATGTCAGCTCGGGGCAGGTAAGCTCCAATGACAAGATTATCCGCGTGGGTGCCTCTCCTTCTCCCCACGCCGAGATACTCGAGTTTGCCAGGCCGCTCATCGAGGCAAAAGGTTTTACCCTCGAAATCATTGAGTACTCAGACTATATGCAGCCAAATCAAGCCCTGGTAAGCGGCGAGCTCGACGCTAACTACTTTCAGCATGTTCACTATCTCGGCGCATACAACCAGGAGAACAACACCTCGCTCGTCACAGCCGGCAAGATCCATTTTGAGCCACTCTCCATCTACCCCGGCCGCCTGGCAAGCCTGGACGACCTGAAAAACTAAATTTACAGCTGTACCACAAGGGACTAGCAAGATGAGAGCAGTAGTACAAAGAGTCACTTTTGCAGATGTCACGGTATTTGATCCCGCGGAAGTTGACGCCGAGGCCAAAGCTGCGGGGACATACGATGGCGTCTACGCAAAGGAACCCGAAACATCAAATGACCTGCTCTCTACCGGCAGAACTGTTGGAGGTATCCCTGGCGGCGGCCTTGTTGTGTTTCTGGGCGTTGAGGTGGGGGACACAGAAAGTGATGCAAGCTATTTGGCGGACAAGATTTGCGGCCTCAGGATATTTGGAGACGATGAAGGCAAGATGAACAAGAGCCTGCTGGACTTTCCGGATGCTTCAATCCTGGCCATATCACAGTTCACCCTGTTAGGCGATGCGCGGAAGGGGAGGCGCCCAAGCTTCATCGATGCAGAAAAACCCGAGCGCGCAAACCAACTCTATAAAGACTTCGTAGAAAAGGTCACGGCAAACGGCGTACAGGTTGAAGAGGGCGAGTTCCAAGCCGACATGCTCGTACGAATCCACAACAAAGGACCAGTAACCATCATGCTCGACAGCAGAAAAAAGTTCTAGAAAAAAATAGGGCACCCGGCGCAATAGCTTATCTTTAATCCAACTCCTTTTAGTCTCAACCCACCCCTAGGCAGGCGGAGGCTCATAGATTTTGCCTGGCACGCTCTATTGGGTTTTCTCATATACTGAGAGTACTTGTGTCAGCTAAACGGTTCTCGGGGGTTAGAGTTCCAGGGAGCAATTGCTAAACGCTGGCAAGGAACCGAAGGAAGGTGCAATTATGACTCAGCAGCAAGAGTACTATCAAAAAGTTTCAGTACAACCGCAGCCAGTTCACGTGATACCGATATCAGCATCAAGCCGCTTAGTTGCTTTTCTCCTAGCTTTGTTCCTGGGCTTTTTAGGAGCGCACAGGTTTTATGTTGGAAAGATCGGAACGGCGGTTTTGATGATCCTCACTGCTGGAGGTCTTGGTATCTGGTGGCTTATCGACACCATAATGGTACTGGTAGGAGCTTTCAGAGATAAAGCCGACCTCCCCGTAAAAAAGTGGTAGCGCAACACAGATCCCAAACTTTAGCAACGCCTAATAATGCGAGGCTTGCATGTTGATGTAGTGGAGGAGTTCTGAGCGTTTGCGGATTTGGGTTTTTTCGTAGATGTGGCGAATATGGGTATTGACGGTGTAGGGAGAGATTACCAGCCGTTTGGCGATGCTGTCAGCGGTATGCCCCAGAGCCATCATGGTCATGATTTCTTGCTCACGTTTGGAGAGTTTGAACTCTTTGGCAACTTTGGCACAGATGTCCTTGAGTTCGTCAGTGCGCAGGGGGTCTGAGGTAAGCATTGCTATGCTGTATTCCTGCTTAACGAGGAAGATGAGCAGAATCAACAAGGCTGCGATAAAAACCAGGCAGGTGTCCGGCGTGAGGAAAACAGCAAGCGCAGGATAACTCTCATAGAAAATGGCAAGCGAATTGCCAAAGAGCACTCCAAGGCGAATGACTCCGCAGCTGAAGCTGAAGGCCCACACCGGAGGGATGAAGCCCCTCAGGGTCAGGATTCCAAAGTACATGATGAGCAGGATCTCAAAGATAGACGAGATAGCCAGCGCAAAGATGAATGCAATGAAGTAATAATCCTGAGTGGTGAGGAAGAGCGCAAAGGCTATGACCTCAACTACCAAGAGCCAGGGATAGAGCTTAAAGACGTTGATGCGATTCTTTGATGCGATGCAAACCCCGGTTATGAGCAACAGCAAAAGTGCCCCGCCGATGACACCGAAGGTGAAGCTATCTTCAAGAAAAGGCAGCTCCTCCCAGGGGATGATGGCGGCAAGGAAATAGCAGGCCATACTCGCAACAAAAGAGATACTGCAAACGATAATAAGGCTCCTCACCCCTCCTTTCGCGGTGTTCTTGGACAACAAAACGGGATAGGTGTTTTGCTTTTCGTTGCGATAGGATAAAAGAAGGCCGCCTGAGGCCAGGGGTAAAAGAGAAACGAAGACCGAGGCTATCACGGGTGGCAGTAACATTGCAATCAAGGTGGTAACCAAGAGCGTAAGGCCAAACACCATTCCAATATGCTTGATGGAGAAATGTGATTTAACGCGCGCAAAACGCTCTCCCCAGAGTATCCACAAAAGCGCTTCTGCCATGCCGAGAACAATGGCGGCAGCAAAAACTCCCACCCAGCTTGATTGAGTGGTCATGCCAAACAAGAGATACAAGCTGCCGGCAATCAATACGAGGGGAGCCACAAAGAAAAGCCAGCGCTGCTCGGAAAGATAGCGATTTCTGCCGATGATTCGAGCGATGACGAAGAGTGAAAACACCGTTGCAGCAAGATTAACCAGCCACGAGTAGGTCACGCTGTCATCGAGGAGTGCAACATGCGGAAAGACGTTGGGAACAAACCAAATACAATAGTGCCAGGCAAGCAGAATCGCAAAACCCAGGTATTTCAATGGTCCGGAGGAGGTGCTCTGTGATATGCCGGCCCCCTTGCTGGAGGCAGCTTCCTGTGACAATGGTGTATTCGATGAACCCATCCGGAGCCGACCTTTCTGCCGCAGAGAATAACGTCGTAGAGATTCCTCACGCACACAATTCTACTATACGCAAACTCTAAACCAGCATCACTAATTTATAAGTAGTCCATCGCAGAAACATAAGTATTTCTGGCTTCACTGCATTTTTGTGATGTTTTTGCAGGCAAATCACTTCAAGATGCCTCCAAGTTGATTTACCGCATTAACAACAAGAGGAATGGCTCAAAGCAGCCGAAAACAGCAAAAGGTTTTTGGAAATGGAGGCAAGAAATGATTAGAAAGGCACACGCAGAACTGAAGTACACGGATCTCTCCAAAGGGCGCCGTATCTTCTTGCTCTGTCTGGTAAGTATGGGCAGTTCGATTCTGTATACCCCGGTTTACTTAAAGAGCGTCTTTTATGATCCCTTGATGGAAGCCATCGGTTGCACCAATGCCGATTTGGGTGCGCTTCTTGCAGCCTACTCAATTGTTGCCATCATCTGTTATCTGCCGGCTGGCGTTGTTGCCGACAAGGTGCGCGTGCGCACCCTTTCGTGGGTTGGCATGATTACCACAGCGGGACTCACGTATTGGTACGCAATGCTGCCGTCGCTTGAAGTGCTCTATGCGGTGTTCATCGGCATGGGCTTCACTACCATTCTTATATGGTGGGGAACACGCTACAAGCTGGTGCGGCTGATTAGCTCAGAGGACAGCTACCCTTCGCAGATCGGTATCAGTTACTCAGTCTATGGAGCGGCTGGGCTCGTGGTTGGCCTCATCAACACCGCCATTGTCTCTGCCATTGCGAGTGCAGCGCAGTCAATATCGGTAGTACTCGCCTTCATCGCTACCTTGATTCTTATCATCGGCATTCTATCCTTTCTCTTCATTCCCAAGTTCGAAGGAGAGATTCAAAAGGAGAGCAAGGGCTTCAGCTTGCGTGAAACCCTGAAGGCCTTCAAGAACCCGGGCGTCATCTGGGCAGCCATTGCGATGTTCTTCATCTACGCAGTTTATCAAGGCGTCACCTACACAACTCCTTTCATGACCGCATGCTTTGCCGCCCCCATTGCTCTGGTATCAATTGTGGGTCTCATCCGCACCTACGGTATAGGTCTGCTCGCCGGACCGGCTGCCGGCGGCCTGGCCAGACTGCTCAAGTCGCCCTCAAAGGCAATCATGATTTTCTTAATTGCCTCCCTGGTGGTGCTGGCGGCATTCCTGGTGCTGCCACACGATGCAGCCATGCTCATGGCAGTAGCCGCGCTGATTGTTGTGGTAGGTTTTGTCTCCTACGGTTGCTTCAGCATCGGCTCATCCACGCTCACCGAGGCCAAGGTTCCGCTGCCAATCTTTGGCACTGCAACCGGCCTGCTGTCGGTAGTGGGCTTTTTGCCTGACGCCTTCTTGCACACCTGGTTTGGGTCCTTGATAGACAACCACGGCAATGATGCCTTCAACATGATATTCATCGTCCTCATCATCTTCAGCGCTGCCGGACTGGCTGCTGCCTGGATGGTGCGCAGGCACGGGCTCAAGGCCCAGGCAAGAATGACCTTAGAAACCAATGAAAGCGAAAAGATTCAGTAGAAGTATCAACAATCAAAAGCAAAAACAAGAAAACAGGAGGAAAGAAAAATGGATTTCAAACTAAACGAGGATCAGCAATTGTTTGTAGAGAATTTCAGAGAGCTCATGCAGCGCGAGAGCTGGGACGTGTACTTCAACGAGTGTGATAAGAATCACGAGTACCCCATCCGCTGGACGTCTGCACTGTGCGAGCTGGGCTTTGACCAGATAATGTTGCCGGAAGAGCACGGCGGTCTTGAGCTGGGCCTGGTAACCCTCACCGCAATCTATGAGGAATTAGGTCGCTGGGGTGCTCCCCTTTATGTGCTCTATCAGCTGCCGGGCTTTGAGACCATACTACGCGAGGGCACGCAAGAGCAAATCGACAGTGTCATGGCCTATCTCGGCACCGGCGCCCAAATATGGAACTCTGCCTGCACAGAGCCGGGAGCCGGCTCAGACGTGGGCGGCCTGTCCACCACGTACAAGCGCCGCAACGGCAAAGTCTATCTCAACGGGCAAAAGACCTTCATCACCAGCTCAAAAGAGTCACCCTACCTCGTCATCATGGCCCGCGACGCAGACAATTACGACACCTTCTCCGAGTTCTTTGTTGACATGAGCCTGCCCGGCATCACGATTACCCCTCTTGAGAAACTCGGGTTGAAGATGGACAGCTGCTGCGAGGTTTATCTCGATGAAGTTGAACTTGAAGAAAAGGACTTCTTTGGAACCGAAGGCAACGGCTTTAGGCGCGGCATCAGCGACTTTGACTTTGAGCGCTTCTTGGTAGGAGCCAGCAACTATGGCGTGGCACTTTGCGCTTATGAAGATGCAATCAAGTACGCAAATATGCGCGAGCAGTTTGGCAAGCCCATTGGGCGTTTTCAGCTCAACCAGCTGAAGATCTGCGAAATGACCATCAAGCTCAACGCCATGAAGAACATGCTCTATGAAACCGCCAGCGCCTTTGACGCCGGTGAGATGACTGCAGCTCAGGCAGCCATGTGCAAGTACTACTGCGCCAATGCTGCCTTCTCGGTGGTCGACGATGCCATGCAAATCATGGCTGGCGTAGCCATTGCCGGCGACCATCGCATTCAGCGCATCTGGCGCGACCTGCGCGTAGACCGCGTCTCCGGCGGCACCGACGAGATGATGATTCTCACGGTGGCCAAGGGCGTCTTAAGACAGTACAAGGCCTGATTGCAAACTTAAAGAATCACGACGATTGATAAGGAGAGACAGATGTCACTGGAAACTAACAAGCCTTCCTTTGGTGTTCTTGACGGAGTCAAGGTAGTCTATGCTGCCGTAGAGCTTGCTGCCCCCAAGGCCTGCGATCTCATGGCCGACTGGGGTGCAGATGTGGTTTGGCTTGAGAACACCGGCGCGGGAGACACGATTCGCGATACCGCCTGGGTCAAACAGGCTGAGCGTCGAAACCAACGCAGCGTTGCCCTCAACTATTTTTCTGACGAAGGCAAAGAAGTACTCTTTAAGCTCATCAAAGAGGCCGATATCTTCATCGAGGCCAGCAAGGGCGGAACCTGGGCAAAGAAGGGCATCACCGACGAGGTTCTCTGGGCAATCAACCCCAAGCTCGTCATAGTCCATGTATCAGGCTTTGGTCAAACCGGAGATCCCGAGGTGGTCAAGCGTGCTGCTTATGACCTCACCGTTATGGCTTACAGCGGTTACATGAGTCAAAACGGCACGCCGGACCAACCGATGAACCCGGGCCCTTATGCCGGAGATTATTTCAACACTCTGATGATTCTCAGCTCCTGCTTGGCTGCGCTGTATCGCGCCGAGAAAACCGGCAAGGGCGAGAGTATTGACCTGGCGATGTTTGAGACCCTGCTCGCCATTGGCCAGTACTACCTCGTTGACTACCTCAATGACGATATCATCTGGCCCCGCCCCGGAGCACGCAATCAGAATCTCTGCGCCATAGGCGAGTATAAATGCGCAGACGGCTTTATCGGCCTCTGTGTCTACGGGGTAGATCAAAACAAGTACCTGCTTGAGTGTATTGGGCTTGGGCACCTGTGGGGCTCCGAGCACATTCCTGAGGACACCAGCGGTCTTTGGCTGTCTAACCCGCACGCCGAAGAGATTGAAAGCAAGCTTGAGGAGTATTGCCTCACGCGCAATAGGCGCGCTATTGAGGAGGACTTTGCCGCCCATCGCATTGCCGCACAGGTTGTGCTGGAGTTTCCTGACCTGGTCAAAGAAGAGCACTTCAAGGCCCGTGAAGTATGGCTTGACTGGGAGACTGAAGACGGACAGACCTTCCACGGCCTCAACGTATTTCCGCGCTTCAAAAACAATCCGGGGCAAGTGTGGCGCCCTCTGCCCAGGCATGGGCAGGACAGCGCCGACGTGCTCTCAAAGCTCGGGTACACCAATGAGCAGATCTCTGAGCTCGCCGGCAATAACGTAGTGAAGCTCGGCTAGTAAACACAGGATAAAAGGCTTACGAGAAGGAAGGGAAGGCACGGAGATGACCGACACTGTGGGAAATGAAACCATCAGAAGTCTTTGGGACAATCTTGCGCACACGCGCGGTGATCATCCGTTCCTGGTTTTCCATAGTCGCACCGGTGAAGTGCGTGAATACACCTACCGTGAGTTCAACGACGAGATCAACCGCACGGCAAACCTCTTTCTCCAACTGGGAGTCGAGGCTGGCGAAGTGGTAGCGGTGCACATGCACACCTCTCCTGAATTCTTGATGTGCCTGTTTGGTCTGACCAAGATAGGTGCGGTCATGGTGCCGATAAACGAGCAGTACCTGCAGCGTGAGTGTGAGTATGTGCTGGAGAAATGCTCCGCAACCTGTGCCGTTATTGAGGATCAGTACCTGGATATTTACGAGAGCATCATGGAAAACGAAGCACTCCTCCCCAAAGGAATCTTTCCCACCAGCCCTCAAGGGGAGCCTCGGCCTCACAGCTTTGAATGCATCAAGGATGCGCAGTCAGCTGAACTGACTGAAGTAAGGCCGCTTGACTCAAGCATGCTTGCAGAGATTCTGTTCACCTCGGGCACCACCTCGTGCCCCAAAGGCGTGATGCTCACCCACGCAAACCTCATCTTCTCGGGCCATTACGGCAACTGGGAAACCAACATGAACAAAGACGACCGCCTTCTCACCACAATGCCCGCCTGTCATTCCAACTTTCAACTCGCAGCGATGACCCCGGTGCTTACCGCCGGAGCAACCCTCATCGTGGTTGAGAAATACTCGGCACGAAATTTTTGGAATCAGATTTGCTCGTACCGCGCAACCGTCACCCAGGCAGTTGCCATGATGGTGCGCACCCTTTTGATGCAGCCGGTGCAAGCTGATGAGAAGAATCACTGCCTCCGCGAAGTCCTCTACTTTTTGCCTCTCTCCAATGAGGAAAAGCTGGCCTTTGAGGAGCGTTTTGCCACCCGCATTCTCAACACCTACGGCTCAACAGAAACCATTGCCTGGGTCATCACTGACCCGCCGGTGGGAGAGAGAAACTGGCCTTCAATCGGCAGAGTTGGCCTGCCCTATGAAGCCAAGGTAGTTGATGAAGACGGCAAAGAGCTCCCGTATGGTGAGATTGGCGACCTGATGATCAAAGGCGTACCGGGCCGTACGCTCATGAAGGGATACTACAAAGACGAGCAGGAAACAGCGCGAGTCTTGGATGCCCAGGGCTGGCTGGTCACCGACGACAAAGGATACCAAGACGAGTCAGGCTGGTTTTACTTTGTTGACCGAAAAGCCAACATGATTAAGCGCTCCGGAGAAAATATCTCTGCCACTGAGATTGAGGCCATCTTGATGGATCACCCGCTCATCGCCGAGGCCGCCATCATTGGTATTCCCGACCCCATACGCGACGAGGCGGTCAAAGCCTTCATTCTCCTCGAAGAAGGCGCAACAATCACCACAGAAGAGGTGTTGGAGTTTTGCGCCTTGCGCATGGCTCCCTTCAAGATACCTTCGGTCATTGAGTTTGTAGAGTCTTTTCCCCGAACTTGCAGCCTCAAGATTGAGAAGAAACTTTTGAAAGAGCAAGAGCAAGATCAACCCGGCGTGCAGCCACGCCGGTGCATCGACACAAAATAAACGGCGCAAAAGCGCCATCAAACCGGCACATGACAGCAAGGCGCTGCATGGCAAAAGAAAGGAAAGAGAAAATGGCTATTAGCACAGAGATCGTCGGCAAGGAATTTGGTCCCTTTGTACGCGAGTACACGTTTAAAGACCTTGAGATTGTAGCACTTGGCTGCAACGCGGCATTTGACGGCAAGACCGACCTGTTCTACGTCAATGAGAAAGACGCCAATAATCCTCAACTCAAGGTGCTCCCCATCTTTGGTGTGCCCCTGACGGTTCATGAGGAAATGACCCTCACGCTCGACTACGGCTACAACTACGCAGGTTCGCTCCACTTTGGGTTTGAGATTAATTTTCACGCCCCCTTCAAAATGGCAGACCGCATTGAGACCTTTGTGACGCAAGAGGCCCTCTATGACCGCGGTGAGGGCAGGGGCTCCCTGTCAAAGCAGGTGGGCAAGTCCTACAGCGCCGATGGTACGCATCTTTGTACGGTTGAGACCTGGGACGTCTGCATCTACGACGGCGGCTGGGGCGGAGAAGCGCCACCAAAGGACATAGTCGAAATGCCGGAGCGCGCGCCCGACGTTGAGGTTTTTGAGACCATGCCCTTGAATATGCCGCTGATTTACCGTCTTATGGGCGACTGGCACCAGCAGCACATCGACTGGAGCTACACCGAGCAGACCGGCCTCGATCGTCCCATTGCACATGCCATCAGCTATGCAGGTTTGGTGATGCGCCACGCCATCGCGAGTTTCTTCCCCGAGCAGCCCGAGCGCATGACCCGTTTCAAGACCCGCGTAACCTCCCCGGTCATCCCCGGAACCGACCTGGTCACCAGGATGTGGAAAGTAGGCGACAAAGAGATCCGCTTCCAGCTGTGTGATGCCGATGTAGCCGAGACAGGCTCCAAGCCTCACCTCAATTGGGGCATCATCGAGTGGGAATAACTTGCAGGGTAGGGAACAAGGGCTGAATCCAGGGAGGAGTCACCATGAGTAAAACGATGGACGATGTGAAGATGTCGCTCTTTTTGCGCAAGATCACGGTCTTCTCAAGTGGTGGGGCCTTTCTGGACGGCTACGTACTTGCACTTATCGGGGTTGCCCTCACGCAAATCGTCCCGACCTTTAACCTGAGTGTTGAATGGAGCGCCGCCATCGGCGCTTCTGTTCTTGTGGGCATCTTTGTGGGCACCATAGTGGGCGGATACCTCACCGATCTCTTTGGCAGAAGAAAGATGTTCATCATAGATATCGCAGCCATTGGGGTGTTCTCGGTACTGAGTATCTTTGCCGTGACCCCCTTGCAGCTGGTGCTGGCACGCTTTTTTGTGGGTGTGTTTGTGGGTGCCGACTACCCCATAGCCACCTCACTTATAGCTGAGTTCACCCCCAAGAAGAGCCGCGCAATCTCTATGGGCATAGTGTCTGCCTCTTGGTATCTGGGAGCAACCGTTGCGGCTTTTGTCGGCTTTTTTCTCTACGGTATTGAAGACGGCTGGAAGTGGATGCTCGGCAGTGCGGTAATTCCCTGCATTATTTTGCTCATTGGGCGCCATGACATTCCTGAATCCCCCATGTGGCTCATCAAAAAAGGCCGCCACGCAGAAGCCCGAAAGGTCACTGACCGGGTTTTTGGCAAGGATGTGGAAATACAGGTAGAAACGTCCGAGAACAAAACCGCCTTTCGCAAGATTTTCTCAAAGGGTTATGGCAGGCGCATCGTGTTTTTGGGCATTCTGCAGCTTTGCCAAGTGGTGCCTATGTATGCCATCTATACCTTTGGGCCAGACATCATGACAGCCTTTGGTTTTGGAGAAGGAAGAGAGGCAATACTGGGCGAGAGCACGGTGAGTTTATTCTTCTTGATTGGTTCTATCCCCGCCATGTTTTGGCTTAACTCCCTGGGACGCCGCAAGCTGCTTATCGGCAGCCTTGCGTTGATGTCTGTTGGCCTTGTGGTGCTGGGAGTTGTTCCCACTGCGCCGATGATTGTGATTATCCTTGCCTTTGGGGTCTACGCGTTTTTCAGTGGCGGCCCGGGCATTCTTCAGTGGCTCTATCCCAATGAGCTCTTTCCCACCGAGATCAGGGCCTCGGCTGTGGGCACTGCCATTGCCATCTCTCGAATCGGCACTATCGTTGCCACCTTCTACACGCCGATATTTCTCTCCAGTTATGGCATTGGCCCCACCATGTTGGTTGCCGCCGGTCTCGTGTTACTGGGCCTCACACTCTCAATATTTATGGCGCCGGAAACCAAGGGCCGCTCGCTCGTTGAAACCAGTTCGCTCGATCTGGATAAATAAGAGTAAAAAACACATAGCAAGTTTTTAAGTAGATGCGATTTCACATGCTTTTGACGATGTAAACAGGCACGTATGCATGCGAAGATTCCTGCAACACAACAAGAAGACCTTAGAAGTGTTGCCAAGTTTCAGTAAAGATCCAAGGAAGGAAAGAAGGTGCCCAATGAAGATAGCAGTTTGCTTTAAGGTAGTTCCCGATGACCAGGACATCCTGGTTAACTCGGACAGAAGCTTGGATTATTCCAAGGCTCAACAGATAGTGTCCACCTATGACCTCAACGCCATTGAGGTTGCCGCACAGCTGGCTAGTACGCATGAGGCATCGCTTGTTGCCCTCACGGCGGGCTCTGCGCTTATCGACAGCTCCAAGCTGAAGAAAGGCGTGCTTTCTCGCGGAGTTGATGAGCTCTTCATGATTGCTGACGACGCCTGTACCAACATGGATGCGCTTGCCACTGCGGCAGCTCTAGCAGATCTGGTAACCAAAAACGGCGGCTTTGATCTCATCATCTGCGGCGACGGCTCAGCCGATAACTTTGCTCGCCAGGTTGATGTTCAGCTGGCCGCAAAGCTTGGTCTTCCGGTGGTTACCTCTGCATCAAAGCTTGCGATAGAAGCAGGCGCTTTGGTGGTAGAGCGCAGCCTTGAGGATGTAATTGAAGTAGTGCGGGTTTCAATGCCGGCAGTTGTGTCGGTGACCCCTGATGCTGCACTACCGCGCATACCCGGCATGAAGGAGATAGTTGCTGCGGGCAAAAAGCCCTCGGAGGTACAAGCCTCAGGCTCCTCTGTGGTTTCTGCCCTGGAAGTACTGGACTGCCGTGCCCCCGAGCAAGTAGCACGCAAGCTCCAAGTTATAGACGCCAGCCAAGACGGCGCCATCGAACAATTTGTTGCTGCCCTTAAAGCAGCGGTTTAGAAAGGGAGAACACCATGAAAACACTGGTTTTTGCTGAGAGGTCAGAGGCGGCAATACGCCTTGCAGCCGGAGCGCGCACTGTTGCCAACGAGGTAGTGCTCGTACTAATTGGTGAGCTGCCCGCCACTGTTGGCAGCGCTGACAAGATTATCCACATCGCTCTGCCCACCGGAGAGGTGTATGACAATGCAGCCGATACCGTCAATGCTGTGTTTGACTCCGAGGCTCCTGACTTGGTTCTCATTGAGTCAACCCGCCACCTCAGGGTCATTGCCGGCAAACTTGCGGCCCACGTTGGCACCTCGGTCATCACGGACGTCATTGAGTTTGATGGCAGCACGCCGGTCAGCATGTATTTTGGCGGCGTAGCCCACCGTAAGCTTAAGGCCTCTGGCGTATCGATCCTTACGATTGGGCCATCGGTCTTCTCTGATGTGCCTGCTACTGAAGTTGCACCTGAGAGTGCCGTTATTGAAGAGGCGGCCTGGGTTGCCCCCAGCGCAGCGCTTGAGTTGCTTGAAGTCCGCCCCATTGAAAAGAGTGGCGTTGACCTGTTTGGTGCCGATGTGGTGGTAGCAGCTGGTCGTGGCTTTGCCGAAGAGTCTGACCTTGAGCTCGCACGAGATCTCTGCTCAAAGCTCAATGCCGGCCTGGGGTGCTCGAGGCCTCTCACTGAGGGGCTTGATTGGCTGCCAACAGAGGCCTACATCGGCGTTTCCGGCCAGATGCTTGAGCCAAAGGTCTACATTGCCGTGGGCATCTCAGGCCAGATGCAGCACATGGTTGGCTGCAACAGGGCCGAGACGATATTTGCCATCAACAAGGATAAGAATGCCCCCATCTTCAAGCAATGCGATTATGGCCTTGTAGGCGACCTGAAAACCCTGCTGCCCGCACTCTCCGCAGCTCTCTAAGTTAACCGACTGTGCAAAACGATTAAGGAAAAGGAGTTCTCAACATGGCAGATTATGATGCGATTATCGTAGGCTCTGGTTGCGCAGGCGCCATTGCAGCTTACGAGCTGGCCAAAGCAGATAAAACGGTGCTTGTAGTTGAGCGCGGAAACTTTGCCGGCTCAAAGAACATGACGGGTGGGCGGCTCTACCTCCACTCGCTCAAAGAAGTATTCCCCAACTGTGCCGAGGAGGCACCCCTGGAGCGACGCATCGCGCATGAGCGCATCTCGCTGATGACCTCTGATGCAAGCTTTACTGTTGACTTTTCAAGCAACGAGATGCTTAAAGATGGCCAGGACTCCTATTCCGTTTTGCGCGCGTCCCTCGATCAGTGGCTCGCCGAACAGGCCGAAGAAGCCGGGGCTGATTACATCTACGGCATCACGGTTGAAGAGCTTGTCAAAGACGGTAGCAAAGTCATTGGCATCCGTGCCGGAGACGATGAAATCACCGGCGAGGTAGTCTTGCTCTGCGATGGAGCCAACTCCCTGCTTGCTGAGTCAGCCGTTGGCTTTCAGCGCCCCAAGGCAAGCACGCTTGCAGTTGGTATTAAGCAGGTAATAGAGATTCCCGCCTCAGTCATCGAAGACAGAGTGCTGGCGGGCGAAGGAGAAGGGGCCGCCTGGCTTTTTGTGGGCGATGTGACCAAAGGGCACGTAGGCGGCGGCTTTATGTATACCAATAAGGATTCAGTCTCCCTCGGCATTGTTGCAACCATCTCTGACCTGGCTACTTCTTCTACCCCCATCTACCAGATGCTTGAGGATTTCAAGGCGCATCCTGCCATTAAGCCTCTCATCAAGGGCGGCAAGGTGCTGGAGCATTCGGGGCACATGGTTCCCGAGGGTGGGCGCAATACAATGCCCAAGCTCGTAGGCGATGGCGTAATGATTGTAGGAGACAGCGCAATGATGTGCATGAATCTCGGCTACATGATTCGCGGCATGGACTTTGCCATAGCTGCCGGCATGCACGCTGGCCGTAGTGCGGTTGAAGCCCTGGATGCAGGCGACACATCGGCTCAGGGTCTGGCAGGATATATCTCTGCACTAGAGAACTCCTTTGTGCTGAAGGATCTTGAGCAGTTCAAGAGATTCCCGCACTTTATGGAGTCAACCACCCGCATATTCAACGAGTACCCGGTGTTGGTTCGCGACGTTTTCAACAAGCTGTTTGTTGTTGACGGCAGCCCTGTTGCACCCATCAAGCGCTCGATGATGCCCCTGGTGAAGAAGATTGGATTTGGCAAACTGTTCAAGGACGCACGAGGAGGGATGAAAGCCTTATGAGTGAATTGCATATAACCGTCAACATAGATGAGTATCTCGCTCTCAACAAATTTGACGTTGACGAAGAAACCGCACACATCGAGTTAGTTGAAAACCCAGACATGACCGAGTTCCTCAAGCTGGTCAGGGTGTGCCCCGCAGGCCTGTATCGAATCAGCGAAGACGGAAAAACCAGCTTTGACTACGCAGGCTGCCTCGAATGCGGAACCTGCCGCATAGCCTGCAGAGACACCATCATTCAAAAATGGATCTACCCAAGCTCCACCAAAGGCATTGAATACCGCTACGGCTAAGCAACAGGCGAGCTTCATGTACTGCAAAACAAAGAGCCGTTATCTACAACGGCTCTTTGTCTTTCTCGTGCGTTGGCACAATTATTCGCTTAAAACGACGACAGACTCTCGTTTCGCTCTTTTACATTGGGGTTGTCGCTGGCGTTCATGGTGAGGGTTATCTTGACGTTATGCTCTAAGGTAAGGTACTCGTTGCCCGAATCATCATAGATCATGGTTGTATACGAGCCTTTGGTTCCAAAGGCCAGGTCTTCTCCGTACCATCTGTCGCCGGTTCCCTCTTTAACTATGTAGCTGCCGGGGGCAAGGTTAATAAGCACCGAGGAGTTGGCGTTGAGGAAGAGCGTAACCACTAGCGTTTCGCCGCTATATATCTTGAAGTAGGAGCCGCCAGTAGAGTAGTTGTAGTTGATCTCAAGGGCGCTCATGTCATAGTAGAATCCAGGGTCTTGATAGAGGATTCCCGTAGCCGGAAAAGGAAAGTGGCATGCTGCTGCCCGCTCGGCAGAGTCCTCAAAACTCCCGAGGGCGATAAAGGCGTTGTAAGCCTTCTCAAGCTCTCCCTCTTCTAGGTACCCTTCTGCACGCTCATACCTGCATTGCTTTACTCTCAGCTCGGAATCCTGATAGCTGCCCAGTGCTTGAAAAGCATCGATGGCAGCTGTAAGGTCACCGGCAGCATAGAGGTTTTCGGCAATTCCATACTCACACTTGCTGATCCATTCATCTATGCCAGAGATACTAGAGCGCTCAAGCCAGGTAAAAGCATCTTTTGCCTTTGCGAACTCCCCCTTGTCATAGAGCGCAACGGCTTCTTCAAAGCGCACATAATCGTTGCTTATCCGAGCCCAGCTGGCAGACTCCAGGTAGTCTTCCAGCGCAAGGAATTCCTCGTGCGCCTGGGCGTAATTACCCATCTCAAACTGCTCCATCGCCTGGTCATAAGCATTGCTACGCAGCATCTCGGGCACCGCAAATGCGCCCACGGCAGCCAGAGCAAGCACTAGAGCAGCAGCCAGCGAAATCACCAGCGGCTTCTTGCTCTTCTTTTTCTTAGCAGCTGGGGGCATAACGCTTAAAGGAGCCTGCACCGGCAGCCCCTGCGGGGGAGGAGGCGCAACCGGCGCAACTGGCGCAACCGGTGCAACCGGCGCTACCAACACTGCCGGCTGCGCTGGCGCTTGCACTGGCAAGCCAACTTGAGCTTCAGTCGGCGGCCTAATCGGCAAAGGCGCTCCAACAGGAGGAGGCGGCGGCGGTGACTGAGGCGCTAGGTAATTGTCATTCACGGGAATCTCCTTCAGGTAAAACCATGACAAGCAGCAGGGTCACTCTTTCTTCAGGCAAAGAGTACGCCACCAACACCAAGTTTTGGTCTGCTCTGAGCAGACAAAAAGTGCGTTGCTAGGGTCGGGGCACCAGCACCGCTCCACCGTCTCACCGTCCCACTGTTCCACTGCTCCACTGTCCCCGTCCCCTGTAGCGCACTCTCCCCGTCCGCAACGATACAAACCCGACCCCTCTCTCACCTCGTCCTCTGGCACTTCCTTTCCTATGCAAATTCCTGAAAGAGCCTAGCAGAGTCTCGTGGCACAGAATACACAGTTTATAGCAGAAATGACTCGAAAAAGGCACATTTTGCATGCGCCAATACACGACATCTTTACAAACACGCTATCTACCAGTGTTTAAGCCTGACTCGACAAAACGAGTTTCTTGTGAAGACAGCAAAAAGTGCCTTTTTCGAGTAATTTCAGCTAAGAACTGCTAGAATCGTGGCATGGAGCTCCTTATCAGTCACAGATCCGCGTTAGAGTACTGGCGCCTTCATGGCAAGGTGCAAGTAGACCCCAAACGGCGTCAGCGCAAGAGGGCGGCTCCTGTGGAGGCTCTGGCTGCCTCTGAGCTAAAGCGCATGGACACCCGTGGTCTCACTTTTCCCTTGGAGATTATGCTAGGAGCCCCGTCAGCCAAAAGGAGGTTGCAAGCGGTGAGGACACACATCGTAAGCGCGCCTCTGCCGGAGGGCAGCATCATCGATGTTGGTGGAGGGCTGCTTGTAGCTTCCCCGGAACTTTGCCTTTTTCAGTTAGTCAAAAGTCTGCCGCTTGCGAAAACGCTGCTACTGGGTCTTGAGTTCTGTGGCAAATACGCACTGCCGGCAAACAATGCCGCCCTCGAGAATCCCGAGGTCAAAGAGAAGGGTTTTAAGAATCGCCCGGCTCTCACCAGCACGGATAAACTCTCGTCTTTCCTTGCCCGTTGTGGTGGAATACTCAATCAGAAGTACTCTCAGGGCGTATTGCCCTACATCAATAACGGATCAGCCTCTCCAATGGAGAGCAGACTCCTTATTATGCTCACTTTGCCCTACCGCCGCGGCGGTTTTGGTCTTCCCATGCCGGAGCTGGATGCGCCGGTAGAACTTGGTAAGGCTACGAGCAAAATCGTAGGAAAGCATGGCTCAGACAGGTCGAGCAAAGCCGCCAAAGGCTACCGTTGCGACCTCTACTGGCGCGATCTTAAACTGGCAGCAGAATACGACAGCGACATATACCACTTGCACTCTGAGCAAAAAGCCAAAGACTCAAAGAAGAAGAACTACCTGCTCTCAAAGGGTGTTCATGTCATTTCAGTGTCAAGATTGCAGATGCGCAGTGTTGCGGAGATCGAAAGAGTTGCCCAGCAGCTGGCTGCTTGTCACAGCAGACAGCTCAGGCACAACGAGAGTCCCTTGTGGGCTAAAAAGCACCTCCAACTGCGCAGCCAGCTGCGCCTTTAATGTGTACGCCTTGGGGGCTGCGCCCCCAAACCCCGCTTCATATATAAAAAAAAGAAAAGAGCGATAAACGGGGGCTCTGCCCCCATGCCCCCGCCCCATTAAAAAACAAGGACAGTTTTTTGACAGGGAACCCTTCTGCTCTCAGACTTAACGCAACTGTTGCGCTTACTCTGACTGGTTGCGGTTAGTGTTGCGGTTAGTTTGGAAAGTTTGGTTAATTTACCATAAGGATTTCAATCGGCGGATGAACAGAAACATTAATCAGGCGCTTGACCAGTGATATGAGTTTCCTTGAGTTTAGACTATAATCGGTGGAAGCTTTTCTTTATCGGAAAATTGAAAGCGCAAGGAAACTCATTGGTAGCACTAGGCTTATTCTTTGTTTTATTGGCCATACTGTTGGTGGCTATAGCTGTTGCGATTCTTGGGATTATTCTCGTGAGTCGCCATCGCGCAGATAAAACGCAGCCACTATTGAAATACGGGATAAATCTGCCCGTCAATATCCAGTTAATCGTTGGCACCGCACTCATTGCGCTGAGCGCCGTATTCATCTTTTGGGTTGCATGGTCTGCTATTGAGTGGATTATGGTGAGACTATAAGATCGAAGGGATCATCCATGCGTGTAGTTGCCGCCAGGTCGGAGCTTTGCTCTGGGTGCAGAGCCTGTCAAGTGCTCTGTTCGCTTGCCCGTTTTGGGGTGAACAACCCAAAGAAATCTGCTTTGCAGATTATCGGACATTTTCCTGAGCCGGGGGTCTATGAAATCAACATCTGCTCTCAATGCGGCGTTTGCGCGGAAGAATGCCCCGTTGAGGCTATTCAGGCAAATGAGACTACTTATGACATTGACGCGGATGCATGTACCAACTGCGGTATCTGTGCCGAGGTCTGCCCCTCCAACTCCGTAACGCAGCACGCTGCCCTTGAGGTGCCCATTAAGTGCGTATCTTGTGGCGAGTGCGTGGAATACTGCCCGCGCTCTGCCCTTGTGTGGAACTAGGAGAGCCGCCGCAAGATGAAGGGGATACATCAGAAAATACTGCGCATTAATCTCAGCAACGGCGAAAGCCGCATTGAAAAGCGCGACGAGGCGTTTTACCGTGCCTGGCTGGGAGGCCGCGGCATGGGTGCCAAGATACTCTATGACGAGGTTCCAACAACAGCCAACCCACTGGGGCCGGAAAACATCCTCTTTTTTGGTGGAGGCCCTCTGAGTGGCGTGTTTGCTCCTGCGGCGGGCAAGGCTTCTTTCGTTACAAAATCCCCGCTCACCGGTGGCTACGCTGATTCCAATATCGGTGGCCACATTGGGCCGGAGCTAAAATACGCTGGTTACGATGCACTCATCCTTGAAGGCATTGCGCCCGGTCCTTCGCTGTTGATCATCGATGACGACAAGGTCATCATAAAACCAGCGGACTACCTCTGGGGCAAAGGAACCTTTGAGACTGAAAAAGCCCTCAAAGACGAGCTGGGTGAAGACTTTCAGATTGCCGCCATTGGCCCGGCGGGAGAAAACCTGGTTAAAATCGCCTGCATCCAGCACGATTATGGCCGCCAGGCCGGGCGACTGGGCGTAGGCGCAGTCATGGGCTCAAAGAAACTGAAGGCGTTTGCCATACGCGGCACTCAGGACATCCCAGTTGCAGACCCTGCTCAGCTGCTGGAACTAGGCAAAAAAGCCTTTTTAAGTTGCTACAGCAAGCCGGGCTTTGAGGAGTGGACACCTATGGGCACGGCGGGTGTCACTAATTGGGTCAATGAAAACGGTGCTTTTCCCACTCGCAACTTTAGCACCACCTATTATCCCGGTTATTTGAATATGAACGGCGAATCACTGCTAGAGCGCATCCTCAAGACTGACAAAGGCTGTTTTTCCTGCCCCACACCCTGTGGGAAATACTCCAGCGCAGCAGGGACATTTAAAGGCGCAGATAAAGAAGAAAAGTTTGAGGTGATGGTTGAAGGGCCGGAATACGAAACCATCGCCTTAGTCGGCGGCAACTGCGAGCTGGCGTCGATAGAAGAAGTTGCCTACGCCAACTATGTTATGGACGACTTAGGTATAGACACCATGTCAGCCGGCGGCATCGTGGCTTTTACTCTGGAGTGCATTGAAAAGGGTGTCCTCGGCAAGGAGCGCTTTGATGGCCGCGAGCTCAAGTTTGGTAGCCTGGACTCGGTGCTCTACCTTTCAGAACTGATCGCACGCCGCGAGGGCATCGGCGATCTTCTGGCTGAAGGAGTCAAGGTTGCCGCTGCCGAGATAGGCGGAAATTCCGAGCACTATGCCATTCAGATCAAGGGCTTGGAGCAATCCGGCTACGACAGCCGCAATGCGCCGGCCATGATGCTGGCCTATATGACGGCGGACGTAGGCGCGCACCACAACCGCGCTTGGGCAATCTGGTTTGACGTTGAGGTTGGAGTTGATATTCTTGAAAGCAAGGCGGAAAGAGTCATCCAACTCCAGCACATTCGTCCCTTCTTTGATCTTATGGGCTGCTGCCGTCTGCAGTGGGTGGAGCTGGGGCTGGAGCTGGAGTACTATACCTATATCCTCAATGCCGTAACCGGGTGCGGTTACACCTGGAATGAGATGATGCAGATATCCGAGAAGGTCTACAACCTTACCCGCATGTTCTGGGTCAAGCACGTACCGGGCATAGGGCGTTCTTGGGATTGGCCGCCACCACGCATGGTGGAAGAAGAGGTCCCCTCAGGGCCTTCAGAGGGCAAGAAGATATCCATAGAAAACCTTAACTGGCTTTTGGATCGCTACTACCATCTGCGCGGCTGGGACAGCAACGGCATTCCAACAGCCGAGCAGCTGCAGAAAATCGGCCTGCCCGAGTGCGTTAAGGATCTTAACTAAAGCTGTGGAGCAAACGAAGAAAGGGAGGCAGACCTCAGACCTGCCTCCCTTTCTTGCGTGCCGATTGAATGCGTGTTAGCTGGAGAATAATTCGCTGCCGGACACCTCTATCAATGTTTGGATATCAGTATCCTTGCCCGAGTACCCGTATACCCTCAAGCCAAAATCTTCTTTGGCGCTGATTTTGGCAATCATGCCGCGGCCCTTGAACTTAGGCGACATGCCGCCATCGATACTTATGAATCTCACGCGCTTTTTATCGTCGCGGTTTATCACTCCCATGCCGTTGGCTTCCAGCTTATCAATGGTGTTGTGACCGCAGATAATAATCGGTATCCCCAGTCTGTCCAAAACGCTACCGAGGCCTGTTGCCAGGAGTTCTTCAGTGGTTTTATCGGCGGTGGACCCCTCGTTATCAAGCGCAAGCCAGCCTGCAGCGGCAAGATTGTTGGCAATCATCTTTGGCTTGATGATGGTAGTCTCATCAGCGTAGATAGAATTGAAGAGGGTCAGAGCCTCTCGTATCTCGGATGCCGATTGAGTTGTCTCGTCAAAGTCACGAATATCTTGGGCAATTGCGTCAAATCCCTGGAAGATTTCTTGGTCTTTATAGTGCACGCCCTTGAAGTAAAAACCCTCGATGCGCTCGCCGCTCTCATCATGGGTTGCCAGTCTGCCGGTGTCCATGTTGACTTTGCCTATAGAGACAAGGCCTCTCTTGTCTACCGGCAGCATGCTGTGCAGCAGAGCATTGCCGTAGGCATCGCGTTCATACATATTAAAGCTTGCCTTATAAAAGGCGGCAAAGTCCTGGATTATCTTGTTGTCGTAATAGTTGCTGTAATCGAGCTTTTCAGCGCCCTCGGGCATCTGGTCATTCAAGACGTTCAGCAGCCCGCCGCCTTCTGCACAGCCCCAGCCCTTGTGCCTGACCCAATCGTAAGACCACCACTCGGGGGTTGTGTAATGATCGGCCATCATCTCGTCAACTTTGCGGTAGTCCTCGCCATATTTTTCAACCTGGGCATCAAGGCTCTTGCGATAGGACTCATAGATCTGAGTGAGCTGCTCAGGCATTTCTTGCAGCAAGGCATCGTTGGGATACTTCTTGGCTAAAGCATTTGCAACCTTGAGCTTAGCCTCAAACCAGCCGAGCGACATTGATTCCACATCACGCAGCCCGGTATAGACGAGTATCTCTACATTGCGCCCCAACAGCTCTGCCCAGAAGTGACGCAGCTCATCGTCTTCATTGATGGCAGTATTCTTGGTGGCTTTGAACTTTTCCGGATAGTTGAGCAAATCAACGCCGGCGCCGTCTTTCATCTGGCCGGTCTTCTCATCAAGCTTTCTCAGTTCCGTGCCATAATTCTCTTCAAAGTCCACGAGCCGCTTGTTGTAGATTGCGCTATAAATCTCTTTCTGCTGCTTTTTAGTGTGATTGATATGCGCCGCAAAAAGCTCTGCCCAATGGGCCTTGCCCTGCCCATCGTTGGGGATATGAACTCCCAGCAGGTTCATCATCGCCCAAAAATCATGGTTACCGGTGATATAACGCCCTCTGCCCGAAGCCATCAGCGCCAGAGTGGTGCGGAAAGTAGCCACAGGGTCAGGAGCCCTGTCCAATAAATCGCCAAGAAGATAAATCGCATCGATTCCTTCACTCTCGCACGCCGCGGTAATGCTCTCGGCAGTTAATGCCTCCTCATTTTTCATGTTGAGCCCGTGACGAAGCAAAGCATCAAACTTATCGCTTGCCCCGTGCGGGTCGCTGATGTACAAGTAGGCAGGTGTTTTCTCTTGACCCGTCATATGTATTCCTCCTTTTTGTTCAGTTCTTAGTGATGCGATGCACGCAAAGCTGCACGCACAGACACAACAAGAACGATTCTTTATTGGATAGAGCCAAACTGTCCTTAATAAGTTTATAGCTTATCAGCCATCGTCGCCTACGAAAGCAAAAAGCGCACAACGTTGCTTTGCATTTCTGGGCACATGGCGGGAAACGCCAAAGTGACTCGTGCGTTAATCTCCATCAATACCGGACCGTCATCTCCGTAGACTAAGTCGATACCCACTAGGCCTCTCAGATGAGGAACAGCCAGGCAGGCCGCTTGGGCCAAGGCGAATAATTCCGCCTCGCGCGCGTCGTTTTTTAAGACCTGCACAGAGTCACAAGAAAAGCCGTTTTCTTCCATGAATTGGCGGTTAAGGGTGATGGGGATGACCTCCCCGTCTCTCACAAGGCAACTGACACTGAGCGCCTCGCCCTCAATGTATTCTTGCAGCAGAAAGCCTTTGTTTCCAACAACAAGGGAATCAAGACTTTCAATATCGTTGACCTTTTCTGTGCTTTCACCGCCTGCGCCGCAGTTGGGTTTCAAGACAAGCGGAGGGCTCAAATCAAAGCTGGGAGTTTTGTGCACCTCTTTGTGCCACAAGAAGGTGCGTGGCGTGGGCAGACCCATTTGTCTCCAGCGGTCATAACAGACCTGTTTATTGCTGCTTATTGCGATTGCCGCAGACGGAGAGCACAACAGGCGCTTGTGCATGCTCTCGGCCAATTGGGTCAAGCGTAAAAGGATGCCGTCCCACTCCGGCGCTACAAGCAACGTGGCGTCACATTGCGCAAGGGCACGCTTAAGGGAATCTAGCTGGTGCATAGGCTTTTGCACGCCAGGCTCAACTGTAAGAATATGAACTTCCGGAATCACTGAGAATGCCTTGCACAATGAATGAAACATCGTTATTCCGGCCTCCGCCAAACTGTGTGTGCTGCCGGTGCTATAAGAATGCTCATAAATTAAAAGCTGCAAAGCTCTCCTTTTCACAGGCTCTCAGAAGAGACGGGCAGGAGGTGCTGATTGTGCCGGCGCCGCTCAGCTCGATTCTAGCAGATTGAAGGCAAGTGAAACCAGTCAAGTGGGACAGGGGACAGGCTCCTGTGGAACAGGGGGACGGGGTTGGAACAGGGGGACGGGGTTAGTGTTCCAATTTGACCTTGGTCAAATTGGAACACTAACCCCGTCCCCCTGTTCCAACCCCGTCCCTCTG
>WRBR01000021.1 GCA_009784425.1 Coriobacteriia bacterium | reverse complement strand
GATGAATAAGAGCGGGCACTGTTTATATTAAAGTGCGCGACTATAGACAAAATAAAAGTAGTGAGGAAGAGAAAAATGAAAAGGACATTGAAGCATAGACTGCTTTCCTGTGCATTGGCGTTTCTTTTGGTAGTGCCGGTGAGCCTTGCTGGTTGTGCATTAGGCGCAGGCGAGTCAGAAGACTCTCAAACGCCTTTAGCGGCCACCGCACAAGCCGCTACAGCGGTAGCAACAGCGCTGCAAGAGAAATATGAAGACTCGCAGCGAGTGCGTTATGCCCCAGGCGAAAACGACATAGCGCGTGACCATCAATTTGTTATCGAAATTGAATTTAATCACTATGAGTACGAAATAGGGAGATTCTCCGATATTTGTGGCGTTTTTTACGATGCCGAGCTTACCCAGAGGGCCTTTGCGCACTACGAATGGGTAGACGAGGATGAATTGGTATATATCATAACTCCCGGGGGACGGTCGGACTTTGCAATGCTCGCTCCCTCAGCTCCCGAAAGAGCTCCCTACGGGTTTACCGATGATTTACCCTATTTTTTTCAAAGAGAGCCCTATCAAGACTGGGGTGACATTGGAACCTTGTATCTGGCTACCAAACGCAACTTAGTAACCGGTGAAATCCTTGATAAACCAATAGTTCAGATTTATAACATTAGAGGGGAGCTTGACACTCCTGACCTCACGGTGGAGGTAACCGAAAACGGCTTAGTCCAATTCTCTTGGAATGCGGTAAAGGGAGCCAAGGCCTATTACATTTTGAGGTACACATATTCTGAGGAACACAATGTGCATAGCCTCTATTTCTTAGACTCAACCACCGAAACACAGTGGAGCAGCAAGCCTTATGATTGGACCAGTGCTTCTAACAATAGTCATTCAAATAAAGACTTTAGTATCTTCTATCTTTCTGAAGATGATTGGAACGATCCTTTAACTGTAGAGCGGCACAAAGACGAGTATGACCCCGCAGATGGTGCTGTAATCAGGGAGAGAGACACAAGAATGAAATTCTGCGTTGTGGCAGTTAACGAGCAGGGCAATTCGATGCTCTCTCGTTTTGCTGACATCAACGATGTTGCCTCAATTGCCCCCTTTAGCGTTGCCTATAAAAAGAACCGCTTAGAAGAAGATGGATTAGCTCGTGATGTTGAGGGTATTGAGAACATGCCGTGCTACTCATGGATTGTACTCTGCAACGGCACTCTGGCCCAGAGGGTGATTGTCTATGACTTTGAGGGGATGACCAAAGATTCAGTGAAATGGCTAGTCACCGAGGATGAAACCTTGACAAATGACGCAGAAAATCTTCACCTATGGGATGTTGAATACAGAGACACACTTTTGATTCCCTATCAAGTAGAAGGAACGGCCTTTACCGGAACAGTAGGCGTCTATCACTATGACGCCAGCACTGCTCGAGAGCAGCTAGAGCTAATCAGGTTGCGCATGGAGGCCTTGCAGACCAAAACAGGCAGCATCAAAATAGACATAGAGCTCGCAGACGAAGACAGAGAAGGTCCTGTTGATGGCGAAGACCCGGTAGAGATTGTCATTGACGATACAGAAGTTACCGCAAACAGTGCACTCAGCGAGTTTTTGGCACTAAGCATGCTGAGCGGCGCAACAACCGTAGATCTCTCGCTCTTTCCTGAGTCCCTTGATATGGAATACCTGGGCAATGCCTGGTCTGAAGCCTACTATCAAAACCCGCTGATCTTAGGGATCTCAGACGTTCAGGTTTCTCGAGACGGCAAAACGCTCTTTCTCGATTATCAAGATGACCCGGCAGATCGCGAGCGCAAACAAAACGAGATAAAGGATGAGGTTGCCCGGGTGATACCAACCATTATCACTAGCTCCATGACTCCGCGCGACAAAGAGTTTGCCATCAACCAGTATCTCTGCGATACCGTTGAATACGACATGGCAGCCTTAGAAAACGGCGAACAGTATGACTACAAGAAGGTAGACCCCGAGTTCAACGACTCCTTTACCGCCTATGGAGCAATTGTCAACGGCGTAGGAGTTTGTGCGAGCTATGCAGCATCCTTTAAGCTCTTGGCTGACGCCGCAGGCCTCAACAGTGTAGTGGTAACAGGCTATATAGATGGCTCACTTGGCCATGCCTGGAACCGCGTTGAGCTGAGTCCGGGGCGCTGGGCAACCATCGATGTTACCTCGAACGATAGCGAACTCATGCCAAACGCAATCCTTAACGTGCCCGACCATGTAGTTGCCACCACATTGGTTGAAGACAACCGCTGGGTTATGGCCTCTGCCAAGTCTCAATACACAAATAACGAGGATGCCGATGAGTACTATCGTGTAACCGGTATGTACTTTGAGGCAGACGAGGTTGTCGGCGAGATTGTTTCCCAGCTGGCTAGTGGCGACTTTGCCCTGGTTCGCACAGACTACATGCTCTCCGAAGATGAATTCTCCGCTTATTGCGAGGAAATACTCCAGACGACGCAAAAGGATATCGCGGGTTATTACTGGGCAGGAATCATTATCATTGTCACCGATGTAAGCCTGTTGCTGGAGTAGTAGAATTTTGACTTATTCCTTACATAGGCTGATTGAGCCCTTCCTGAGAAATGTTGGTTAGAAAAAGGCATGAAGCCAAGCTTGGGGGCAAATCTTGGTTCCGTGAGCAATCACAGATGTGAAATAATTAGTGAAACTCGTGATATGAAATGCGCTTTATAGTATATAATTCACATAAGTGCTGACCTTTGGGTTGTTAAGTATCCTGTTTTCAGGGGCAGGGTAAAGCTTGGAGGTTAAAAGAAGATTAAATGTAGCAGCAAGCAGTTGTTCAGTGAGTAGGAGAATACTATGAAAGGCAAGCTTTTTCGCAAGGCCTCGGTTATCTTTTTGACCCTAACGCTCGTGTTTTCACTTTTGCTTGCGCCTGGATTGGCGTATGCAAACACGCCTCCAAACCCAGGCGCCGGTGATATCTGTGCCATCTACGTTGATGGTACGAATGACGTTGGGTACACTTCCCTCAGTGATGCGCTCAACGCTGCAGCTCCCGGCGCTACCATCTACCTGCTAGTCGACGTAACCGAGGCTGTGGATATCATAGTAGCTGCCGGCGACTCCCTCACCCTTGATTTGAAGAGCTTTAACTTGTCGCTTGCTGACACCGGTTATATCTCTGTGCTCGGTGACCTGGTTATCCTCAACGGCGGCACCCTAAGCAACTACGACAGCTTTGCGGTAACGGGCGGATCTTTGGATGCTTCAGTTAACCTGGTCTCCACTTCTGGGAATCCGGCAGTAGTAACTCAGGGCAGCGCGGATGCTACAATTGTTGGTAATGTTACTTCCAATAATATTGGGGTTCAGGCGACAGACTCAGGCACAATAGTATCTATCACTGGCAACATTGATGCTTGTGGATTTGGCGTGGATGCCACCAACAGTGCTCAAGTTGAGGTTGTAGGGAGTATAACTGTTAACCCGTGCATCGTCTCGGGTTATTCAGGCACAGGAGAGCGATCAATAGGCGCATACGCCAGGCGTGACTCAAAGGTAACTGTGATAGGCGACATTGCAGCAAACGGCGTTATGAGCGCAACTTTGCTAATGGGGGGCATTCTTGCTACTTGGGGAGGGCAAGTAACGCAGGTTGGCAACATAACTACTAGCGGAGAAGGAATTGCATCTTCAGATGGCACAGGTACTAAGGTGACAGTGACAGGTAATGTCAGTGCGTCATATACAGGCGTTACTTGCCGCGCGGCTGAAGTTATAGTCAATGGTGACATTGTTGTGACGAACACTTCTTCAACCTACTATATCCATGGCATTTTGGCTTGGGCGGCAGGTGCTCAAGTGACAGTTAACGGCAATATCACAGCAATTGCTACTGCGGGCGCCTGTGCCGTTGCGGCAGCATATGAATCTGTTATTGTTGTCAACGGAAACATTCGCGCAGAGTCGCCAACGGAAGCTATTGGTATAGAGGCTCATGAAGATTCTCGAGTTACCTTAGACGGAGACATCTCTGCTCCAATCTACATTGCTTTCTTAGATTACAATACCATTCCTCAACATTTTGTGATAACTGCTGCTGACCACGATGCCATCTCAAACAAGGCGGGATATTTGCAGTACAGCTACACATTCCCTGACACACAATTAACTGCTTATGTTTGGGTTTACGGTGGTCAAGAAATTGAATCTGATTCTGAAACAGGCACTAGTATTCCTGCGGCTGGCGATACTAATGCTGCACTGTTTGGGTTGTGCGCCCTTTTGATGATTGCTTCTCTGGGAGCACTTTGGCGCGCGCGGAGAGGTAGTGCTCGTCAACTACTGTAAGAGGTATCTTAGATAGAGCGCAATGAGCAGGTGGGTCATCCGTAACAATGTTACTCACGGAAGCTGACCTGGCGCTGACCAAAGCTGACCAAACGCGAGTAGATCTACGCAAAAAAAGATTTGACCAAATGTACTTTTCACGGTAGTATTACTAAAGAAATAATTTGGGCTGCCAGCAGGGCTTATCGTGGGCGCAGGTTATACATTGGGGACACAGCCGTATTATCTCTCACCATGACACCGAACAAAGCTGTGAGATTAGGGTAAAACCATGTCGGATACTATTAGTACAAACGATGAAGCCGCAAGCGCTCTCTCCACAAAGATCAAGGAATCTCTTGCAGACTATCTTGGGTTTGCCTTTGTAGAGATACAAAGCCCCAACCCCACACAAGGCAGCATTGTTCACGATGGTTTTAGTGGGGGGATAGACTCAGCGTTAACTAAATGGGGTGAACTCATTACTGCTGATGCAAATGTGATTACCGGCATTGCCAGTAGTTTTGGCGAACTCGAAAGCACCCTCTCTGCCGGAATGCTTGGCGTTGGGGAGAGTGCCTGATGGAGATAATTGTTAGCGATGCCATTGAGCTCATCAACAGCCAAAACCTGGCTCTTGCCTCACATATGGAGCTTGCGCAAACCCAGATAAACAACATAACTGTCTCTACCTGTGCAGCCTCTCAGCTTAATAGTGATAGTTACAGAGAAATCGACAGTCGTATACAAATGCGCCCCCTTATCTTGAGCACCCACTTTGCAGCTTTCGAGGCCATTAGCTCTGCCAATACCGCAAACAGCGCGCTGCTCTCTGCGCTTCCCACCTCATTAGTCCGCCCAGGTGTAGTAAGTGACACTGAATGTATTGAATACATAATGCATTGGAACCGCGAGAAGATTCGACTGCAAAACGAGTACAGCAACTTGCTCGACACATTGAGCTCGGTGCAGACAGGCTCTGACTATAACCCCACAGGTACCTATCTCTACTATGCTTGCTCCATAGAAAACGCTGGCAAGATGGTTCAGAAATGGACAGACATACAGCGGGATCTTTACGAATACAACAGTGCTTCTGCTACCTTATATACCAACGCGCAGCATGCCGTGGGCACCGTCCTCGGCGCTTCTACCGATGCTGTGACACATTGTATTGACACCGGCGACTACAGCCCGGAAGCACTAAAAGGCCTTACCGACTGCCTGAACGAATATCGACTCAAGTATGCCGAAGAGAATCTGACTCCTGAACAATATGCGGCACTCGAAAAAGCATTGCAGGATGGTGTTATCACTGCAGATGAGATCTATAGTGCTGCCATTTTCAACGAGGACCTCTACTCTGCTCTCATGGCCCTCCCCTCTGGACTGGTACTGGGAAGCGACATCCAGGCCATCGCGGGAGCATATATGAACATGTGGATAGCTATGGATGTTCCCCACATTGAGCGGATGATAGAGCTTTCTTACGTCGAGGTACCTGGAGCAGAGAGTGATCTCTACACGACTTACCTTGATGGCACTCAAACCGTAGCTCCAGTCTCTTTATTTGCCTTATCCCCTCTCATGGACAGCGTGTCTGCAGTTCTGTTGACAAGTCTTCAGTTTGGCGATTTTTTTGGAGAAGCATTAGAAGGCAACGATTATCTCAAAGTG
Organism: Coriobacteriia bacterium; assembly: GCA_009784425.1. Taxonomy (GTDB): domain Bacteria; phylum Actinomycetota; class Coriobacteriia; order Coriobacteriales; family UBA8131; genus WQXH01. The sequence continues at coordinate 20,199 of WRBR01000021.1, read as the reverse complement.
CTTGCAGGAACCAATCTATTGCAAGTTCTTGTTGAAGACGGAACTCAGTACTGGTGCGCAGCGGATGTTGGAGTAGTCGCAGATATTGACGCAATTGTAAGCTATGGAGACACAAACAAAAGTATCATAGACGCAATAGCGTGCGGACTCAAGATTAACCCGAGTCATTTAGAAACAAGTGCATTAGCCAAAGAAAGTGTAAGTGATGCGGGTGACGGCGTGCTAGGCAATACATTCTTTTGCGTATCAGGTCAACTGGGTGATGTCAGTAGTCTACTGAATGGTATTGTAAACCGTGAACTCAATCCAACCAATTTTGATTTTTATGGAGTCGCAGAGGACTTTATTTTGGGCTTGGGGCTTGAGGTTGTTGGAAGCGAAGTTCCGGGTGTCTCCTTAATCGCCAATATGATTAATTCGGTTTATGATGAGTGGGGACGCATAGCCCTTGCATTCGTTAACAGCAATAACAATTTGTGTACCCTTGCCGGCGATTCTACTCATGGAGGAGGCTTGCTACAGCTTGGCAATTTTGCTTTTAACATGAAGATCGAAATAAACAGCCAGCCAGCTGACTACCTGTCATTTGATACAACATGGTATTTGAACAACACCGAAAGAGCTACTCTTGATGTGGTAATAAATGCCTACAACGAGCAACTCAAAGACTTCTACAGTCTCGCTCCCGGAGGATCGGGGCCACCCTACTCAGATAGTATGGCACTGAAATACTGCACCAGCGAACAGTTCATCCAAGCGATGCAAGATGACATTTTCTACGTTATTTCTGGCATAGATAATCGCTCTTCTACTTCGACAGGCCCTAGCATAGTTAGTGGTGGTATTTGGAGCCCTAACGCCAGTGCGTCCCTCTTTGTCGATTGGTGTGGTTTTGACGCGGATTTGGTGTACAGGGATACTGGAGTGGATTCAGGTGGGAGTCACTCAAATTACAACTATGCAATTAATAGTGATTCCACATTAGAGAATTTCTGTCCCCGATGGGAGTACGAACGTGCCAACACTCAGTAAGCGCATCCTCACCCTTTTCATCCTCTTTATCATCGCTGCAAGCACCGCTTTGGCCTGCACTGACTCCTCTGAGACAGTGGATCCCATGGAAAGATACTGGGCAAGAATCACCCAGATGCTCAACAAGACAGATTCGCAGTTCAGTAAACACATATCCTTGATCGAGTCAACGGACTCTGAGGGCAATCCCATCTACATAGGAGAACTCGACGCTATCCTTGACTCTCAGCTCCCCTCTCTTATAGAAACTTTTAACGCTGACCCGGAAACCACAGAGCCCGTAACAATTGAAGAGGTGAGGTATAAACTTACAGACGGGATCACCGAAGCTGCCATTCAAGAGGATAACCCCTTTTGGAGATTCATCTTATGGCTTGGTCATGATGCGGAATTGGTGTACAGGGATACTGGGGCAAATACAAGTGGGAGTCACTCAAATTATAGCTATTCTATTAATAAAGATTCCACATTAAAAAATTTCTGTTTCCGCTGGGAGTACGAACTTACCAACGCTCAGTAGAGCACCCTTTTCCCCACCCTCTCATGTAGTGCCTTAAGCCGAAAGCCAGGAGCATGCTAAATGGACACCAACGAAGAACACTTGAGAAAACAAGAAGAGGCCGTGGCTTTACGCTACAGGCAAGACTGTAAACTCATCGAAGATAAACAGGATGCGATTAAAGAGCAGCAGAGGATTTTCCAAGATATCGAAGAGTCTTTGCTCGCGAGTGTCAGGCAAACAGATAGGCTGTTACAAGAGCACACCAATACCTCGGACGCAGGAAACTACCACCTCATCACCGAATTCCAAAGTAGCCTCTTCTCTTCTTATGGTGATGCTTCCAGAAGCATCACCCAACACCAAGAAGACCTCATAGTGGAAGGCCGCAAGCTATCCAGGGAGCGCGATGAGAGGGATAAAGAGTTTCAAGAAGAATTGAGGAAGCATGGTGATAACGAAGACTAGGACTCGGTGCCTGTCTTATCACAAATCCCCCTGTCGCGCCCTGAGCGTAGCGAAGCCGAAGGGCTCCGACAGTGCATGAGTTATCTATTGACATAAACATGCGAGGTCGTATTCTTGGCGGATGAAGGCCTCGCGGAGCCTCTCCCTCTTTTTTCTTACATAGGCACGTATGGTGGACTCACCGATTTCATAGCCTTTATCAACAAGTATTCGGTGCATCTCTGCTGTAGTCAACATCTGCTTGTTACGCTGCCCGAGCTCTGACTTCTTCACCTCCTCAGCCGTCAAGATTGCGTCAAGCTCGGCATCGATCTCGGGCGAGTACTTAAGTGGCTTGCGTCTTGATGTGTCATACCTAGGTTCTTGGATGATCAATTCCTGGACACTTCTAGAGTCGCCACTTGTCCCCAGTACCGAGAGCTGCTTTAGGTATTCGTTCCAATAGCGGGCAATCGTTTTTCTGCTGATGCCGGTCATCCGATTCACCTCTATATTGGAGTGGCCTTCATTCTTCAAGGTCATTGTCGTGTGTTTTTGCATGAGTCTTATCACTCCTTCATCACCTCCGGGTTTATCATCACATACCCGGAGTCGTTTTCAGAGTGGACCTCTTTTCGATTGCTATTTCTCAATTAGTGGACCCCTTTTAGATTAACGAATACAGACAGAGAAGAAGGCGGCTTCGCCGCCCAAAGAGTGTCGCACGCTTGCGCGTGCGCGCGGCGGAATATTAAGGTTCCGCCGCTTGCCTTGATAGGGTCGCGCTCCGCGCGACGGCTGAGCTGGAAATCTCCGTGCCAGACCTATCGCAAGATAACTTGCGCTGGCAGTGGCATTGTACGTACGCTGACCAAATGCAGAATAATAGTTGACACCTGGATTTTTCAGAGCTAGTATTGTGTTTTCAGAGTGTTATCGCTTTAGTAGCGTATCGATTGCTAGCTTATGGCGCACCTTGCGGTAAGCGGCTTCTAGAGCTCTCATGGGCTTTGCTTTTAACTTGGGAATTGGGAAACGGGTGGTCTTAAGTAGACATCACTCACTTCTTAGGAGTCTTGTATTCCTTGGAAGTCAGAAGAAGAAAGAGCCGTATTATTTGCTGCGTGCAAGCAAGTTGGCAAGAATGTTGGGTTTGTGGTTTTAGTGCAAGGATTGATTGACTAAAGAGGTTCCACATCTACCGCAGGGTAGATTTAAAAAGTATTCGTGTATTGGTAAAAGGAGGAAAGACAATGTCATTAATTAGTATTAATCTAGAAGCAGTAAAAGAGCATGCGGCGCAGTATCGTAACGATTCAACAGCACTTTCTGATATCATCGGCAGTATGGACAATCGTCTTATTGCTTTGCAAGAGGATTGGGTGGGTCCAGCGAGCCAAGCATATGCTAGTAAATATGGAGAACTGAAGCCGGGCTTTGAAAGTGCTGCAGAACTTATAGAGGCCATTGCAAAGGCACTGGAGAATGTTGTCAGCGAGTACGACGGTGTAGACACTGCTATCGCAGGAGCCTTCAACAGTTAGCCAGTACCAGGCGAAGCTCACCTAGAGTTTGTCTAAGAACTATATGCTTTGAATAATCGAATACGCCAACACCCCTTTGTTTGACGCAAAGGGGTGTTGGCTGGATGTATATCTATCGATTTTGAAGAGAACAGTAACTGCTCAATGAACAGAAGAATATCTACCAGTGAAGGGTGGCGCTGTCAATGAAACCACATAGTGCGCAGATTCAAAAAACCTTGCATGTTACAAAGAGGTGTCTTATCGTCTTGCTGTGTATCGTGCTTGCGGGGGCCTTAGTTTACTTTCCCGCACTTGATGCTGCTCTTGCAGAGGAGGGCAGCGAAGAGGTGAGCACCACAGAAGAGGCCATCGACCCAGAGCTGACCCCAGACGCTGATCCATCTCTTGCAGCCCTTGAACCTGTTAGCGGAGCGTCATCTATACTGCCATTTTCAACTCCGAGCGTTGAGGTGCATATAGATGGGGAGGACTTAACGGCAACACCCGGCGTGACGCGGACGTTCTCTTATGACTTCCCCCTTGAATTAGTGGTTTATGACCCAAGCGGTGTTCTTCTCCCGGGATGGATGGTTGCAACCCTTGCGTTTGACGATGGAACATATCAAGATATTTTTATAGATGCATTTCTCCCGCTAGGCATCGATACTTTTGGCTTATCTATCACGGTGGACAGAAGCTGTTGGTTGCATATTACGCCTCCGTTTAGCCCCGGAAATTGGATATTGGTGCGTAACCCAGGTTTGCCTCCAATTGTCCCTAGCAATCCAGTTCCATTGATATACGGCGAAACTAATAATGTCTTTGATATCAACAATCTGCTGACTACCACAGGTACTGGCTCCCTTTCTTTCAGGGAGCTGATAATCCACGATGGGCTTGGGACCAGAGTGCCTGCTAGCAACAATAATCCTGGCTTGTTTATCCTACCACCCGGCTACAGTTCTCCCGCGCTGCCCTTTGATAGAATCAACGTTTTTAACTACATTACATTATCTTCGGGTGGATCCATTGCCAATGCCACTGTCACTGCCCATGCTCCTACCGAGGGAGTTATTATGTGGGATGACGGTAATGGCAATATCATACCCTGCAGCTTTTCTGTTCTTATCAGGAGGGGTAGTAGCTCAAGCGGTCCAGCACAAGATGTGATGATATACAAGCCGCGCCTTTACCTGCAGCACGCGTCAACTCCCGCTCCACACAGTTTTGTCTACGGGCAAGATGTTCTCACACTAGCTAATACTTCTATCTTTTATGGAGATCACATCTTTGTGAGCAGTGGGTCTGGTGAACCACTCAGGCGTCTTGACACTGTAGCTTTATCTTGGAACTTGGCTAGCGTATTTTCTGGCGGGACGAATGGTTATATTGGATTCTCAAGTCCGCTTTCTGGGTATCCCAGCGTAGGTGGGGTGGATTTAAACTGGAACCCCAGCTATTCTTACAACCCAAATTTGTTCGTACTCTCCACTGCTAATCTTTCTTGTACTTTTGACTTAAAGGATGTGCCAGCAGTCGATGAACTTGTTCTTAATACCGAAAACGTTCCTAATATCGATGACAAAAAGCTTACAAAAGATTACGCGCCCGGAGTATTCTGGTCACGCACACCAGACCTTGAATATTCTCCAGCTTTTGGGTATGATTCCTTCAAGATTGGCACGAGCCTGGGTGTAGATGGCAATCTGATAAGCCCCTTTGGATTCACCTTCTCAACTACAGCGGTAAACGGATGTGTTGCCACCAACAGTGGTGATCTAGCCATTCTCCCCATAGATCATTATGCTGTTATCCTGGATCAGGTCAAGTACGATGGTGAGAAACCGTTTATCAGCTCAATCACTTTTGAGGATACACCCTATAGCCTCGGAGGCTACAGGGGCTACAGAGATACCACTACCGTTAAGCTTGAAATTTCTGACGAAGCTTCACCTGGTTCAGCTTCCGAAGTATCCGGCATCAAATCAGTTGAGCTTCTCTACCACGATGAAGACTACCCCATTGTCTGCCATGAGGCTTTAGGCATCGACCCTGCGCCGTGGAACATCACTGTAGAATTTGACCTCAATCCAAGCGATAGTCGCTATGACCTGAAAGACTTCACCCTTATCGTAACCGATGTCGCCGGCAACATACTGGATATATCCTTGGAAGAATACTATGAATTAAGAATCGACAAGGTCCATGCAGTTATCGTTGACGAGGTTGACCCGGATGCAGCTATCTCCCTGAGCAACAACGGTGTCGACATCGCTTTTGAGTCCTATAATAATATTGACGTAACAGTCAATATAGAGGTTCGTGAAGCTCACCTTCAAACCATTAAGGATGCAGACCCCACCCGTGTAATCGCAACCATTACTATCGATGAAAGGCATCCCATAAACATCACTGCCATTATGTTTGAAAACTATGCTGAAGATGGCTATACCTGGGAATACATAAACACCTATGATGAGGATGGAGAGTATCGGGTTAATGTAGACTTTGTAGACTTCGTTGACCACCCACTCCCCCCTCCCGAAAAAACTGCAGTCTTTCACATAGACAAGACTCTGCCTATAATCCTGGTTACCTTCGACAATGAGAACTTTCACTCCCCCTTCTATTTCAATGCCCCCCGCCTTGCCACTATCAGCGTCATGGAGCGCAATTTCAACGCCGCAGGCACAATAGTCTCCATAAGAGCAACCGATGCCTCTAATGCAGAAGTAGCTGGGCCAGGACACTCCGCTTGGGTGAGCACATCACTACACACCCATGAAACCACTGTTCTCTTTAGCGACGACCTCCGTTACACCCTCTCCGTAGAGGCAACTGACCTAGCCGGCAATTCTGCAGAGACTGTTGTAGTGGACGAGTTCATCATTGATATGACTGATCCCATCATCACCATCGAAAATGTGCTCAACACTCAAGCTATCTCTGGGGAGGTTGTCCCCATAGTGAGCTTCTTTGACCTTAACTTAGAAGGCTACGATGCCAGGGTGGAAATCACCAGGGCATCCGGTGATAGCGCCTGGCAGTTCCGGGCAGATGAGCAGCTTGATGCCAATACCAAGGTATTAGCTTATACCGATTTGGATAAGCTGCTAGAAAACGATGACGTCTATATCCTCACTGCGCGTATCGTGGACAAGGCAGGAAACGCAGCTGAGCAGACAATCACCTTCTCAGTCAACCGCTTTGGCTCCAACTATGTATTCTCCCCGGCAACCGCGGCAATGGCTGGCGCCTACCTCTCCAAGCCGCAAGAAGTCGTCGTCAACGAGATTAACGTCTCCGGCCTGCACAGCCAGGAGACCGTTGTGCGCGTTTCTACCGAGAGTGGAGTGAGCACTCTAGCCCGCGAAGATGACTACTCCGTAGAAGCTTCTCTTGACAAGGCTCTGTGGAGCCATAACATCTATACGATTCCAGCCTCCTACTTTACGGAAGACGGCTTTTACCGGGTTTTGTTCCGATCTGTGGACCATGCGGGCAACCTCTCAGAAAACACCATGGACCTAAAGAACACCACCCGAGACAACACGGCAGAGCTCGCCTTTGCCATAGACACAACAGCTCCCATTGGCTCTATCATCAACGTTGAGGACTACGGCATCTATAATGAGCTGTCCGTTGAGGCCCAGGTTCGCGTTACCGACAACTTGGCGCTTGCGTCTGCCCGCGTGCTGATCGACGGCAAAGAGGTGTTGAGTTATCAGGCTGAGGGCATCGAAACGAGTTTTACTGGGACGTTCATCATCCCTGAGGCAGAGCACGCTCAAGATATCACCTTAGAGATAGTGGACAGAGCTGGAAACACCACCATCATTGAGAAAAACCAGGTCTTTATCTCATCTGACCTCCGAACACTTTTAACTAAGACTCCTCTCGCAAATTGGTTCATGGGCTCGCCACTTCTCGGTCTGCTCTTAGGTTTAATCTTGGTGGCGCTTGCCTTGGCGTTCTGGTTCTTCTTCGTGGTGCCCTTCCGCCGCAAGAAAAAAGAAGAGGAGGACGAGACGGATCTGATGTTTGCTGCTGCTGAGCAAACAGAAGCCAAGGAGTCCCCATGAACCTCACCCTCATAAACCCAGACCGCATTGCAACGAGTTTTCTGCCTGAGGAAGTTTCTGGCAAGCACTGGCTGGAGGACAAGGATACCAAAGGGCGCCCGCGCCGCCTCGCCAGCATCGAGGCTGTCGATGACCACTGGTTCATCAGCCCCTATGCAAAGACCGCCTTTGTTGGCAGTGAAGCTTCAGCCGTGGGTGCCCAACAAGAAAAAAAACGTGAGCTGCGCTCAGGCACCTCTGTCCATGAGCTCGTCACAGAAAACGGCGAACACGTCATTTTATTGGCAGAAGATAAAGACGATTTTGCCAAGCTTTATACCAAGGTGGGTTTCTACTCCGATACCACCATCACTATCGGGCGAGAAGATGACAACCTGCTCACCTTTGCCAACGAATATGTGTCAGCCCACCATGCCGCACTTACGCTGAGGGATGAGAGTTTCATCCTCACCGATACTGGGTCTTCTAACGGGGTTTACGTAAATGGAAGAGCGCTCGCCAAGAACACTCCTGTTTCCGTTTGCTTCGGCGATACAGTGTTCATCATGGGGCTTAAGATCATCATAGGCAAACGATTCATCGCCTTTAACAATCCCCGAGGCTTGGTTGTTCTCACCCCAACAGAAAACCAAGTGGCCTATACTCCGCAGGTATTCTCAAGAGAAGACACCACCTTTCAGCCCCCCAACAAGGAGTCCTTCTACCGCTCACCGCGCATCATGCGCGAGATTGCCCCCAAGGCCATTAACGTAGAAGAGCCCCCCGCAAAGAGGGAGCAGCAAGACACTCCCACCATACTCAAGATTGGCCCCTCCGTTGGTATGGCGCTCGGAAGCGCTGTCATGGGCCTTAATATGCTTTCAAACATAGGTGGAGGCGAAGGGGAAATCAACTACATGCGGATAATTGCCCCTCTTGGCATGATGGTTGTGATGATACTTGGGGCGGTGCTCTGGCCCAACCTCTCCAGGAGGTACGAGAAGAAGAAGGCAGCACAGGAGGAGTCTAAACGAAAGGCCACTTACGCCGGATACCTCGACAGCATTAAACGCGCCTTATTGCAGGAGATAGACCTGCAAAAAGAGATTTTTGAAGAAAACCGCTTGACTATAGACGCGTGCCTCGAGCGCGCACGCTCCAAAGATCGCCGCCTCTTCGATCGCACCCCCACGCAGTTGGACTTCCTTGAACTCCGCATAGGCAAGGGAGACACACCACTGAATATCAACCTCACCTTTCCTCCAGAAAAGCTCGCACTTGATGAGGATGTTTTGAAGAACCTGCTCGCAGAGATGAGGAGTCAACGGCAGATAGTCAGAGATGTACCTCTCTCTCTTAACCTGATAAATGACTACATCTCCGGCGTGGTGGCACATCCCAACGACTTCTACCCCTTCTTACGTGGACTCGTTGCACAGATATGTACTCTTCACGCACCCGACGAGGTGAAGATTGTCTACATAGGCGATGAGGAGCACGAAAAGGAGTGGCAATTCATCCGCTCCCTTGCCCATGTCATGGGAGAAGGGGCAGGCTTTCGTTTCTTGGCCACAACACTCAAAGATGCCCAAGACATTTCGCTGAGACTTGAGCGAGAACTGCAGGCGCGCCTTGCTCAGAGCCAGGAGCGCCCCGGCGACTACGGTGTCTATTACGTGGTGGTGGTTGCCACAGGAGCCCAGGACCTGGCGGTGGACATACTCTCCTCACTTTGTGCCCTTCGTTCCAATAAGGGCTTCTCTGTTATTAAGCTGGCTGAGAATATCAGGGAGCTTCCCAAGGAGTGCCGATGCATCATTGAGCTCTCAAGCACCAAAAACGGTCTTGAGGGCATAAGTTATAATCCCAAGGATGCCAGTAGCGCAAAGAGAGCCTTTATCTCCGACATCTCGCTTTCAATAGAGCAAGCAGGAGCCTGTGCCAGGGATATTGCGGCCATTGCCTTTGAAGAGCAGGACCTGCTTGGGTCGCTCCCCCGCTCGCTTGGCCTCCTTGAGATGTTTGAGGCTGCACGGGTGGATCACCTCAACGTCAAGGCTCGCTGGAAGGATAACGACCCCACCCTGTCGTTAGCCACACCGCTTGGCGTGGATACCCAGGGCAACCACTCCCTACTCGATGTGCATGAAGACGTACACGGCCCCCACGGCCTCATCGCCGGCATGACAGGCTCAGGCAAGTCTGAGACCATCATCACCTACATACTTTCCATGGCAATCAACTACCGGCCAGACGAAGTGAGCTTTGTGCTCATAGACTACAAGGGCGGAGGATTGGCCGGTGCCTTTGATAACTCAAAGGCGCGGCTCCCCCACCTGGCAGGAACCATCACCAATCTGGACGGAAGTGCCATCACCCGCTCGCTCGTTTCCATACAGTCTGAACTCAAGAGGCGCCAGGCGCTCTTCAATGAGGCACGCGAGCTGGCAGGTGCCTCTACCATTGATATCTACAAGTACCAGAGGTTACGCCGCCAGGGCGTGGTGAGTGAGCCCTGCCCCCACCTCTTCATAGTTGCAGACGAGTTTGCAGAGCTCAAGAGCCAGCAGCCTGAGTTCATGGATCAGCTCATAAGCACGGCACGCATAGGGCGCTCTCTTGGAGTCCATCTCATCTTGGCTACCCAAAAGCCCTCGGGTGTGGTGAACGACCAGATATGGTCCAACTCCCGCTTTAAGGTATGCCTCAAGGTGGCAGATGCAGGAGACTCTAAGGAGATGCTCAAACGCCCCGATGCCGCCGAGCTCACCGACGCCGGCCGCTACTACCTCATGGTGGGCTATAACGAGTACTTTGCGCTTGGGCAGTCTGCCTGGGCAGGTACAACGTATCACCCCAAGGAGAGCTTTGAGCCCCCTAAAGATGATTCAGTGGTGCTTATCTCCAACACTGCGCGCCCCATTGCACAGATAAAGCCTAATAAGCCCGGCTTTGCACAGTCCTCTACCCCTGAGTCTGTTGTGGCGCTCGACCACCTCGTGGCTGTTGCAGAAGAAGAGGGGCTTTTTGCCCCACGCCTTTGGCTTGACCCCCTGCCGGAACACATTACCATAGACGAGATGGCAGCCAAGTACAACTACCAAGTAGACGACCCCTTCGTGCTCAATCCCATCGTGGGCGAGCTGGATGACCCTGCAAACCAAAGACAGGCACTGCTTACCTTGCCGCTTAGCGAAGAAGGGAATACCGTTGTTTATGGCAGCGCAGGTTCCGGAAAGGAAAAACTCGCAGCAACGATACTCTGCTCGCTTCTCGGCGAGCATACTGCCGAGACACTAAACATCTACATCATGGATTTTGGTGCAGAAACCCTCTGTGCGTTTTCTGAGGCCCCTCAGGTTGGCGGGGTATGCACCCTTGATGATGAAGAGAAGGTCATGAGACTGTTTGACTATCTGGAAAGAGAAGTTAAGAGACGCTCAAAGATTCTAGGGCGCTACGGCGGAGGGTTTTTCCGTTATGCCAATGAGTATCGTGACATGCCTTCAATTCTCGTTGTGCTCAACGAGATAGCACCGTTCAATGATATCTTTGGTCCAGCACTCGAGCAACGTCTGACATCCCTTGCCCGTGAATGCATACGCTCAGGAGTAAGGTTCTTGATAACAGCTTCCGCCTCAAACGATATCCGCATGCGCCTCAGGCAAAACATTGGAGTGTCTCTTGCCTTGCCCTTAAACGACAACACAGATTACATCAGCGTGCTCGGATCCATGCGCGGTATTGTTCCACCTAAGGGTTCTGGACGAGGGCTCATCAGGCAAAATGAGATTATCTACGAGTTTCAGACGGCATCGATAGCTCCAGAGGGAGAAGATGAGTTCACTGCAATCAAGAGCTTTTGCTCAAGCCTTTCTAGTAAGACTGAAGGTAAGGCAGAAGCGATTCCGACGATGCCCGAAAGCATCACTCCAGAGATGCTCACCTCTTATTCATCGGGCATTACTGCAACAGCCATAGGCATTGCCTTTGATTCCCTGGAGCCTGTCTATCTCGACTTAACACAAGGCCTCATCACGCGCATTGCCGCAAAGACACTTGATGCCACAAAGCCGTTAGTAAGAGGGCTTATCGAAGCTCTTGTTGTCCAAGGCATCGACACCACGGTGCTCGATGCATCCGATAAACTGAGTGGCTTGCCTACAGGCGTCACCCATATCAATGAGCCAGAGAAAGCCGCAGCTGCGCTGGTGAAGTTTGCGAGACAGAGAACAGGAAAAGAAATAAAAGGCGAGCAAAAGGTCTGCATAATCTTTGACTTTGCAGAGATGGTAGGTGGTTTTCCCGGAAGTACTGATCTTGTCACAAAGCTGAATGACTCAATGCCTACACAAACTGTGAGTGATGGTATATCCTACGTGTTTGTCTCTACAGGCGCCCAGGCAAAGGAGTACCTCACAAGGATATATTGCTCTGGTCATGTCTCCAAAGATGACGGCATCTGGATAGGAGACCACCTTAAAAACTTCAGCCAGGCGTTTGATCCCGGGTATTCAAACGTGTCTAAGCTTCCAAAGGCGGCATCTGACGCGGGATTTTATATCGCGGCTCAGGAGCCCCGCTACTTGAAATATGCCGTAGTCGTAAGTGAAAGGGGATAGTATGAGTGGTGAACAACTTAGTTCTTCTGAGCAGGTAGCCGTAGACTTTGCCACAAGCATGAAAATCACCGAGGTTGCTGGTGAGATTGAAAAGGTTGATGCAGACAATACTGCTGCTGAGCGCGGCGTCTACCAGTCCTACATAAGCATCAACAGGAAGTTTGAGGAAGCAAAAGTGCCTCTTGCCAAAGATTGCTCTGGAATTGTGCGCGCGGCTAGTCTCATCGCAGAGGTTGATCAAGCAAACGCAGAACAATTTTCCTAGGGAGCCCACACTTACACCTATTGAATGGTTGAGATTTGGAGCAGTGATGGTGAAAGCTAAAGAAGACGCACGGCACAGCCTTTTTGAAAAGAGGCGTGCAAAATCGAACAAGAGGGATATCTTGAGCCCGGAAAGAAAGAAGGAGGACCGACATGCCAAGACTTGAGATACGGCCAGCTGCGGTGAGTGCTCAGATTACCGCAAAGAGCGCAGAGCTGACCACCATCTCCGACAGTGTCGTAAGTGCAAAGGAAAGGGTGAATGAGTTTATCAACGACACCCAGCTCCAAGGTGAAAGCTTTGACTCGGCAAGGACGAAGTTTGATCAATACCCCATACTCTTTGCTGGCATTGAATATATGACTACCATTATCAAAGCCGCTGACTCCACAGTGGTAAACGCACTCAGCGAATACTTTGGGCTTGTACCAGAAGTCAGCGAAGCCAAATTCGTCACCCTGCGTGATTTGGCAAAAGAAGATGTTGCCCATTGGGCGAACAAACTAGCGAACACGAAATTTATGACCCCCTGGCAAAAAACAATGTGGCAGAACTCGTTAGACAGGGCGCGTGGGCACCAAGTTGCAGCAGAGGCGAAAATCCAAGATATACACAACTACAGCTCTGAAACCCAATACGCGCACAACAGCTACTTCGGCGAGATGTCTCTTGCCATAGAGGATGGGATAAATGCCTTATCGGCAGCAGCTTACGACCCTGTGAAAGACACCTGGTCTGCGCCCAACAATGCATGGATAACAAGGCTGCAAGAGGCGGTGTCATTAGGTGTTGAGGGGGTGCATAGCATATTTAACCATGGAGAGCTTAACTATGATTTGTGCGCCGCGCTTTGGGCCAAGCCTTTTGAGCTTTGGAGTGACCTTGAGAAGGAATACATGGGAGAGGCGATACAACTTATCTTCGCCGATCAAAATGCTGAGGCTCTCACTGGGTTCATCAACAGCGCATATACCTTTACGGGAGGAACCGGAGGTTTATATCTTGATACTTATGATGAACGTTTTGGTTTTTATGTTGGGCAAACAATAGAGGCAACACTCTCTAGTACCTTCCAGGCATTTGCATGGCAATTCTTTGAAGAGAGCCAACTTGACTGGATTGCTGAACGCGAGACAGCTGACACTTATCAGAACATGCTCTTAGGCAATCTACTGATAGTTGTCGCATCGTTTGGCTCTACAGCATGGGTCCCTTATGGCTCACTTCCTTTCGACAATTTCAGTTTCGTGCCCTGGAGTGACTATCTTGAGTTCGAAGGACTTGAAGGCTACCCGCCCGAAATTCCAGAATATATTGATAGTCCCAACTCACCCTTTTTTGTATCCTTCAGCCTGTCAATTAATAAAGACAGTCAGCATCCAGTTCAAGTTGATGTGGCATCATTCAATATTATCGAATTCTTGGCGTATCAACAGTACTGCATCCAAAATGGGCTTACGAAAAATTTTGATGCAGAGTATTTTTCTGACAAAGTCGGCGAAATTATAGGGAGCGTCGGCGTAGGCAGCATCCCTGGCAGACCTGGGGTTATTGCTGGGGCAGGCTATACTACGGTGGGCTGCATAGGGGATTACCTGGCAGACAAGGAGAGGAACGAGCAGGCAGGTCAGCTGTCGGTTTACACTTCAGCCATAGTTGCTGCAGCAGACCCCAAGCAAGAAAAGCTAAAATGTGTGGCTGCGACACTGGATGGATTCATAGTAGAGCCTATTGTTTATTAGGGTGAAGAAGCAGTTTAGACGTCACGGAGTAACTTGAAGCCAAAGCTTAAAGAAGATTGGGTTGACCAAGGCTATGACATGTTATAGCACCTCAAGAGTATGCAGTCTGTACTTAACTCTACCGCAGCTAGAAATAAGATAATGGAGAACCTTATGAAGAAACTCAAAGAAAGTAGGAAGGGTCGTTTGGCGATACTGTGCTTGTTGGTCACAGTCTTGTTAATTGCCTCACTCCCTTTGACCTCCTGTAATGAGGTGAGAGAAGAGCCCGCGCTGCTCGGCTATATAGACGAGTCCGGAGAATGGGTAATAGAGCCGCGCTTTACTAGAGCTGAGCCATTTTCCGACAACGGTTTAGCCATGGCAAGCGAAATAAGTGGGAGACTGGATTTTGGCATCATCAATGTGAGCGGTGAATGGGTAATTGAGCCGGGCGGCGGGAATAATTTATTGGCTCCTCCCCGGTTTAGTAGCGGCCTGATAGCCATGAGAGCCTATGAAGCCCCCAGCACTTTCCTTTGGGGCTATGTCGATGAGACGGGAAGTTGGGTGATAGAGCCGCAGTTTAAAGAGGTTGGCAACTTTGCAGAAAATGGCCTAGCTATGGCAAAGGAAGGCGAAGTCGGGCCTAATGGCGAGACGAGGGGTTATGGCTTTATCGATGTGACCGGCAACTGGGTGATTGAGCCCACCTTTAGCTTCTGTGGAACATTTAAGCCAAATGGCCTCGCTTTGGCAAGGGCCTTTGACAGCGGAGGTCTGTACGGCTACATAGATGAGACAGGCAGCTGGGTGATAGAGCCCCAGTTTTCGAACACCAGTGGCTTCGACAGTTCAGCTAACGGTATCATAGCTGTGGAGGATCCAGAGACAAAGCTATGGGGCATTATTGACGAGACAGGCAGTTGGGTGATAGAGCCTCGCTTTAAGGGAGCGGTGCACTTTGCCGAAAACGGCCTCGCAAGATTGATAGATGAGGAAACAAGGCT
Source organism: Coriobacteriia bacterium (assembly GCA_009784425.1). Lineage (GTDB taxonomy): Bacteria > Actinomycetota > Coriobacteriia > Coriobacteriales > UBA8131 > WQXH01. The sequence goes on along the minus strand of WRBR01000021.1, from coordinate 5,016 downwards.
CTTTGGTTACATTGACACAACTTGCTCTTGGGTAATAGAGCCGCAATTCCAGGGAGCTAGGAACTTCGTCACCTTCAATGATGGCACCTCACTTGCCCCGGTTAAAGAAAACAATAGATGGGGATGCATCGACGAAACCGGAGAATGGGTTATACAACCGACTTTTGGCGAGATATACCCCTTTGGAGAAAACGGTCTTGCCTTTGCCTGCAAGAGAAACTCGGATCGATACGGCTACATTGACAGAAACGGGGAATGGGTGATTAAGCCGCAATTCTCTAACGATAGAACGAACAGGTCAGACGACTTTAACTTCAGCAACGGACTTGCTGTGGCGCGCCCCTACTAGTTGTGTACAGGAAAACTGAGATTTGGAGCAAAACAGTGAAAGATACAGAAGAAGAGAAGCAAATTCTTTTTGATAAGAGGCTACGCGAAGTTGAAGACGCGCAGGATTCCAACATTCTTGAGCGAAGGCAAATAGAACAGACGAAAGACCTCCTTGCAGAAGATGATCTCCGCTCAAAAGCATGGATAGAGGATTTTGAGAGATGCGCGTCAGCAGGAACAAGGGAGCAACGACTGGTTGAGGAGCTCTGGGAAAACCATAGAGACACAGTAACTAAGAATGAAGTCGGCCTTGAGAGAGTGCTCGAGGACAATTTGCGCGAAAGCAAAAGACTTGACGACAAAAGGGATGCCTTAATCTTGGAAAGAAGAAAGGCATCTACATGCAACAGCCCGGCACTGTAATAGATGGTAAATATGAGATTCTCACCGCCCTTGATGAGGGTGGCATGTCTCGGGTATATCTGGCTCGTGACAGGCGCCTCAATAAGCAGTGGGCGGTCAAAGAGATTAAGCAAAGTGGCGATAAGATAAAAGACGAGGTAATCGCCAAGAGTTTCATTACTGAGGCCAACATGATTAAGCGCCTTGACCACTCTATGCTCCCCCGAATCGTTGACATCATCAGCGAAGGGGACTCCATCTTTGTGGTAATGGACTATATTGAAGGCCAGTCCCTCGATAAGGTCATCAGCGAGCACGGCACCCAGTCACAGGAAAGTGTGGTGGAATGGGGTCTTCAACTCTCGGATGCGCTTGACTACCTCCATACCCGCACACCCCCGGTCATTTACCGGGATATGAAGCCGGCGAATGTCATGTTAAAGCCTGATGGCACAATAGCCATCATAGACTTTGGCATCGCTCGTGAGTACAAAGAGGAGAGAACGAGCAGCAACATTGGAGACACCACCATCCTCGGCACGAGGGGCTATGCTGCCCCCGAGCAGTTTGGGGGGCTCGGGCAAACCGATGCCCGCACCGACATCTACTGCCTAGGCGCCACGCTCTACCATCTCCTCACCGGCAACTCTCCTGCTGATCCGCCCTATGAGATACTGCCTATACGCCAGGTAGACCCTTCCCTTTCGCCGGGGCTTGAGCGCGTCATAGCAAAATGCACCCAACAAAACCCCAACCAGCGCTATCAGAGCTGTGCTGAGCTCTACTACGCCTTGGATAACTTTGAAAAGAGCGACGAGGGTTACTTCAAGAAGCTCAAGCGCAAACTTGGCTTTTTTGTTGCCGCTGCCTCGCTCTTCTTGGTTTTCTTGATTGCCGGCTTTTCTTTGATGGGAGCGCACACTCTCGTTCTTGGCAATGACTATGACTACAAGCTCTCTTTGGCAAGTGCTGCTTCAAACCCCGAGACGGCGGCTCAATACCTCATAGAGGCAATCGAGATAATGCCGAGTGACCTGCGCGCCTACCACGCGCTCATAGCCCTTTACAAGCTCGATAACCAGTTTACCCTCGAAGAAGAGGAGCAGTTTTCCAGCATCTTGCTGAGGCACCTCGGCAGTATCCAGGATGGCTCTCCAGCCTATGCTGAGCTTGCCTTTGAGATAGGCAAACTCTACTGGTATTACTACACCTATGGGCAGACGGCCGGAGATAACCAATTTACCCGTATTTCTTTTGCTGCTCCTTGGTTTAGCGATGCCGCGAGCATTGAGAGCTATGAAGGCAGGCAGGCTGCTCAGGTTTATAGAGATATAGCGGTCTTTGAGACCACAGTTACCGCCCAGATTAGCGAAGGCTCTGATGCGGGCATCTATCTGCCGTTTTATGACAATTTGATCTTTCTCAATACATTGGCTTCAGAAGAGCAAAACGACGTGGTGAGTTTGAGTGTTGTGGCGCTCACCTATAAAACGCTGGAGTCTTATCCACGCAAGTTCAAGGCAGAAGGGCTGAGCCAGACTGATATGCTTGCGCTTTATAACCAGGCATTCGCGCTCTTAAGGACCGTACACCCAGCAACTGAGGAGCTCGACTTGATAAAAGAGGGGCTCGTGGAGCGACAAGGGCAGGTGCGCCAGGCACTTGATGATGCATACAGAGACTAAAGGGAATACAGAAGAACAGAGAGGGTACAGAGGAATACCGTATGGCAGAGCTTTTACAGACACTTTCTTATGCCTCGTTCATTTTAGCAGTACTGTTTATCGCCCTTGCGGCGGTGTTCTTCTTTGCCTTTGACATCAGGAGTGTCATTGGTGAGCTTTCTGGCAAGACCGCAACCACCACCATAGCCAAGATACGAGAGCAGGGAACCACGCGTCAGTACAAGGGCAAGTCTCTCCAGAGCATAGTTTTGGAGGAAGAGACTGCCTCAACTGACTTTAGCCTGGATAAGCTGAATCTTGATGCTGCTGTTTCTGAGGTGGCTGTTTCTGAGGCTGCTACCACTTTGCTGGGTTTTGATGAGTCTGAGGCAACAGAAGCGGTTACCACTTTATTGGGCACTGATTCACCAGAGTACAGCGAGCAAGAAACAACACTATTGGCCTACGATACGCCTGAGGTTTCTGAGGCGGTTACCACTTTTTTGAGCATTGATACGCCTGAGCCTAGCGAGCAAGAGACAACGCTGCTGGGCTATGATATGCCTGAGGTTTCTGAGGCTGCTACTACTTTTCTGGGTGCTGATACGCCTGAGCCTAGCGAGCAGGAGACAACGCTGTTATAAGACAGAAGCACCTCAGCCCCGCTGACTAGTTGGCTATGGTGAATTGCACGCTTCCCAGGGAGAAGGTGCTTCCCTTTTTCAGGGATACGGCTTGCCCAGAGGATATGCGTACTCCGTCTACAAAGGTGCCGTTTCTTGATTCCTTATCATAGACTGCAAGGCCCTTGTTATCTTGGACGAGAGTTGCATGTTGCCTGCTGATTGCTGTGGAATCAGAAACCTGTATGTTGCAGGCCTTGGAGCGCCCTATGACGGTGCTGCCTTCTGGCAGCTTCCATTTCATTCCATCTGATACGCGTACCAGCCAATAGCTCTCATTGACCTGCACATCGGCTGATTCCTCCCTGAGGGGAGTACTCCAGCTTGCTAGAGAGGTTGTTCCTGTATCTTTGGTTGAGGCTGTGGCAGCAGTTGCAACCGAGCTGGGCTCGGGCGGCCCTGTCTGCGGAGCTATCGGCTCTTGCACAGGTATCGCAACAACAGGGTGAGCCCTCCTTGCCTCCTCGGGAGCGTTGAAGTTCTCGCTTATGGCAGCGATGATGTTGTCAGAGGTGCTGCGCTGTTCTGTGGTTTGCGTCATGGACATCCTGCCGGAGCCCTCGCTTACAAAGTCCCTGCCAAGAACTCCCGACGTTGCGGCCGGTTTTTCCAGGCTTTGAGAGTGCTTGGTGTCTGGCAGTGTGCTTCTCATGCCAAAGTAAGCTTGCATTTCAATGACGGAGAAGACACTTTGCTGTTTGAGAAAATCTAGGAACTTGCGGGCGTCCTCGCGCGCTTCTTCGGTAATAAAGCGGGCGCCTTGGGCAAGCTCTAGCAAAAGGTTCAGCACTGCCCTGTCGTTGACCTCCCTACTCGTGAGGGGAAGATACGCCAGCCTGAGCTCGGTGCCCTCTGCCTTGATAAAGACGTGACTCGGTTCTAGAAGCAAGTTCTTCTGTGACAGGCTGCCGGTAGAAATGCTATCAAGGGCGGATACGAGCTGCGTGATGATAGACTCAAACTGCTTTCCGGATATCTTGGAGCCCATAAAGGTCTTAAGCGACAGGCAGTTGGTGAGGTCGTAGTACAGATTGGGCAGGGCCTCTTTGCCACTGAAGCTAAAGGGTAGCAAATACCTATGAGAGCTGGCTGTGAGATGCGAGGCTGTAGCATAATCAAAGGAATCCTTCTTGGTTAGGCTGACCTTGAGGAGTTCGCGTCCGTTCTTATCCTTGAGAATCTTAATCTTCATGTGATATCCACATCTTGCTGATTACTTATACTGTTTTGGGCTCAGAGTTGTTGCTTGTTGCTATGTGCCGCCATTGGCCCCTGCCCGGCATATTACATTTTAAATCAATACGAGCTGAGTGCCGTCAACAAATCCGTACTCACCTACGAGCTTGTTGACGTCGAGTTCTGCACCGTTCTCTTTGAGATATAGTGTAGTGGTTCTGTCAGCCTTGAACTGTCTGCTCTCTTGCTCCTGGAGTATGCCCACTGCTAGTTGCGTGGCCTCTGCTATGCTCAACTCATCAGGAATCCACATCTCAAACGATTTGTCTACTGCTGACAAACGAATACTAAAAAGCGTTTTATTTTTCATTTTGCACCCTAGGTTTCACGTGGCATTTTATCAGTCTATTATACAACTAGTGTCATGGTGACGTTTCTGGCACAGCGATGTTGCAGGACCTGCTTGTCCAGCACCTAGGTCCTGCAACATTCGCCTTGGCGAACGCGCAAGACAACGGGGGGCCTAACCAGAAACCCTTGACCTGACCAGTGACAGTTTTTACTGGAAACATTTTTGGGTTTTTTGCGCACAATCCATTACAATTACAGAAAACTGCAACCTTAATGGGTGGCTTTAGGGTATTGATGAATAAGAGCGGGCACTGTTTATATTAAAGTGCGCGACTATAGACAAAATAAAAGTAGTGAGGAAGAGAAAAATGAAAAGGACATTGAAGCATAGACTGCTTTCCTGTGCATTG
>WRBR01000020.1 GCA_009784425.1 Coriobacteriia bacterium | reverse complement strand
TATGGACTGGCACTCCTGTTCTCCCTCTTAGCCCTGGGAGCACTGGGTCTGGCAATGTCCAGAAAACTGCGCGTTAAAGAATCACTCTAGTCTCTAGACTATAAAGCAACAAAAACAGGGCGGTCACTGACCGCCCTGTTTTTGTTGTGTCACAGTGGCACACTTTATGTTATTGTTGTTGCAGCAAATAGCGAAGGCTTTTGTATTTGGTTGTAAGATGCTCAAATTACGTGGGTTTTGGGCAGCAAAAACGGAGAACCACAACTCCAGAAAATGCGCACTAAGCAAATAAAAGAGACAATGGAGGAGACAAAGATGAAACGTAGCAAAATCAGGGCTATTTCCCTACTCATGGCTGCAATTATGGCCTTCAGCATGCTCGGCGTAGCACCACTCATGGTCTTTGCCGATGAGGCTGAAAAAGTAGCTGTTGAAGCAGTAGAAGTTGCAGGAGAAGAAGCTGAAAGCGAAGGGGATGAGCTTGTTGATCCTCTGGCTGGAGATGTTGCACAGATAGTTGGCGGAGCAGCTTACACCACTCTAGACGAAGCTTTGTCATGGGCAGTGAGCGGCGACACCATTAATTTGCTCGCTGATATCAACGAAGACACTCTCATTTATGTACTACCTGGAGAAACGCTAACCATCAACACGTCTGGCTTCGATATGAATCTTGGGACACAGCAAGTGATTGTGAATACAGGGGCAACACTCAATATTATTGGTGGAGGCACGCTGTCTGTTGTTGCCGGTGGTGCTGGTAGCAAGGCCGCAGGTATTGTGGTCGACGGCGGCAAAGCAACGATTAATGCTGACATTGTCTCCGGTAATCATGGTGTGTCAGCTTATAGAGGCGCAGTAGTCATTATAAACGGCAGCATCAACAATGCCGCTGGTGATGGTGTCATAGCTTTTGACGTAGCAGATGTATTTGTCGCTGGTAACATCACCTCAGGTGGTGGCGCAGGCTTTGCTGGAGCTTACGCACTGGGTGTGGGTGCACAGATCGTAATTGGCGGCAACATCGTGGCAACACACCCCGAGGGCGTAGGTGCTTGGGTTGATGAAGGCGGAGAGATAATTGTTAATGGCAGTATTACCGCGGCCATTTACATCATTACCGGGGATGGACCAACGTCTCAGTTGTTTGGCTCCGGAGATTATCAACCAACCTCCTCTTTGGACGGCTATCTTGAGTTCACCGATGGTGTCAGCTTTGTATGGGTCCTGATACCTGTCCCTGGCGCCGGCACTGGCGGAGACGGCATTGCCGCAACCGGCGACACCGCTTTTTATGGACTGGCACTCCTGTTCTCCCTCTTAGCCCTGGGAGCACTGGGTCTGGCAATGTCCAGAAAACTGCGCGTTAAAGAATCACTCTAGTCTCTAGACTATAAAGCAACAAACAAACAGGGCGGTCACTGACCGCCCTGTTTTTCGTTACGTCAAGTTATAGGGAGAGAAGCGGGAGGCTAGATCCTTGGTGGCGTAGAACTCCAGGATGGTGCCTTCTTCGGTGTATTCTTCTGAGAGGATGCTTGCTTGTTCGTGGGCGAGGCGAACCAGGGCGCCTTTGGTGAAGGGGATGAGTACGCGTATGCGCTCACGGGCGGCGTCGGCAAAGCGGGTGATGGCGGTGAAGAGTTCATTTGTGCCAAAGCCGCTCAGGGAGGAGAACAATACAGCACTGGGGTGACGCTTGGCGAGCGCCTCAAGTTGTTGGCTGCTCAAGAGATCGCTCTTGTTGAGCACAACGAGTTGGGGCACCGTGTGTGCGCCTACCTCTTCCAGCACTTCTTGTACCGCCAGCATGTGGGCTTCGTATTGCTCGGCGGAGGCATCAACCACGTGCAGTAGAAGATCTGCCTCGCGCACTTCGTCGAGGGTTGACTTGAAGGACTCCACCAGGGTATGCGGCAGCTTTTGGATAAAGCCTACAGTGTCGGTGATGGTCATCGTGCGTCCGTCGGGCAGTTCCAGGCGGCGCGTGGTGGCGTCAAGGGTGGCAAAGAGCTTGTCGTACACCAGCACATCGGCACCGGTGAGGCAGTTGAGCAGTGAGGACTTTCCGGCGTTGGTGTAGCCGGCCAGGGCCAAACGAAAAACCTGCGAAGAAGCACGGGATTTGCGCTGCGTGGCACGCTCGGTCTCCACCTTGGCGAGCTCGGCGGTGAGCGAGTCTATGCGTCTGCGCACCATGCGGCGGTCCACCTCCAGCTGGCTTTCACCCTCACCAAAGCGGCTGCCCACGCCGCCGCCCATGCGATGCCCGGCCAGGTGCGCCCACATGCCACGCAGGCGTGGCAACAGGTAGTGGTTCTGGGCGAGCTTTACCTGCAGGCGGCCCTCGCGGGTGGTGGCATGCAGGGCAAAGATGTCAAGGATGAGCGCCGTTCTGTCGATGATCTTGATGCCCTTGATTTCTTTTTCAAGGTTGGATTGCTGGGTGGGAGTGAGTTCGCTATCAAACACCACCAAGTCTCCGTCTAAGGCGCGCACCAGCTGGGCAATCTCTTCTACCTTGCCCTTGCCTACAAAGGTGCGCGGGTTGGGTTTGTCAAGCTTTTGCGTGGCCGAGCCCACGGTCTCAGCCCCGGCGGTGTACACCAGGCTTTCCAGCTCTTTGAGGGATTCTTCAAGCGGCCATTCATCGTGTGGCAGGGCTACCCCTACCAGCACAGCGCGCTCTATCTTCTCAGCAGTCTCAAACATATATCCGGGCGTTAATCTAGGAGTTGAAGGTTGGGCAGAATGAATATCAAAAACATGATGATTAAAAACCAGATGAACCAGGTTATTCCGCTGCCTTGCTTTTTCTTGGGCTGTTGCTGGGCAGGCCTTTGGCTGCCTTGCCCGGCTGGTGTTTGCTGGTTGGACCCTTGGCCACCCTGGCTGGCTGGTCTTTGCGGGGCAGGCCCTTGCCCACCGTAACCGCTGTGGCTAGCTGGCTGTTGCTGCACAGAATCCACTTTGATGGGTCTCTGAGCACTGGGGTTATAGGAATCCGGACCCGTTGTCACCGTGTGCCTTGATGGCGCGATGGGCCTGCTCATGGGAGAGGCGGGGGCTCCGGTAGGCGGTGGCGGCTGAAAGGGCGATGAGGAGCCCTGCTCTCTCACCGGCTGATGGTAGGGAGCTCCGGTAGGCAATACCTTGGGCCCGGCAGTGGGCTTTGTATGTGCCTGCTGGTGGAGAGAGGGAGCTTGAGAGGCAGTTGGTGCAGCAGCGGGCCTTGAGGGCGCGCTCTTGGTGGCAGCGGCAGACTTGGCACTCGGCGGTGCCTGAACGGCCACCGGTGCCCCTGTTGGCGCGGGAGGCGCTCCGTGCCTGCCAGAACTCGCTATAGCTGCATAAGCCTGTGCTATGAGCTCCTCAGAAGCGAGGACTTGCTTGCTATTGTCTTGAGATACTTCTGACACTATCTACTGCTCCTGCCAACTTTTATCGGCGCGTCATGAACGCTTAATCACTTGGGATGATTGTAGCATCAATGCCGCTATCTAAAGAGTTGGCGGCAGCACAAACAGCGCTGGTCTCGCCAGCACTGTGCCAAACCTACCAATCAAATCTCCCATAAGGTTTGACCGTATTCGCTACAGACGCCTTAAATTTCCCAACTAAAACAGTATTCTAGTTTCCCACTTAAAACTTTACTCAGGGCGAAACTTATATTCAACCTGAGAGATGTAGAACGTTAGGGCATCACGGCAAAGCTGAGAAACATTCTTTGGTAGCAAGCCATGCAGCTTGTTGTAAGAGGCAAAGCCCTCGGCTGCGTCATAATCAGCTATGGAAACGCTGAAGGTCTTGCGAATACCACCGTCAAGCTGAGCATCCTGATGAATAGAGGCAAGCTTCTTTACCAGGGAGGCCTTGGGGGCAGCCAAGATGTCTGTGTCATGTGGTTTGTAACCAACGTGCTTCATGAGAGCCGTAAGGGCCTCACGCAAAATCGCAGAGTCGCTCTGCGGACCTATCTTCTTGATTTTGTTGTATGCAGCTAGTTGGATGATATCCGCGTAGAGCTCCTTGGGAATCATAGCCGTGGGGATTTTTGTGCCGGTCACTTTTTCTGACACCTCCGCTCCTGCTGTGGTTGACTTTGTTGCATTTTGGGAAGCCATTCTTCAAATCCTTTCAAAATCGGTGTCCTTCTGTAAATTTAAGATTTACATGTTTTCTGCAAATAACTCTTTACATTAAATACATAATAAACTATACTCAGGAGAATCGCAATACTTATCCGTAAAAAAATCTAATACAAATGCGCTCATAATGCCCTATGTCTACACCACAGAAAGCTTACTTCAACGACTAGGAGGTCCGATGAAAAAAGTACTGGTCATACTGCTCACCGTGGTTCTTGTAGGATCGCTTGCTTATACTGAGTACAGTATAAATGCTCTCACGGCGCTTGCCAATGAGCCAGTAGTGCAAGCGGTTGATTCTACAGGGGCAGCCTCCGCCGAGGAGGGTGCTTCTGTTGCGGAATCACCAATTTCAGGGGATATTCTAGACAATACGCTGGTAAACGCACCAAACAACGTGCCGCAAAGTGCACTGCCTGCAGAACCATCTTATGAAGGAGAGGATGGCGGGATGTTGCCATCTCCTCAAGATGAGAACGCAGAGGAACAATCCTATTGGATAGCAGACGCACGTTACGCCCAGCTCATAGGTGAATATGAAGCCCTGGCGGCGGTGGCCGACGGCGTTACGGTTATCACCGGGGCTACGCTTTCCGTCACCAGTGTGGGAGCTGCGCTTCAAAGTGTCATCAAGGTGCCCGGTCTGGCCAAGGTTTTGTCAAATGGCATGACCGCGCCTGATTACGCCGATGGAAGCGGCTTGCTGCTCACTGAGCGCGAGGGTTATCCGATGGCTGGCACAAGCTCGGATCGCTCAGTGTTGCGCCTTGTTGAGGCTTGTGAGGGGGTTGCTGTATACGAGGCAACCTTTTTCTTTGGGTCTGCCGGGTATCCGGATGCGCCTTTTACTGCTTTTCGTACCTATGTGGTGATTGAGGCAGATGGTGAGCTTGCTGGCGCGCTTGTGCCTGTTGTTGAGGATGCGCTTATTGATGAGGAGCATGGCGCTCATGATGACGCTGACGCTCGTGAGGAGGGAGCTGCTGTTGACGGTAATCTCATCCCCGGAGGGGCGCTGCAGGGCAAGGGTGCTTTGGCAGTAGCTGGGGCGGAAGTTCAGGCCTTTGAGGAGATTACTTTATTAAGTGGTGAGCCTTACATCAATTACCTCAGCCAATTCCACGCTTACTACCTTGCAGCAAACCGCAATATCGTCTTAGACGCCGCCTTCACGGTAACAGCTGTCAATGCTAATGGCACCGTGGAAGGAACCGTATCTTCCAAACGCTTTGAAGTAAATAGTGTATCCGGCCCGGCAACAGTGCTCACTCCCGGCGCGCCCCAAGTAGGTCAGACCTCTACGGGTGCCTACCTTGTGCCTAATGGCTCAGGCTATGATGCCACCTTCCTTTTTGGCGACATTGAGTTTGGGGGCGCCATAGGGACTGCTGTTGGGGGGCTCACTGTTTCGCTCTTGCCGATAATACGGCAGCTTTCTCAAAATCCCCCAGCCCTAGGCCCCAATGATGCCTATCCGGGCTATAACTTCACCTTAACTTTGACCTGGGTTGGCAACTGGAACTATTCAATTGAACACGGTTGGTTTACTGCAGTAACCTACTGGCATGGCAACCGCATTGAGTTTCCCATTGCCTGCCTTGACCCGGGGATTAACGGACCGGAATCAGTTAACTATGCTGGCCTTCCGCTGTATTGTACGGTGTATACTGTGGACCGCATGGCAGGCATTATGGTTTTGAGTGTCTTTGCTTACGGCCCCTGGGCCAACACACAGAGGCTTGGAAACCAATATGTTACGGTGCCTTATCCGTTTTTTGGAGATATAAGCCTGCGCAAGCTTTCTGTCAATCCTAGTGTGACAAATGCAAATCCTCTTTATAGCTTGGCAGGCGCACAGTATGGGCTGTATCTCACTTTGCCGGACGCAGAAGCTGATGTAAATCGTGTTCATACCTTCGTCACTAACAGTCAAGGTGACGGCGGCACGGTAGTAGGACTCAGAAACGCCGTCTACTACATAAAGGAGCTGGTGGCACCTCCGGGTTTTTACTTAGACTACTTAATCTACCCAATTACCCACGGCTCAACGCATACCCCTTTGATGATGGAAGACGACTACATTCGTTTGGGTGATATCACCCTTATCAAACGCTCTGCAAACCCCTCAATTACTGACGGCAACAGTTGTTATGACTTGGCAGGGGCACAGTACGGGCTTTACAAGAGTTGGGCGGATGCGCAGGGGGACGCAAACCGTCTGTATACGTTCATTACCAACAGCATGGGTGTTACGGGTAAGGCTACCAATCTGGTATATGGGACCTACTGGGTTAAGGAGCTGGTGGCGCCTAAGGGCTATGCGTTAGATCATAACGTCTACCCGGTTACTCTTAACTCGACACTTGAGGTGTTTGAGTTGGTGGATATGCCATATGCTGACCCTGCTCTCATGTTAGTACAGAAGCTCGACACCAGAACCGGCGAGGCCTGGGGCCAAGACGATCCAAGTGGGCTTCTTTTGGCCGACGCTGAGTTCACGGTGCGCTACTGGGACGGTTACTATAGCACCATAGAGGAGGCTGAGGCATCAGGAGCGCCGACTAGAACGTGGATTTTTAAGACCATCGCTAATGGGCGCACTTATCTATCCAGCAATCTTCTGGTGCCAGGCAGTGACCCTCTATATATTGATCAGCATGGTGATGCAACAATCCCCCTTGGGACCGTGGCCATACAGGAAACGAAGGCTCCTCCTGGATATTACCTTCCTAACCCTAACCCCATCAGTGTGCAGCAGGTCAGGGAAACCGGAAACCTTATGGAGCCTATAACCCGTCTGAATCCCATCATCCAGCCTGAGGTTCCGCGCGACCTCGAGGTAGAGAAGGTAGACACCGACACACGCGCCCCGGTAGCCAACACCGAGTTCACGCTCTCTATCGAGAGCGCTCCCGGAGTGGGGGACTGGCAAGTGGTCGGAGTCCACGTAACCGACGACTATGGTAAGTGCGTCTTTAGCCCGATAGCACCAGGTTCTTATAAGCTTGAGGAAACACGACCAGATCCAAACTATGCTGATGCAGATGAGAGCGGGGACGGTCCCCATTACTTCACCATAACTGAGGCGAGCACTGACGAGGTGCAGGTATTCCAAAACGATCTCATCCAGGTGTCTATTGAGGTTTACAAGAGAACCATACCGCTTACCAATACCGCACTAGACGGCAGAGAAGACAATGCCGGTAACCGTGTGGGTTATGAAGAGTACTACTACAATTTTGGGGCACGCTCTACTTCTAACGTGCGTGTAGATGAGTTCGTCATCACCGACTCGCTAGAGCACGTGACTTCACTTGGCTACCGCATGACTACGCTTTGGACCGGCACTGCCCCTCCGGGCATGGACCATGACAATCTCATGTGTATTCTCTACAAGACCAATAAGACCGATCCGGCACTACCCGTAGTGTTTGGATATGACTACATGGCAGCAAACCCCTATAACGCCAATAATCCCCACAACAACATGTACGTCTCTAATCAGCCCGGCTGGGTGATATGGCAAGAGTGTGTTTCTACCACTACGGCCATTCGCCTTGATGTGGCAGATTTGGGTCTAGCAGAAGATGAATACATCATTGGGCTCAGAGTGGTCTACGGTGGGGTAGTCAAGGGCTTTTACACCGGCACCGGCTGGGGTGCTAACGGCGGAAATGACATGACCCCCGATGAGCATGAAGCACTCGGCGAGTACGTAGAGTTTGAGCTCAGAGACTGGTGGTATTCCGTAGTGGCCACAGAAGCGCTCAAAACCGAAGATGAAATGGGAAATGAAACCGTCATGCGCGGCTCAATTCAAGCAGACCTCTTCAGGAACTGGGGAGCGGAGTCACCGGTACTCACTGATATTGACCATGACGCGGTAGAAACCCGGGTCATAGAGACCTTCACCTATGATAAGCTCGATCTTGGCATAGGTGGCGGCTTTGTGAGCACCTTCTTTGGAGGGCTCATCCGCTCCATGCCATCAACCGGCGATACGATAAGGACCATAGGAATCTTCTGTGTTCTTGCAGCGGCAGCGGGAGTTAGTCTCATAGCCCTCGCTAAACGACGGCAAAGAGTACGGGGCAGGGAGTGAACTCATGGATGACAAACTTGTAGACAGCGCTGAAGCTCTAACTGAGACAACAGTAGACGAAACCCTAGAAGAGACGGCAGGTGTGAAGGTGGCCGGCAGGCTCACCAAAAAGCGCCTTGCCATCATACTCGGCTCTCTTGGCACTCTCATCATCGCTGCCCTCATAGTGGGACTTGCTGTAAGCGACACAGGAAAAATCACCACCATTAAGGACGCCGACGTGCCCCTTACCGGAGTGTCAACGAATGCCGGCAACAACAACTCAAATAGCACAAGCTCTTCGAGCTCGAGCTCTAACAGTAACACCAACAATAACTCCGGCAACAACAACTCCGGAGGAGGCTCCGGTGGCGGCAACACTGACGGCGACACCGGAGGAAACCCCGGCGGAGGAAGCCCCGGTGGGGGAGGCGGCACTACTGCGCCCCCTGGTGGTGGCGGAGGAGGCACAACCTCGCCTCCTGGTGGCGGTGGTGGAGGAACAACCCCACCCCCTGACAGTGGCGGTGGTGGTGGCCCTACCTGGCATCCGCCTTGGGAAGAGCAGGTATGGGTAGACACCTCAGGCTGGCAGTCGGTGCATGTGGGTGATAATCCTGTATACGAGCAACATAATATTTGCAACACTTGCGGCGCTATAGTCAGCGGTTTTGCGGCTCAGCATATGCTTGAAACTGGGCACGCTGGTCACCACACTGCGATGGTTCTAGTTGGCCATGTACCCGTCTACGAGGACGTGTGGGTTGAGAGTGGATACTGGACCACCATCACGCATCCTGGATATTGGGCGGTTTTTAGTTGGCCGAGCTTTCTGTATCGCCTTTTGAGTGTCTGGAAGTTAATGATATGAACACCTTTGTAACCGCACTGTTCAAAATAGTGCTGCTGTGCAAGCTCGGCGATTAGTGACGTTAATCTTGAGGGCCTCACAATCAGGGTCGCTCACAGATTGAATATAAGAAAGGAATTACTGTGAAACTGAAGCGGAATGTTTCGTTCATGTTGATGATAGCTCTCTGTGTTCAGCTGGCTTTTGCTCCCTTGGCAATTGCTTCAGAGGCACCAACAGGCACCATTACCGTCAATCAAGACGGTACTCTCACTGTGGAGCACATCCATACATCCACAGACGATGCGCCCACGATACCGGAAGCTCTCACGCATGAAGGCCAAGACTATACCCTCAGCAGTGTAGCCACTGCGGATGATCCCGGTTATGAGCGCCCGTCCCAGCACTTTACTGCCCAGGCCTTCAATCAGGTGCCGGCAGCAGACGCGGGCAATTGGGCGGCATATTTTCCGGCTACGTACGCTATAAGTGAAGGTGTGTATCAGGGGATGATTGGCCTCAGCCCCACCAACACCTTTGCAGCAACTCCACGCTACCACGCCTATCTGGTTCAGGTTGATAAGCTGCACGTTATCTACAGCTTGCCGGATAACGACGTCACCAGGCTTCCTGAGCTTATGGACTTTCAGGTTGCGTGCGAGGTCACTCCGGGCGCAACCGTAACTAGGACTCTGAGGATTCTCGATGTATCCTATGAGATCTCTGGTAGAGACCACCTGGGGCTCCCCAACAGCTTTACGGCCTATGTGACTTATCGCGGGCAAGAAGGCCTGCACGAGCTTGAGTTCTATGACGTGACTGCCAACTACTCGGGCAGCCTAAACTCCGCAACCGATCAATTCTCCACTATCGCAAACTACTCACCGGTGGTGGAGCGGGCTGCGGCACCGCTGCCTCAGGAGACCGTGATTGCAAGCCCTGATGTACCACTGGCTCAGCCGGGTCTCCCCCTGTTTCCCCTGGTTATTGGGGGCGCCATGATAGCGGTATTCCTGGCTATTCCGCTCCTCTACTTCTTTATACTCAGCAATGCTCGTTTGGTGAGGGTTCTTGAGCCCGCCGAAGGAGTTGAGGGTAGCGAAGGAGTTGAGGGCGCCAAAGCTGGCACCAAGGCCGCCAAGACAGTCGCCAAAAAAGAGAAGGCAACATCCGAGCTCATCTGCCGCAGACGATTGGTGCTGAGGGAGGGCCTGGCGGAATTTCGCATTCCACCCGGTGTTGATGTTTTTGACGGGGCGCTTTACTGCGTAACCATCAAGCCTTACTTTGCCAGCCACGAGGGCATTTTGCAGCTGACCTGGCAGGGCAAGATAATTGCTACCGCGCCCATTGACCGGCATGTTGATATCAATTTCAGAGAGATGATAATCACCAGTACCGAAGCCGCCCTCATGGAGGCCGGGCTTTTAGACTAAAATACTCTTCTGCAAACGAGAGGAGTATTTGTGCGCTGCCAACATTGCGGAACCACCGATTCCAAGGTTGTTGACTCTCGCCCGTCAGAAGATGGGCGGCAGATTCGTCGCCGCCGGGAATGTGAGCACTGCGGCTGGCGTTTCTCCACCATTGAGGTTTCTAAGGATCAGCCGCTGATTGTGATTAAGCGAGACAAAAGCTCGGAGCCCTTTGACAGAGAAAAGCTGCTGCGCGGCCTGCTTACGGCTACGGTAAAACGCGGCGTGCCCCTGGCGGTACTTGAAGAGCTCATCACCAACGTTGAGACGGAGCTTAACAATCTTCCGCGCAGAGAGGTGAGCACCAAAAAGCTGGGCGACATTGTGCTTGAGTACCTGCGAGACATCGACGACGTTGCCTATATCCGCTTTGCCTCGGTCTATAAAGACTTCAAGGATATCGACGAGTTTCAAAACGCCCTCAAGGGAATGTAATATGGTTGTGACGCTCAAGATTAGGCGGATTGACAAGGAGCTGCCTCTCCCGCAGTATGCCTACCCCGGAGATGCGGGCCTTGATTTGCTTGCTTCTGAAGGCTATGAGATTGAGCCCGGTGAGCGTGCGCTCATTCCCACGGGCATCGCCCTTGCCATTCCGGAGGGCTACGCGGGTTTTGTGCAGCCACGCAGTGGCCTTGCCCTCGCCCAGGGCTTGACCATCGTCAATACGCCGGGACTCATTGACAGTCATTACCGAGGAGAAATCAAGATCATCGCCCTCAACACCGATACCGCAAGCAGCATTACCATAGAGCGCGGGCAGCGTATTGCCCAGTTGGTCATTTTGCCAGTGCCCCTCGTGGAGGTTCTGGAGTGCGATACTTTAGATAAAACAGAACGAAACGCCGCCGGCTTTGGCTCGAGTGGCGTGTAGCCAAAAGGAAAAAGTGGGACAGGAGCCTGTCCCCTGTCCATAAACCGAAAGGAAAATGATGGATTGGAATAGTTTCTTCAAGAAAGAACTAGAACCCATGCAGCCCTATCAGCCCGGTTTGCGTGAGGAGCAGATACTCGAGATTGCCGAGACCTCTGTCATCCATAAGCTTTCTTCTAATGAAAGTCCCTTTCCTCCTTTTCCCTCTGCTCTTGCGGCTATGCAGGCCTGCCTTCCCAAGCTTAACGAATATTGCGACGGCTCCTGTTATGACCTCAAGCAGGGCTTGGTGGAGCACTACCAGGTGCCTTATGAGCAAATCATGGTGGGCAATGGCACCAATGAGCTTTTGATGCTTTTGGCAGAGGCTTGCCTAGCGCCCGGTAGCCGGGTTGCCTATTGTTGGCCTTCGTTCATTGTGTACCGCATGGCGGCCCAGATTACTGGCGCAGCCTTTGATGAGGTGCCCCTGACCTCGGGCGGCCGTTATGATCTTGAGGCGCTGCTTGCTGCTATTAAGCCTGAGACCAAGCTTGTTTTTATCAACTCGCCCAATAATCCCACCGGCGGCATTGTTAAGCAGGAGGAGTTTGAGCGCTTCATGGCCAGGGTGCCCGAGCATGTGCTGGTGGTACTTGACATGGCCTATTATGAATACGTAACCGACCTGGGTCATATGGATCCCATGAGTTGGTATGACGGCAAGCGGCCGATTGCGGTGCTTTACTCCTTTTCCAAGATATATGGGCTGGCCGGCGTGCGGGTTGGCTATGGTTTTGCGCCTGAGCCGGTCATCAAGACCATCGACAAGGTGCGCGAGCCCTTTAATGTTAATGCTGTGGGGCAGGTAGGCGCCCTCGCCAGTCTTGGGCAACACGCAGAGCTGGAGCGCAGGTGCAGAGCTAACGCCCTACAGCGTGCCCGCCTGTGTGAGGGATTTGAACGCCTGGGGCTCAAGTACTTTGCAAGCCACGCAAACTTTATTTGGGTATTTGTGCCTGACTCCGAGCAGACATTTCAAGAGCTGCTTAAGCAGGGAGTTATCGTCAGGCCCTTTGCCGTGGGCGGCGGCCTGCGCGTAACCGTGGGCAACGAAGAAAATACGCGTGCAACTATAGCGGCCTTTGAGCGCCTTTTTGCAGAAAGTGGGCAGGTATGATCGTTGCAATAGATGGGCCGGCAGGGTCCGGAAAGTCAACCGTTGCCAAGCTGGCAGCGGAGAGGCTGGGCTTTGCCTATCTGGACACCGGCGCCATGTATCGCGCGGTGGCTTGGCGGGCTTTAGAGCTGGGTATTGCCTTGGATGACGAGCCCGCTCTCACGGCCATTGCCACCAACGAACCAATTAGCTTTGGCTACCTTAAAGGCGAGCCGCTGCCGAGCGAGGTGTACATCAATGACATTGACGTCACGCGGGAGATACGCACGCCCGCCACTGACCTGGCGGTGTCTCCCGTGTCTGCCGTTTTGGGAGTGCGCGAGGCCCTGGTTGCCCAGCAGCAGCGCATAGGCATGCTGCAAGATACGGTCATGGAGGGCAGGGACATCGGCACCGCGGTGTTTCCGGGTGCTGAGCTCAAGGTCTTTCTCACGGCCAGGCCTGAGGTGCGCGCCGAGCGCCGGCTTTGCCAGAACGCCGAGCGCTTTGGTAAAGAAGCAAGCAGTATGGATAGAGAAGCCATTCTGGCAGACATCATCCGCAGAGATACCTACGACAGCTCGCGTGAGCACTCGCCTCTGGTGGCTGCTGACGATGCCCTTGTCCTTGACACCAGCGACATGAGCATTAGCGAGGTAGTAGACTGGATAGTGAACCATGCGGCCGCTTGATTACTTCTACGACAACCCGGTTAATCAGGGCAAGGGCACGCCGCGAATCTTTGATCATCTCTTTGCGGGGATTATCCGCGTGGTGTTTACGCCGGCTTTTCGCTGCAAGGTGCAAGGGGCGGCTGAGATCTGCGCCCTCAGCGGGGGCTTTATACTTGCCGGCAATCACCGCTCATACCTTGACCCGATTTTTGTGATGCAGGCTCTGCGCCCGCGTACGATTCGCTTTATTGGAAAAGAGGAGTTCTTCAAGATCAAGGGCATCAGACGTGCGGCCTCTTGGGCAGGCGTGTATCCGGTGAAGCGCGGCGTGGGCGACATCAAGGTGGTCAAACGCTCCGTTGCCATGTTAAAACGGGGCGAGATTGTGGGCATCTTTCCTGAGGGCACCAGGGGCAGGGGCAAGGATGTAGTTGAAGGCGAGCGCGAGGTGCACGACGGCGTGGGGATGATTGCCAGCCTTGCCAAGGCACCCGTAGTGCCGCTGCGCCTCTGGAACACTGAAAAGATTAGCCCTGAAGATTCCAAGCTCTGGCGTTTTCCCAAAATCAAGCTGGCCTTTGGCGAGCCGATGAGCCTCGACAACCCCGCCTACGACGGACTGGAAAGAAACGAGAAACTGCACCGCTTTACACAAGACATCATGAAAGCCATCTACTCACTACCAGAGCCGGAGTAAGTATGAAGGTTGAGCTTGCTGATTATGCTGGGGCCTGTTATGGGGTGGAGCGTGCGCTCTCGCTTACCAATCAGGCTGCCTTGGATTTTAGCAAGGTGCATACGCTGGGGCCTTTGATTCACAATCCGCAGGTTGTTTCGGAGTTGGCTTTGCGCGGCATCTGTGAGGTTGAAAGCGTTGAGCAGGTTGAAGAGGGGGTCTTGGTGATTCGCTCTCACGGCGTGGCTCCTCAGGTGATAGACGAGGCGCGCGAAAACAAGCTTGTAGTGGTTGACGCCACCTGCCCCTATGTGAAGAAGGCCCAAAAGGCAGCCACAGAGCTGCGGCGCCAGGGTTATTCCGTGGTGATTGTGGGAGAAAAGGGGCACCCGGAGGTAGAGGGTATTGATGCCTACGCCGGCTCAGAGTCTTTGGTGGTGCAAGACCCCGCCGATCTGCCCGAGGTACTGCCTGAAGGGCCCGTGGGAATCGTAGTGCAAACCACGCAAAACGTGGCGCATCTCGATGACATTGTGCAGGCGCTCAAGCAGCGGGGTGTGAATCCACTGGTGAGGAACACCATCTGCTTTGCCACCACCCAGCGCCAGGAATCTGCCGCGCTGCTAGCGCACAAGGTGGACGCTATGGTGGTAGTAGGAGGCCGCAATTCCGGCAACACCACCCGCCTCGCTGAAATCTGTGAACTCGCGTGCGCTAACACGCATCACATCGAGCGCCCCAAAGAGCTTGATCCGCGTTGGTTTGAGGGAGTGCAAACAGTAGGCGTAACCGCCGGCGCCTCAACTCCTCAAGAACAAATCACTGCTGTGGTAACTGCGTTGCAACAGTTGTGAGAAGCAGCTTGACAACGAGAAGGGTGTAATTATAAAATAATTATGAAAGAAATACAGTTTATTTGGGACGAGCAAAAGAGTTTAGCAAATATTACCAAGCATCAGGTTACTTTTGAGGAAGCAAAAACTGTTTTTTCTGATGCCAATGCCCGAGTGATTGCTGATCCTGATTATTCTGATGATGAGGACAGGTTCATAATCTTGGGCATCAGCAACAAGCTGAGACTACTGGTGGTTTGTCATTGCTACAGAGAAAGTGATGAGGTAATCAGAATCATCTCTGCAAGAAAAGCAACAAAGAACGAGGTGAGAAGTTATGGAAAATAGTGTGATGAGAGCAGAATACGACTTCAGCGCTTCAAAGCCTAATCCTTATGCGAAAAAGCTGAAGAAGCAAATTACAATTCGCCTTGACGAAACGTCAATTAATTATTTTAAGCAGCAAGCTGCTGAAGTTGGCATCCCCTACCAGAGCTTGATAAACCTTTACTTAGCTGATTGCGCTGAGAGACAAAAAGAACTGAAACTTGCCTGGGTTTAAAGAGGGGCATCCAACAGTTTTTGACTGCCGGCTTGGAGGCGGGCTGCGTGTGTGGGGGTTTCGGTTGAGGGTTTTGTTTTGCGGAGTTCCGGGGGGATGTGCTCGCACATGTTGCCCCAGAAGCGCTTGGGCATAAAGTTGCGCTGGCAGCGGGGGTTGCGTCGTTCTTCAATGGCAATGGTGTCATAAAAGGTTTGCCAAAGTGCCTGGTAGTCGTCCTCAACGCAGCTGTGCGCGGGTAGATTGATTTCGTCAGAACTCACCAGCCACCAGCGTTCGGTGTCAAAGACGCTCGCCAGGCCGTGTACGCTGTCGTAGATGATGAAGGGCTGCACATTAAGCCGCCGCGCAAAGTGGTCGGTTATCAGGGGCACTACGCTGGCCTTGGGCTCAATGTGCGCATAGAACACGCCGTTTTGCAGGTGGGCAAAGCGCACAAACATCAGCATGTAGTGCGCCTCGTTTTCTACCTGCTTTCTGATTTCAAGGAAGTCAGCAACCGGGGGCTCGGATATATGCGACATGGACCAGCGCCCCGCTTTAAAGGCATAGCGAAGAAAGCGGTAGATTACGCCGCCCTTGTTTGTATCATCGGAGAGAAAGACCTTCTTGACATCCTCATAGGCGCGGTCTCCCAGTTGTTCGACGATGCCCTTTTGCACGCGCGCCGCGTAGCGCAGCTCGGTTCGTATGGGCACATAAGAGCAGAGCATGCTCTCCTGCAGGTCATGGGCCTCAACGATATTTTTAGGATGCTCGTGGCGCCCGTAGGCAGCAAAGACTGAGCTCAGCATGCCTTCGAGGGTTCCGTCGTAGAGATAGATGAGGTCGGCATCATCCATCAAGGTGCTGAAGCTGCCCAGCTCGGCATCAGCTATCAAGGAGTTGAAGTTGTCCATCGAGCACCCCCTTCGCTCTGCGTTTTTTGGTTTCTCCGGCAAGTTGGTTGTAGATTGAGGAGGGGTCAAAGATTACCCCTTGGGCGTAGGCGCCGTTGCAGGTGATGAAATACTTGGCGCGTTTGAGGGAGATTTTGAGGCGACTCAGGTCTTCAAAGCGGACGCTGCGGTGGCGGCGCGCTTGCACAATGCGCTTGGCGCCGCGCACCCCAATGCCTGGAATTCTCAGCAGCATTTCGTAAGGCGCCTTGTTGAGCTCAACCGGAAATTGGTCAATATGCCTGAGCGCCCAATTGCACTTGGGGTCTACCAGCGGGTCGAGGAAGGGCTCCCCCTCGTCGATGATCTCGTTGACATCAAACTCGTAGAAGCGCATGAGCCAGTCGGCCTGGTACAGCCGGTGCTCGCGTAGAAGCGGGGTCTCCACGCCGGCGGGCAGCAGGGGGTCGGCATTCACGGGGATGTAGGCGCTGAAGAAAACCCGCCTGAGCTCCATTGTTTTGTAGAGGCTTGCCGAGAGCTTAAGAATCTGATAATCGCTCTCCGGCGTTGCGCCCACTATCATCTGGGTGCTCTGCCCGGCGGGCACAAAGCGGGTGCGCTTTATGGTGGAGAGCTGCTTGTCCTGGAAGTTTGCCTTGATGCCGTCGCGCACAAAGGCCATTGGCCCCAGCGTGCTCTCCTTGCCCTTCTCGGGAGCCAGTAGGCGCAGACTTTCTTCAGAGGGCAGCTCTATGTTGAGACTAACGCGGTCGGCCAGTACGCCGAGGCGCACCAGCAGGTCATCGGAGGTGCCCGGTATGGCCTTGGCGTGGATGTAGCCTCTGAATCCGTAGGTTTCGCGCAGCAGTTGCAAGGCCTCGCAGATGCGTTCGGTGGTGTAGTCGGGGCTTTTGAGCACCGCCGAGGAAAGAAAGAGCCCCTCGATGTAGTTGCGCCGGTAAAAGCCGATGACCAGCTCGGCCAGCTCGCGGGGCGTCAAGGTAGTACGGGGCACCTCATTGGAGCGGCGGTTGATGCAATAGGTGCAGTCATAGCTGCACATGTTGGTGTAAAGCACCTTGAGCAAAGTGATGCACCGACCGTCTGCAGAAAAGGAGTGGCAGATACCGGCGTTCATGGTATTGCCCAGCTGCCCCTTAACCGCCTTGCGACTCACCCCACAACTGGTGCAGGCCACATCGTATTTGGCAGCGTCTGCCAGTATCGTCAGTTTGTCTAGAAGTTCCATAACGCCCCTGTCTTAGTACTCTCCCGTCATTCCGGGCTTGACCCGGAATCTTACGAAACAAATGTTCGCCTAGTATACACAAACATATGTTCGGTTGTCTAGTGCATTCAGGGCTGGTACACTAGACAAAAATGCACTATACTTGCACTAACAATTCATGCAGCATGACAGGAGTATCTCATGGGTTATTTACAAGTGCGGGACTTTCCCGAGGAACTTCACGAAGAGCTGAGACTGCTCGCAAAAAAGGAGCACCGTAGCGTATCTCAACAAACCATCATTGCCATCAGAGAGCATGTTACCCAAGCGGCAGAGAGGGCTAGGGCTAATCAGGTCTATAGCTCTGGCAGTAGTGCACAGGGAGACGGAGTTGTGAACTACGGAGAAAAACGCAAAAAAATCTTTGAGAGAATTGCCGCCATGCCTCCAATTGAAGTACCTGAAGGGTTCCCTAGCGTTGTGGAGATAATCCAAGAAGGCAGAGAAGAGCGCGACGCTCAAATACAAGAGGCTCTACAAGAAGCAAGCGAGATGTACGCAAAGGGCAATGTTCGGTTTGTAAGAGAAGGGTGGGCAAAGCGCGATGATAGTAATGGACTGTAATGCCGCTATTGAGATTATTCAAAACACCACCCAGGGTGACGCTCTTTGCCAGCTTATTGAAAAGGGCGAGATTATTGTCAGCCCGCAGCTCTTCTGCGCTGAACTTGACTACACCGTTGCAAAATACATGAGAGCAGGAGTTGTTGACCACACGAGAGCACACGCTATGATTGAACAAGCGCTTGACCTTGTTGACGAGTTTGTTGATATGCAAGAAAACTGCATCGAAGCTTTTGACGAAGGTATTCGCAACAATCACTCAACCTATGATATGTATTACCTCACCCTGGCGCGCCGCAACGGGGCAACCCTTTTTACTTTGGATCGCCGCTTGATTGCTCTCTGCAAGAAACTGAAGATCGACTGCATTCATGCCGTGTCACTGGAGGAGCCGGCCTAGCAATGAGTTACCCTCAGAGTCTCTCAAATAACATTGGTGCGCGCATAAGCTCAGTTGAGGCGGGTTCGCCTGCTGCTTGTGCGGGTCTTGAGCCTGGCATGGTGGTGCTTGCTGTTGACGGCGAGCCGCTGCGTGATGTCCTTGATTGGTACTGGTTGACTGATGGACTTGAAGTGGAGCTTGAAGTGACTCATGGGGACGGGGAAAGTGACTCATTTTCTGCGAAAATGAGTTGGAACAGGGGGACGGGGTTAGTGTTCCAATTTGACCTTGGTCAAATTGGAACACTAACCCCGTCCCCCTGTTCCACCACACCAAGCCCCGTCCCTCCTGTATCACTATCACGCAAGGAGGGGGAGCCCTGGGGGCTCAGCTTTACTGAGGTGCTTTTTGATGGACTGCGTACTTGTGTCAACAACTGCTGTTTCTGCTTTATGAGGATGTTGCCGGAGGGTATGCGGCCCTCGTTGTATGTGCGTGACGACGACTATCGGCTTTCTTTTTTGCATGGCAACTTTGTCACCCTCACCAATTTGAGCGATGAGGATGTGGAGCGTATTAATCTGATGCAGCTCTCGCCGCTGAATGTTTCGCTGCATGCGGTAGACCCAAAGGTGCGCACTCAGATGATGGGCGAGAATCAGGCGCGGGGCATTGAGGTGCTGGAATTGCTCTTGCAGGCGGGTATTGAGTTTAAGGCGCAGATTGTGTTGATGCCGGGCATCAACGACGGAGCGGTGCTTGAGGAGACGCTGGCCTGGATTGCCAAGCGCCCCGGCATTGTGGCAACCGGCATTGTGCCCTACGGCTACACCAAGTATGCAAAGATTCAGTGGGGGTACGACACTGCTGAGAGCGCTCGCGCGGTAATTCAGCAGCTTGAGCAGGCAGCCCCTCAGGTGCAGCTGGCTGACGAATTCTACCTCAAGGCCTGGCCGGGAGAGGTGCTCAGGCACCTGCCGCCCGCCGAGTATTACAACGGCTACCCTCTCTTGGCAGACGGCGTTGGCATGCTGCGCTGCTGGATAGATGGCCCGGAGAGCAGCGCTCTGCTCGCCAGCCTGCAATCGAACGAGGAGCAGGCGCTGGTAACCGGCGAGGCTTTTGCAGCCGTGCTGCAAGAACTTTGGCCCAAATACAGCAACAAGATTATCTCCGTCAAAAACGACTTCTTTGGAGGCAACGTTGACGTTGCCGGTCTTCTTACTGCTAGGGACATAATTAATCAGACAAGGCACTGTCAAGCCAAAAAGCTCATTCTCTTTTCGGGGATTTACAATGACAACGGCTTGACCCTTGACGATAAGACCCCTGCTGACATTGCAGAAGCTCGTGGTGGTACAGAGGGACGGGGTTAGTGTACCACTTTGGCTTTTGAGCCAAAGTGGTACACTAACCCCGTCCCTCTGTACCACCAGAATCGGGGTTACCATGTACACTATTCCGCCCAAGAAACTGCTCATCATTAACATCTTGGATATCCTCCGCCGCTATACCGATGTGGATCATAAGCTTACGCAGCGCGAGATTATGGACATTCTCGCCAGCGAGTACAACATGGAGGTTGACCGCAAGAGCATCAAGCGCAATCTACTCAACCTCAAAGAATTTGGTTATGACGTTGAGTACAGCGAGGTAGAGCGTGTAAGTGCCAAGGGCAAAACAGAGACAATCATGACGGACTGGTTCATCAACCGCGAGTTTGACGACAGCGAGCTCAGGCTCCTCGTAGACAGTATTCTCTTCTCGCACCAGATTCCGTCCAAGCAGAGAAAAGAGCTGATAAAAAAGCTTGAGGCTCTCTCCAACAGATACTTTGAATCCAGGGTGGGGCACGTTAAGAGTGTGCCCGAGGTTACCGCCACCAACAACCAGCTTTTTTATACCATCTCAATGTTGGACGAGGCCATTGATAAAAAGCGGCAGGTCAGCTTTAGCTACGGCTCCTGTGACACCAAGGGCAAATTGCAGGCCCGCAAAAACGACGACGGCTCGGTGCGCCAGTACCAAGCGAGCCCCTATCAAATGGTGGCCACCAATGGCCGCTACTACCTGATTTGTCACCGAGATAACAGCGAGCAGCTGCAGAATTTCCGTGTTGACCGCATCATGGACATCAAGCTGGCTGATGCTGTGGTAAAGCCGCTCCGCAGCATTGCCGGCCAAGAGAGCGGTCTGGATCTGCCCAAGCATATGGCGGAGCACCTCTACATGTTTTCTGGCAAGTCTGAGAGGGTGCGCTTCAAGGTGAGCCGCGCGGCTCTCAATCACGTGTTTGACTGGTTTGGTCAAGGCGCTACGGTCAAGGAGACCGGCGAAGACAGCGCCGAGGTCACGGTCAAAGTCAACGAGCAGGCCATGCGCTACTGGGCGCTCCAGTTCAACGAGTACGTTGAGATCCTTGAGCCGCCCTCGCTCAGAGAAGCGCTTAAGGTCGAGGGCAAGGCGCTTGTCAAGAAATACAGCTAGGAGATTTTGATGAGTAAAACAATCAGCCGCGATGAGGCGTGGGAACTACTGACCGAGTACAACAAGGAAGAGTTTCACCTAAAGCACGCCAGGGTTGTTGAAAGCGTGATGCGCTTTTTTGCGGAGGAATCCGGCTACGCCGAAGAAGCCGATCTTTGGGCGCTGGTGGGCCTGCTGCATGACCTTGACTTTGAGATGTTCCCCGATGAGCATTGCATCAAAACGCAGGAGATACTGCGCGAGCTAGAACTTGATGAGCGCCTGATTCGTGCCATTGCAAGCCACGGCTACGCATTTACGGTTGACATCAAACCCGAGCACCACATGGAAAAGATCCTCTTTGCCGTAGACGAGCTCACCGGTTTGATTGGCGCCGCTGTGAGAATGCGCCCGTCAAAGAGTGCCCTGGATCTGGAGGTTAAGTCGCTCCGCAAGAAATTCAAGGACAAGAGCTTTGCCGCCGGCTGCTCCCGAGAGGTAATCACAAGAGGCGCCGAAATGCTCGGCTGGGAGCTAGACGAGCTATTTGAGAAGACCATCCTCGCCATGCGCTACGCAGAAGAGCAGGGAGTCTGACGGACAAAAGGGCTGGGTCGTTCTGTCCACAAGGACAAAACGACCCGGCCCTTTTGTCCCTAAACACGTGCCAGCACAGGCATAAATTGTCCAAAAGCAAACAATATGCCAATACTGGCACATTTCCGCAGATAGTGCTAAAATATGCCAGTACGAGCACGTATAGACAGGAGTATCAGTGAAAGCCACTATCATCAACGCATCCGATGTTGGAAAATGCGTACGCACAGCACGAAAGGCGCAAGGGCTGACTCAAAAAGAACTATCCGGATTCTTTACGGCATTCAGCAGGGAATTCCTCTCTGATTTGGAGAACGGCAAGCCCACCGTGGAGCTGGGGAAGACCTTAGCGGTGCTGAGCTCCTTGGGCCTGAGAGTCTCGATTACCTTTGATGAAGAAGAAGGCGGGGCCACCTCATGAAGCTATTTGTTTACAGAGATGACAAGCTTGTAGGCCAACTCTCCACCTCTGATGCAGGAATCTGCTTTCAATACAGCTCGGCATACCAGGGGCCTGACGCCTATCCGTTGTCTCTATCCTTACCCATACAAACAGAAGCTCATCCTCAAAATAAAACCCTGCCGTTTTTTGAGGGACTCTTGCCCGAGGGAGATCAGCGCCGAGAACTGGGGAATCTTCTGCATGTTTCGCCTGGCAGCACCATGAGGCTGCTCAAGGCCTTAGCCGGAGAATGCGTAGGAAATCTCACAATTATCGACGAGGATATGAGTATCGAGGATTTAATACACAAATCCGCTTACATTCCTCTCGGCGCCGAGGAGCTTGAAGCACTATTGCGTCCGCAGTCAATTGAGAGAGCGCGGTTTATTGTGAGCAAAAGGCTGTCGCTGGCGGGAGCCCAAGCAAAGTTCGGTCTTTATTATGATTCTGGAGAATGGTTTGCTACCAAAGGGCTGGCACCCACAACGCATATAATCAAACCCACCTCACTCTTTGACCCCACGGTGTTGATTAACGAATTCTTTGTCATGCGGCTGGCAAAAAGCTGCGGCGTTGATGTTCCGGACACCAGCATCATCCGCTCCGGCGAGCACTATGGCTTTGCGGTAGAGCGCTTTGACAGAGCGAGAGTGCAAGGCAGGGTTGTTAGGCTGGGTCAAGAGGATTTGTGCCAGGCACTCTCGATAATGCCAGAGGAAAAATATGAGGAAGAGGGAGGCCCTGGCTTCAGCGCACTATTTGCTACTACTTTGCACCACACTGCAAGACCAGCTCAAAACATCCAACGCCTCTTGCGGCTGACACTGTTCAACTACCTTGTAGGGAATTGCGATGCCCACGCAAAGAACTTCTCGCTCCTTGAAAGCCGAGCAGGTATAAAAACGCTTGCACCTGCATATGACCTGATAAGCACAACCTTCTACGGAGACAGGCTCCTTCGTTCTATGGCTATGCGGATTGGAAAGCACAGCAGGATAGACAAAGTCAGCGCTGAAGACATCGCCCTGTTCTCAGAAGAGACAGGTGTCAGCCTTGCTGCGATAGCTTCTGAGCTGGCTTCACTGAGAGAAGCACTGGCCAATCGCCTGGATGAGGTTGTTGAGATGGTTGCGCAGGAAGCAAGTGAGCATTTTCCTGTGGCCAGGCAGCTGCGCGAGCATCTTCTCCTAGAACTGGAACAACGAGTTGTGCTGTGACTCACTGGGGACGGGGAAAGTGACTCAGTGGCACAGTGGGGTCAGTTCCTGCCGCGTTTGCACGCAAAAAGACGGCTTTTGAAGCAGTTTAGCTCGATTTAGGGGTTTTTAGAGCTAAAAGTCGTCTTTTTGCGTGCAAACGCGGCAGGAACTGACCCCACTGTGCCACTGAGTCACTTTCCCCGTCCCCAGTGAGTCACAGCATGGGGACGAATCTTACGGGGAGCAGGTCTTTTGTGGCAAACTTGCCAGCCTCTTTTGTGATGAGCTGTAGAGATTGTGTGGAGTGGATTGGTCCTACCGGGATGATCATCTTGCCGCCATCCTTCAATTGCTCAAGCAATGCCTGGGGAATGACTTCCGGTGCGGCGGTTACGATGATGGCATCAAAGGGGGCTTCTTCCGGCCAGCCGTCGTAGCCGTTTGCGTGTCTCAGGTGCACGCCACCATAACCGAGGGAGGCGAGAGCCTCTTCGGCAGTTGCAGCCAGCTCGCTGAGCGATTCAATCGAGAAGACCTCGCATCCTAGTTGGGCGAGAACGGCGGTTTGATAACCGGAGCCCGTTCCAATCTCAAGAACCTTCATCCCCGGAAAAGGCCGCAGGTGCTCGGTCATGTACGCAACGATATAAGGCTGTGAGATAGTCTGCCCCAATCCAATGGGCAAAGGGCCATCGTTATAAGCATGGCTCCACAGATCCTCCGGCACAAAAAGATGCCGTGGCACCTCACCCATAGCGTTCAAAACAGCAGGTGAGGTGATGTCTCTTGCCTTAAGCTGCCGGGCAACCATTTCACTGCGTGCTGTGTCAAAATCTTGCTTCATAAGAACCTCGTTGGCACAGGATGGTACAGAGGCTACAATCCCAGCGGCAGCGCAAGTAGTGCCACACTGAACGAAAGTGCCAGAGTTAAGGCACGCTTACTCGGAATACTTATCTGCTTTTGAAACGCTATGCCTAACCTAGCGCAAGCTTCTGGCAATTCCTGCCAGATTTTTGGTACAACAAACTAGACCTTCCACAAACGCTGTGTCAGACTTATGGCAAGGCTTGAAGTGGTTATGTCCGCCTCGTTTGCTTGGGCTTAATTCACTTCGGTTAATCTAGGAGCTTGGGACTTAGGACTACCTCGTCGGGCGTGATGAGCCTCAGTCCTAGCTCCTCGAAAAATTCTTTCGGCAGTACCTGCATGGCAAGCTCCATAGGGCTCATGCCAAACAGAGATCTTCTTGGGGTGGAGTTAGTGTGGGAGAAGACCTCTGCAAGCTCAAGAGCGCCAAGAGCATCAATGCTCGTGCCTTTAGGAACGATCTTTCGAAACTCTACGTGCTGGCGCTCACAAGATGCCTTCTGGTCTGAGCGCCGAGCGTCACAGTAGTAGAGCTGCATGCGCTTTGTGCCTTCA
This sequence comes from Coriobacteriia bacterium, assembly GCA_009784425.1. Lineage (GTDB taxonomy): Bacteria > Actinomycetota > Coriobacteriia > Coriobacteriales > UBA8131 > WQXH01. The sequence goes on along the minus strand of WRBR01000020.1, from coordinate 2,226 downwards.
AAAACAGCTGACCTCTCGAATGCGTCGGTGTTGTGAAATTCAAAACCGCGGTCACAAAGGCCTGTTCCGTAGACCCTTGTAAACTTCTTTTCCAAGATAGACTCAAGCCAGTCGATGGCACTAACGGCGTGCGTGCAGTCATGAACTGCAAGCTTAATGCCTATCTGAAAGAGAATCCTCCTTAGGTGAAGTGTGAGGATTGAGCCTCCGTCATGTTTTGTGCCCATGATGGTATCCATCTCGACTGCTGAGTGCCTCAGCTCTTCTGGAAGTGCCAAGAAGTCCTTGTAAGAGTGGCCTTCTGCCACTTCAAGAGAAGTCTCTTTAGGCTTTTTCCTGCGCCTTTTGTAGCCGGCTTTCCTGGGGAGTTCAAGGGCGGTCATGCCAAAGAGCCCCTGTTCGTTATAACGATAGAAGGTACGGCGCGAAAAGGGGATGTTATCTGCATGAGTAAGCCATATCTGCCCGGGGGACTGCCCTTTTGCAAGGAGTGGACGTACGAGCTCGTTTACCACCTCGATGGTTGCTGCGTCACTATCTATCCCGCGCCTTGAAGCGACCTTCTCCTCATCAGACACCTTCTGGGCATCTGCACTGCGGTAATAGTACTTGTGAAGCGAGCATCCCGTTACTTTATGGCATGAGTTGCATACGTAAGGGCTAGCTGTAGTTGTCTTGCAGACAAGCCTCACGAAGTCTTTGCAAAGATTAGAGCAGCGTACTTTCTTGCAGGTTGCGCATCTTGGGTGGTAGGCACTTTCACAGATGTTGCAGACACCTGTCTTCTTGCAGTCTTTATAGTGAGCGCAAAGATTAGCGACATTTCCAGCTGCGGTACGACGGCGAATACCCCCGTCTGTTCTGTGCAGTTTGACTTCACGAGTAACAGTTGAGACAGAGAAGTTGAGTTCTTTTGCTATCCACGAAAGCGACTTCCCTAAATTCAAGTTGCGCTCAATCAAATCCCTGGCGTTTCTATCTAGCCTTCTGTAGGTCTTTTTTCCCTTAGCCATATTCATCCTCCTTTCTAGGAAAGCCCAAGCACAAAAGGCAAAGGGAAATACTAAGGCAAGATAGCTGCCCGCAAGGGCAGCCTTCAAAAGACACGGAGTAATCGGCTGTGCCGATTACTCGCGAGCCACTTTTGTGACTGGGCTCAAGGGCAAATACACAAAGAAGGAGCCATTCGATGGCTCCTTCTTTGATTCAAGTACTTCCTGAAAAGCCCTTGCGCTAACAGAGAAGAAGGCGGCTTCGCCGCCCAAAGGGTGTCGCACGCTTGCGCGTGCGCGCGGCGGAATACTAAGGTTCCGCCGCTTACCTTTAAGGGGCGCGCTTTGCGCGCGGCACAACTGTGAGTCTTCCGTGCCAGACTTACCGCAAGATAACTTGCGCTGGCAGTGGCATTGTACGGGATGGTACAGAGGGACGGGGTTAGTGTACCAATTTCCTGGAAATTGGTACACTAACCCCGTCCCTCTGTACCAAAGCGCTTTACGGTAAAATGGGTGGAGACCAGAGAGGAATTCATGGCCTTACCAATCGTAGCAATAGTCGGACGCCCCAATGTGGGCAAGTCCACCTTCGTGAACCGCATAGTGGGAGGGCGCGACGCCATCGTGCACTCGCAGCGCGGCGTGACTCGTGACCGCTCCTACCATAGGGCCAACTGGAATGGCCGCGATTTTACGCTGATTGACACCGGCGGAATTGAGATGGAGAGCACGGATCATTTCATCGCTCCCATACGCGCTCAGGCGCAGATGGCTATGGAAGAAGCCGACGTGGTGGTATTCCTCGTTGAAGGCATTGTGGAGAGTACGGCCGATGATTTGGCCGTGGCCCGCATGCTCAAGAAGAGCGAGCGCCCCGTGCTTTTGGCGGTCAACAAGATGGACAATCCCGGGCGCGACGAGGCCATCTGGGACTATTATTCACTCGGCCTGGGCACCCCCTGGCCTATCTCCAGCGTTCATGGCCACGGCACCGGCGACCTGCTCGACGAGCTGGTAAAGCTGCTGCCTGCCGCCGATGACGGCGAAGATGAGGCCATAGAGGCCATAAGCGTTGCCATTATCGGGCGCCCCAACGCCGGCAAATCCACGCTCACCAATCGCATGGCTGGCTTTGAGCGCTCGATTGTCTCGGACGTAGCGGGCACCACCCGCGATGCCGTGGACACCCTCGCTGTGCATGAAGGTAAATCTTATCGCATGGTAACCACCG
>WRBR01000019.1 GCA_009784425.1 Coriobacteriia bacterium | reverse complement strand
TTGGTCAAATTGGAACACTAACCCCGTCCCCCTGTTCCAATCTGGTACACCAACCCCGTCCCTCCTGTACCAAAGCCGCAGGCAAACTAAGAAAGGCACTTTGATGGAACTAACAAACTTAAGCCAAACTGACCCCGTTGTTGCCCGCCTCGTTTCAGGTGAGCTTGAGCGGCAGCGTAATTGCATAGAGCTTATTGCCTCGGAGAACTTTATCTCGCCGAGTGTCATGGAGGCAATGGGGAGCGTGCTCTCCAATAAGTATGCTGAAGGGCTCCCGAGCAAACGCTACTACGGTGGTTGCCACGTGGTGGACGAGGTGGAGAGACTCGCAATAGAGCGCATCTGCAAGCTCTTTGACTGCAACTTTGCCAACGTCCAGGCGCACAGCGGCGTCAATGCCAACATTGCTGCGTATCTGGCCTGCATCAAACCGGGTGACACGGTGCTTGGCATGAATCTGGCGCACGGAGGCCATCTCTCGCATGGCAGCCCGGTGAACTTCTCCGGCATCCTCTATAACATAGTGGCCTACGGCCTTGACCCCCAAACCGAGACCATAAACATGGACGAGGTGGAGCGCGTTGCCAAGGAAACACGACCCAAGATGATTATCGTGGGTGCCAGCGCCTATCCGCGCATCCTTGACTTTGAGCGCTTTGGCAGCATTGCCAAAGAGGTGGATGCCTATCTTTTGGCGGACATCGCCCATATCAGCGGGCTCATCGCCGGCGGCGTGCACCCCAGCGCGTTTCCCTACGCCGATGTGTGCACCTCTACCACTCACAAGACCCTGCGTGGCCCGCGCGGCGGCTTTATCCTTGCCAATGACGAAGTGCTCGCGGCAAAGCTCAACAAGGCAATCTTCCCCGGAACCCAGGGCGGGCCCCTCATGCATGTTATCGCCGCCAAGGCGGTGGCTTTTGCCGAGGCCCTCAAGCCGGAGTTTCGCGAGTACTCGGCTCAGGTTGTCAAGAATGCCAAGGCTATGGGAGAGGGCCTCATTGAGGGCGGCCTCCGCCTGGTGAGTGGCGGCACCGACAACCATCTGTGCCTGGTGGATCTTACCGCGGCAGGCATCACCGGCAACGTAGCCGAAGAGCTGCTGGAGAGCCTCGGCATCACCGCCAACAAAAATGCTATTCCGTTTGACAAATTACCCCCGGCAGTGACCTCAGGCATCCGAGTAGGCGCACCAGCCATGACCACCCGCGGCTTTGACGAGAAAGACTCCAAGCTGGTAGGAGAGCTCATCGCCCGCGCCATCTTTGAGCGCGATAATCCGGTTGCCAGGAAAGAAGTAGCAGACACGGTACAACAACTGATTGACGCCCACCCTCTCTACACGGAACTGAAAGCGTAAAGTAGGACAGGGGGACGGGGCTTGGTGTACCAAAGTGACACACTGGGGATGGGCAAAGAGTAAAGGAAAGCAACTGTGGATATAGGAATTGTAATAGCAGTAATCGCAGGCTTAGCAGGTGGTTTGATTGGCTGTATACCCTTTGTTGTGGTGCACCGGCGCATGAAGAAAGGCGTGAAAAAAGATGCCCTGGGAGCCATCATTCCCGGCTTGCTTGCAACGATGATCTCTTTCCTTATAATGACTGTGGAAATAGTTATCTGCTTTTTTATTAACAGTGACTACCTTCTACCGTTTGCAATAAGCGCCATTGCGGTTTTTCTACTTGCAATGATTGTGTTTACTGCTACACTCATGCGAAAGTGAGGCACAACAAGATTCTTTATTGTGATTTACGAGCTTAAATTGTTGGATTTGATATATATTGTAAACAAACAATTTGGTCATACAAGGAGCATCTGGAGACTTCGTACCCCTATCGGGTGTACACAAGGAAGGACATCTATATATGAGGCTTTTTGAGGGTGTGGATCCCTTTGATGGTTTAACAGAACAGAGCGACCATCTTATTGAAGTTTTAGCAGGTCCGGCAATCTGGGGACCTTTTACCAAGTATTCGCTTTTCCTCGTCATCATCTTCTTTTTAGTTTTACTTGTTGTTTTTACCGCTAAAAAGCAGCTTGCCCTGGTTCCCAAGAACCGCTATGTGGGCTTTGTTGAATTCTTTGTGGACTTTACCCAAAATCAAATTGGCTATAACGTGCTGGGGCCAACGGCTCGCAAGCACTTGCCCTTCTTGCTCACCTTGTTCCTCTATATCCTGATTGCCAATGTTGTGGGTGTACTGCCGGGCTCCACGGCTGCTATGGGCACTATGGGCACCACGCTCGCGCTCACCGTTATTTCATTTATTTACTTTACTTACTACGGGCTCAAGCAGCATGGCCTATGGGGCTACATCAAGGCTTATAAGCCGCATGGTGTCAAGCCGGCATTTATTGGAATTGCCGTGTGGGTCATTGAGCTCTTTTCAATGGTGCTTCGCCTGTTTACGCTCTCTGTTCGTCTTTTTGCCAACATGTTTGCCGGGCATATTCTCTTGGGAGTCTTAGCTATTCTCACCACCTTGTTCTTTATGCCAATGCTTACTGCCTTCACGCTTGAAACGTTTGCTTTTGGTGCAGGAAGCCTCGCATGGTTGCTCTTCTTAACCATCATGTACGGCATAAAGATATTTATTTCGATACTACAGGCCTTTATATTTACCTTGCTTTCCAGTGTCTATTTGATGCTGGCAACAACGGACCACTAGAGAGTTAAGAGTTAAGAGTTAAGAGTTAAGAGTTAAGAGTTAAGAGTAGGTTCTGTAACGTCGCTACGCGATGCGCAGGATAACAAAGAGGTATCACTCCGGCAGAGGCCGGCAATTGATAGGAAACCGTGCTGAGAAAAGCTCGGCACAAGTTAAGGAGGAAGAACCAATGGAAGAGACCTTGATGCAACTGACTGGTATGCCTTTAGCTCTCATCGGCTACGGCCTAGCAGCAATAGGCGGTGGCGTAGGCGTGGGTCTGGCTGCTAACGGTGCCACACAGGCAATCGCCCGTCAACCCGAGATGTATGGACGAATCTTCACCATATTCATCATGGGTGCGGCAATGGCAGAAGCTCTGGCTCTGATTGGGCTCTTGTTTGTGTTTATGTCACTTTAGTGCCCCGGAAACCATCAACGCAGTGCCTAAGGTCCACACATCGCCTACGCGTACACAATACGCAGCGGTTGATACCAGGGCTTTCAGCACTAGATGTTTTCTACTTTACCCAAAACAATTCACGTTGTTTACGTAGCTTGCCGGAGGTAAGTACATGAAATTAAGAATCACATCTGTAGCAAGGATAAGCGTGCCAGTGGCAGCGGCTCTCATGGCCATGCCGGCAGTAGCCTTTGCTGCTGAAGAGGGCTCTTCGGGCATTGACTTGATATTCCCCACTATGAGCGAATTCATCCCCATGCTCATTGCCTTCATCATTCTCTGGGTAATCCTGGCTAAGTTTGGCTGGCCCGCCTTCATCGGCATGGTTGACAAACGCGCCGCAACTATCAAGGACTCCCTGGAGAAGGCTGAGACTGCCAAGCAGGAGAGCGAGCGCATCTTGGCTGAGCGCAATGCTGAGCTCGCAGCGGCTAAAAAAGATGCTACGGAGATCATCGCAAACGCCAAGCAGCAGGCAGAATTTGTCAAGGCAGACATTGTGGCAAGCGCACAAACCGAGGCAGAAACTATCATTGCCAAGGCTCGTCTTGCCATTGAAAATGAGAAAAAGGCCGCCATTGCCGATCTGCAGGCTTCTGCAGCCGACATGACCATCGCGGTAGCCAAGCGGGTCATAGGCACCGACCTCTCAACTGCCGAGCACAAGACCATTATCCAGCGTTACATAGCCGAGGCAGGAAGCTTCAATGAAAACTAACCTCTTAAATACCAGGGCCAAGGCCACGGTGTACGCTGAGGTGTTACTGGGAGCCGCCCGGGTGAGAAACAATGTTTTTGATGTTGCCGGACAGTTAGATCAGTTGGTGGCAGCCGTGCGGGGTTCTATTGAACTGCGCAAGGCGCTCATTGACAAGACTATCCCGGCGGCAGCAAAAAAAGGCATTGTCGCTGAGATTTTTAGCAGCTTTGCGCCGGAGCTTCTCACAACCTTTGATGTGATGGTAGACAGAGGAGACCTCTCGTTGCTGCCTCGCGTGCGCGACACTTACGTTGCCTTAGCTGAGAAAGCTCTGGGAGCAGCCTTTGTTGATGTAACCACGGTGGTGCCCCTCGATGAGACCTTGCGCGAGCAAATCGTCACCAAGTACTCAGCTCAGCTGGGACGTAAGGTGATGCTGCGCGAGTATGTTGACCCCGGCCTCATCGGTGGAATTGTCCTTTCAGCTCACGGCAAGCGCATTGACGCAAGCGTTTCTTCGCAACTTGAGAGCGCCCGTCACGTGCTGTCCAAGACTGTTTGATAAAAGTAGGAATGGCGAGAAACCTCGCCAAGAGATGTATTGAGCAGGCAGCAACCTGCTCTGAGCGGAGGTAAACTATGGCGGAAATCACCGCTAGTAGCATCGATGCAGTGTTGCGCAAGCAGCTTGACGCCATCAATACCAGCGTTGAGAGTCGCGAAGTTGGCATTGTGAGCCAGGTAGGCGACGGCATTGCGCGCATTGACGGCCTCAAGGGTGCTATGGCCGGAGAACTCCTTGAGTTCTTGGGCGAGGGCAACAAGCTGGTCTATGGCCTGGCCCAAAACCTTGAGGAAGATGAAGTAGGCGCCGTATTGATGGGCGATGTAACCGCCATCAAAGAAAACGATCAGGTGCGCACCACGGGACGCATTGTTGAGGTTCCCAGTGGTGAGGGCTTCCTTGGGCGCGTGGTTAACCCGCTGGGTGAGCCCATCGACGGCAAGGGTGCCATCAAAGCCGATGGCTATCGCCCGGTGGAGTTTAGAGCCCCCGGCGTTGTTGAGCGCCAGGGAGTCAACGAGCCGGTGCAAACCGGTCTCCTCGCCATTGACGCGATGATCCCCATTGGTCGCGGCCAGCGCGAGCTCATCATTGGTGACAGGCAAACCGGCAAAACGGCCATTGCCATTGACACCATCATCAACTCCAGAGGCAAAGACCTCATCTGTATCTACGTAGCCATTGGCCAAAAGGCCTCCACGGTGGCAAGCGTTGTGGAGACCCTTGAGCGCTTTGACGCTATGGAGTACACCATCATCGTGAGCGCAACGGCTTCTGATACCGCGCCGCTGCAATACATCGCTCCTATGGCCGGAGTGGCAATGGGCGAGCACTTTATCTACAACGGCATCAACGGCGGGCCTGCAAGCGCAGACAACCCCGGCCGCCACGTGCTTTGTATCTATGACGACCTTTCCAAGCAGGCAGTGGCCTATCGTCAGATGAGTCTGACGCTCCGCCGCCCGCCGGGACGCGAGGCCTATCCGGGCGACGTGTTCTATCTGCACAGCCGCCTCTTGGAGCGCGCCGTTAAGCTCTCCAAAGAAAACGGCAGCGGCTCCATTACCGCTCTCCCCGTCATTGAGACGCAGGCCGGCGACGTATCCGCCTATATTCCCACCAACGTTATCTCCATCACCGATGGTCAGATATTTCTGCAAAGCGACCTCTTCTTCCAGGGTCAGCGCCCTGCTGTAAACGTGGGTATCTCGGTATCCCGTGTAGGCGGCGACGCACAGATTAAGGCCATGAAGCAGGTTGCCGGCTCGCTCCGTTTGGATCTGGCCGCTTATCGTGAGCTGCAGGCCTTTGCGCAGTTTGGCTCGGATCTTGATAAAGCAACCCAAGATCAGCTCAACCGCGGTGCCCGCATGACCGAGCTGCTCAAGCAAGCGCGCTATGTGCCCATGCCGGTAGAAGAGCAGGTTGTTTCAATCTTTGCCGGAAACGAGGGCTTTCTTGATGACATCCCCGTCACCTCGGTCTTGCGCTTTAGAGAAGAGATGCTGCAGTACATGCGCGCCTCGCAAGAAGGCCTGCTTAAGACCATAATTGACGAGAAGAAGCTTTCCGATGAGCTCAAGGAACAGCTCAAAGAGGCCATCGCCAGCTTTAAGATAATGTTTGCTGCCGACGAGTAGGGTTAACCGAGAATGCCTAACCTAAAGGATATTAAAAAGCGCATCAATTCGGTTGATAGCATCAAGCAGATCACCCGCACCATGGAGATGGTGGCAACGGCCAAGATCCGCAAGGCAACCGACCGAATCATTGAAGCCACGCCGTATTCTGCAGCCATGCTGGAGGTGCTTGAAGAGGTTACGGTGAGAGCCACCGAAGCGGATTCGCCGCTGCTGCGCGTGCATCCCGAAATCAAGCATGTGGTGGTGATTTGCATAGTGTCAGACCGTGGTTTGGCCGGCGGCTTTAACTACAACGTGTTGCGCACCGCTGATCGATATATCCAGCAAATGAAGGCCGAGGGAATTGGCTGCGACGTGGTGGTATGTGGCAAGAAGGGGCTTCCTTACTTTAAGTATCGCAAGATTCCGGTTGCCCTCTCCTTCCGCGATCAAAGTGCTGATCCCAAGTTTGTGCAAGCCCGCGAGATAGGAAGCTATATCATCGAGGCTTACACCACCGATAAGGCCGACAAAGCGGTTGTGTTCTACAACCACACCAAAAACGTGGCCGACCAGGTTCCCACCACCGAGCAGATTTTGCCGGTAGACACGTACTGGTTTAAGGACATTGGCAAAGATGATGAGGACGTGGTCTACACCGACGAAAGCGCCAAGGCTGCTGCTGCCTCGCAGAAAAGGGCCTATGAACAAGCGCGCGGAAATGTTAGGGAATCAGTCAAGGATGACAAGGTACGCGGCAACTTTGACTATGAACCCTCGTCTGCCCAGGTTTTGGAAGGGCTCATTCCGTCTTACGTTGAAACGCGCATCTACCATGCACTGCTTGACAGTGCCGCGGGAGAGCAGGGTGCCAGACGTAAGGCCATGAAAAACGCCACCGATAATGCAAGCGATATTCTCGTTACACTCAAACGAGTATACAACCGTGTAAGACAGGGTGCTATCACCACCGAGATCACCGAGATCGTTGGCGGCGCAGCAGCTTTAGAAGATTAATTAAGAGTTAAGAAGTAAGAATTAAGAGTTAAAAAAGATTACGGCTTCTAAGAGGAGAAACTAAATGGCTACTGATAAGAACATTGGCACGATAGTAAGGGTCGTAGGCCCGGTTGTTGACGTGGAATTTGCCGAAGACGCTATTCCGGCTATCTACAATGCACTCACGGTAACGGCAGAAACACCCATAGGCTCCATTGACGTGGTGCTTGAGGTTGAGATGCACTTGCCGGGAAACCAGGTCCGCACCGTGGCCATGTCCTCAACCGACGGCCTGCAGCGTGGCATACCGGTAGTTGATACCGGCAACCCCATCATGATGCCTGTGGGCAATAACACCCTCGGCCGCATCTGGAACGTCACAGGCGGCCTCATCGACGGCGGCGAGATGCCCGAGATTGAAGAATACTATCCCATTCACCAAAAGCCCCCCGCATTTGAAGAGCTCACCACCACCACCGAGATCTTTGAGACGGGCATCAAGGTCATTGACCTGCTTGAGCCCTACATCAAGGGCGGTAAAACCGGCCTCTTCGGCGGCGCCGGTGTAGGCAAGACCGTTATCATCATGGAGCTTATCAACAACCTTGCCCAAGCGCATGGCGGCACCTCGGTATTTGCCGGCGTAGGCGAGCGTACCCGTGAGGGCACCGACCTCTACAACGAGATGACCGAGAGTGGCGTTATCAAAAAGACCTGCCTGGTGTACGGTCAGATGAATGAGCCTCCGGGAGCTCGTCTGAGAGTTGGTCTTTCCGGCCTTACCGCTGCGGAGTACTTTCGTGATCAGGGCCAAGACGTACTCTTCTTCATTGACAACATATTCCGCTTTACCCAGGCTGGCTCCGAGGTATCGGCCCTCCTTGGCCGCATGCCCTCCGCGGTAGGCTATCAGCCCACGCTTTCCACCGAGATGGGCGACCTGCAAGAGCGCATCACCTCAACCACCACCGGATCCATCACCTCCGTACAGGCCATCTACGTGCCCGCAGACGACCTTACCGATCCGGCGCCGGCCACCGCCTTTACCCACCTTGACGCCACCACAGTACTCAGCCGCTCCATTGCCGAGCTCGGCATTTACCCGGCTGTTGATCCGCTTGCCTCTACCTCGCGCGCGCTTTCTGCCGAGGTTTTGGGTGAGGAGCATTACCGCGTAGCCGTCACCGTACAGGAGACCCTCCAGACTTACTCCGACCTGCAAGACATCATCGCCATCCTCGGCATGGATGAGCTTTCTGAAGAGCAAAAGGTCATCGTAAACCGCGCCCGTAAGATTCAGCAGTTCTTGGGCCAGCCCTTCCACGTGGCCGAGGTCTTTACCGGCAACCCGGGCAAGTACGTTAAGCTTGAAGACACCGTGCGCTCCTTTGCCGCCATCATCGACGGCGCGTGCGATGACATCCCCGAGCAGGCATTCCGCTATAAGGGAGCTATCGAAGAGGTCTACGAAGCTGCCGAGAAGCTGAAAGGCTAGACTGAGCATGGCCAATTTAATTGCATGTGACCTGGTAACTCCCGAAAGCCTCGTCTTCAGCGGCGAAGCAGTGTTAGTGAGCGCTCCGGCAGGAGAGGGCGACATTGGCATGATGCAGATGTGCTCTCCTTTGATGAGCACACTCCGCAGAGGAGTCATTCGCATCACAGGCGAAGACAACAATGTGGTGACCTTTGCCGTTGATGGTGGTTATCTTGAGGTTGATGGGCAAAAGGTCATTATCTTGGCTAGTCGTGCCGTTGATGTCACCCAGATTGACAAAGAATTCTGCAAGGAGAATATCGCCAAAAACGAAAAGCGCATTGCTGAGCTTGAAGAGGAGAGTCCCGCCAAGGCATACGCCGTGGGCGAGATAGCCTGGGAGAATTACCTTTTAACTCTCAACTAGTTTGGTACAGGGGGGACGGGGTTAGTGTACCAATTTGGCCCAAGGGCCAAATTGGTACACTAACCCCGTCCCCCCTGTACCAAACAAAGCCGTGTCCCCCCTGTACCAAACCCCGTCCCCCCTGTACCAAACAAAGCTCTGTCCCTTTTACGCTACAATACCCCTATGGCTGAAGATTGCATCATAGTTGAAGGCGGCAAGCCGCTTGCTGGCACCGTGCAGGTTTCCGGGGCAAAGAACTCTGTGCTCAAGTTGATGGCGGCATCCATCATGGCATCGGGCGCCACTACTATCACCAATACCCCGCATATCCGCGACGTGGACATCATGACTGACATGCTCAGGCATCTGGGCGCAGATGTTTCGCTTGAGACAAATACCTTGGTCATTAACACGAGCAATCTAAACAGTTACGAGGCGCCCTACGAGCTGGTCAAGAAAATGCGCGCCTCTACCGCCGTGCTCGGCCCGCTTATAGTGCGTTTTGGCAAGGCTCGCGTTGCCATGCCTGGTGGCTGTCAGATAGGTTCCCGGCAGATGGACCTGCACTTTGCGGCGCTTGAGGCCCTTGGCGTGAGCTTTGACAACAAACACGGCTTTATCAATGCGAGCGTTCCCCCTTCCGGGCTCAAGGCCACCAAGGTTACCTTGGGATTTCCCTCTGTGGGAGCCACTGAAAACCTCATGATTGTGGCTTCTTCGGTGCCGGGCACTACGGTGATAGAAAACGCCGCCGCAGAGCCGGAGATTACTGACCTGGCACATTTTCTCGGAGCAATGGGCGCCAATATCGAAGGGCAGGGAAGCCCGGTAATCACGATTCAAGGCACGGAGGGGTTTTCTCCAGTGCCCTCCTACCGCACCGTTGCAGACCGCATAGAAGCCGGGACCTTCTTGGTTGCCGGCGCTTTGGGAGGCGGCCCGGTAGAGGTAAAGGGATTAAATCCCCAGCATTTGAGAGTTCCCCTGGCCAAGCTTGCGGCTATGGGCTGTGAGCTTGAGATAACTGACACAAGCGTCACCATCTCCCATGAGGGGCCGTTTGTGCCCACCGACATCCAAACGTTGCCGTTTCCCGGCTTTCCCACCGACCTGCAACCGCAGTTCATGGTGCTCAACGCCCTGGCAGAAGGAACCAGCGTCATTACCGAGAATATCTTTGAGAACCGCTTTATGTTTGCCGATGAGCTGGCTCGCATGGGTGCTAACGTGCGCATTGAAGGACACCATGCAATACTTTCCGGAGTAAAGCGCCTTTCAGGTGCTCCGGTAGAGGCGTCTGACCTGCGCGCAGGTGCGGCCCTGGTATTGGCAGGGCTCAACGCCGAAGGCAGCTCGCAAATCACCAATGTTGAGCACATTTACCGCGGATACGAGGATTTAGTAGGTAAACTTAAGAGCATTGGCGCAGATATAAAGTAACCTAAGCCTTAATCCGGCCGGCAGTCTCAACATTACAGTTCGGAAAACCCCTATCAATATGGCATATAATCAAGTTTTGGTAATGCGACAACAATCATACATTTGCAAGACAAACTAGGAAATTTTGTATGGCTAAACAAAGCAGGAGCAATCGCACCTCCAGGGGCCTCCGTCGAAGTGAGATCAACCTGGTTTCTGCGCGCTCAGCAATGAGTGATGATACGGGCTCGTACTCTCGAAACGTTCGAGGGGGCGGCTATGCTAAGCAGCGCTCAAAACGCGCGGTTAAGCGGCGCGTTCTCATAGGTATCTCAGCAACGCTCATAGCCATTCTTGTGGCGGGCACCACTGCCGCCTTTGGCCTCGTTTTATATCTCAACGGCATGCTCACCAGAGATTCACAGGGTGTACAGCTCGATATGGTGGCCATTCAAGGCTTATTCATCGACCGCGATGCACCCGAAGATCCCTTCTGGATGCTTTTGGCCGGCACCGACTGGGATGAGGACGATAACGGCCTGTATCGTACCGATGTCATCATCTTGGCATACGTGAACCCCGGCAATAAGGTGGCAGCCCTCATCTCCATCCCTCGCGACACCATGATTGAGCTGGGTGACTACGGATATCAAAAGATCAATGCTGCCTACACCTACGGCGAGATTGAGGCGGCGGATGGATTGGACAACTCCGGTCCTGCCGAACTGACTCGAGCGGTGATAGAGCTTACGGGGGTGGACATTGCCGGCTATGCGCAGGTGGACTTTGACGGCCTGATTGGAATAGTTGATGCCCTGGGAGGGGTGACCGTTGACGTGCCGCTTGACATCATCGGCGACCGAGAAGCTGGCCCTGTTGACGTCTATGCAGGCGAGCAGGTGCTCGATGGCCAGTCAGCCCTGGTGTTTGCCCGTTCGCGCCAATATGAAATTGGCGACTTTCAGCGGCAGGCCAACCAACGCGTGCTGCTTCAGGCCATTGCCAAGCAGGTGCTTTCTGAAAACCCCATAACGATCTTTAATACCATCACCGTGATGGCCGATATGACCACCACCACGTTTAACATTCAGGAGCTGGCTGCAATAGCCGTGTCGATGCGCGGCATGCAAGAAAATGACATCCACACCTACACCTTGCCAAGCGTTACGCAAGACTATGACGGCATATCCTTTGTGGTGGTTGACGAGTATGCCACCAGAGAGCTCGTTGCCTCTGTGAGCGCCGGACTCTTCCCTGATCACTCAGATGATGTGTATCAGGGAGAAACAGCCGACCGCTACAAATCAACCGGCAGAGTGGTGGACTATCTGGCAAATACGATACCAACCATCGATACCAGCCTGTACACCGTTATGGTGCGCAACGGTTATGGCATTGACGGAAGCGCAACGGCGGTCTCAGACATGCTTGAAATAGCAGGCTATAATATGCTGATACCCGGTAACGCCAATTCTTTTGTGTATATGGAAACGCTTATCATATATCGAGATGATACCGACAGAGAGGCAGCAGAGAACATACGCGCCCGATTGGGCTATGGGCGGGTAATACCTTCTCTGGGACGATACTCTTTTGACGGCAACATACTGGTTGTAGTTGGCGGCGACTTTGTTAGATAACCCAGGGAGCGCTCCAACCAATGCCTGAGTCCCCACAGATTCTTACCAATACCTCTATTGTCATAGTGACGTATAAGCGCCTTGAACTATTAGAGGTTCTGCTTAACAGCATTAAGGCAAATACCCTCTGGCCAAAACGGATTTATGTGGTGGATAACGATGCCAGCAACGAGGTAGGGGAGCTGGCCGCCAAACTTGAGGCAAGCATGCCGGGCAGCACGGTTTCCTGGGTGGCAATGCCCAGCAATACCGGAGGCTCCGGAGGTTTCAGTAAAGGCGTGGAGTTGGCCTATCAAGACGGCGCCGAGTGGATATGGCTGATGGATGACGACGTGGTGCTATTACCCGAGGCACTAGAAAAGCTCACGCCGTGGATGCAGCAGGCAGAAGCCAATAATCACCTGGTTATTCAGGGGTGCCGCCTCAACTTTGATGACAGCGCCTTTTATTGGCAGTACCACTTTATCAACAAACTGGGCATCCCCAATCCCATAGCGCCCTCCCAATTTAAGAAAGACGAGCTTTTTAAGCCCATGAACACCGCCTGTTTTGAGGGCGGACTCTTCAACCGCAAGATAGTTGAGCAAATAGGGATTCCTGATCCTCGCTTCTTTATCTACTGGGACGACACCATCTATGGCTACCTGGCCTCAAAGATTACCCAGCCCATACTCATCCGCAACATGCTGATGCAGCGAACCCGCCATATTGCCAACATAAGGCTCGGCAGCGTCCGCAAACTCAACTCAACCTCTAACATGGTGCGCTATTACATCATGAGAAACCGCGGCTACATGGCTCGCTACCTGCAACTCTACGGTGATTATCATCCGCTACTCTGGAGCATCGGAACAGCGGCTACGTTTGCCAAGGAGTTCATCCGTCTCTTTATCACCAAAGAATTCAAAGAGGGCCTGCCGGCAATCAGAAAAGGCATGAAAGACGCCCGCATCATCTTAAAAGACCCCAACTGGCAACCCATGCCCCCTCTTAACGTATAATGTCACGCGGACGTATTGATTGATAGGCCTGTTGTGGAGGTAATTTTTTGGAGTGGCACTGGTTTGCGATAGTGGCCTTGATTGCCATATTGGGTACAGCCCTGTTTACTCCTTTGAGCATAAAACTGGCCTGGAAGATTGATGCAATCGATTACCCCGATGGCAGGCGTGTCAACACCAAGCCAATACCTCGCCTGGGCGGAGTTGCTGTTTTTGCGGGCTTGGTTCTCAGCCTTGGTTTTGTTGTGGTGCTTAACCTCATTTGGCCGGATATCCTGCACATCCGCAGCATCAACACCGATATCAACTACCTGGGTGTTGGCTTGGCTATCACGGTGATCTTTGCCATAGGCTTTTTGGACGACGTCCTGCAGATAAAACCGTATATCAAATTCCTCGGGCATATCGTTGCGGCCAGCATAGCCTGCGCATCGGGGGTTCTTTTCTCGCATTTTCTCAACCCCTTTGGCCCGGGAGTCATTGACATAGGCATCATGGCGTACCCGGTCACCGTTTTTTATCTGGTTGCCTTTGCCAATATCATCAATCTTATCGATGGTCTAGACGGCCTGGCAGCCGGAATTGTGGCAATTTGCGCGGCGGCCCTTTTAGTACTCTCGTTTTCGAGGGGTTACGTGGACGCTACAATCGTTGGCCTGGCCGTTGTGGGGGTCTGCGCAGGCTTTCTTGTGTATAACTTCTATCCGGCAAGGGTGTTTTTGGGAGACAGCGGCTCGCTCGTCCTCGGTTTTTGCCTGGGCCTGGTGTCACTTTTTGGCGTGGTGAGAACCACTGCTTTGATTTCGTTGCTCATTCCGGTAGTTATCGCCGGCATCCCGGTCATCGACACCTTTACCTCCATCGTCAGACGCATCCGCCTGAAACAGCCCATATACAGAGCCGATAAAGCGCATGTTCACCACCGCTTCATCAGTCTGGGATTCAGCCAGCGCACCACGGTATTGATTATCTACGGAATCAGCATCGTATTATCCGTGTTGGCCATTTTGATAGTCCAAGATACCAGCCCCTTGCGCTTTGTGTATGTAGGAGCCTTGGTGGTGATAGTAACCCTATTTATCTGGCGCCTGGGACTCCTCAGCTCAGTCTTAACCCACCACTACGAACGCCGCCAAACCCCCAAAAGGAAGAAGGAAGAGTTAAGAGAGAAGAAGGAAGAGTGACATGGGGACCGGGCTTGGTTTGGTACACTAACCCCGTCCCCCCTGTACCAAACCAAGCCCCGTCCCTCCTGTACCAAACCTTCACTCACTAGAGGGGTGTTATTGTGTCGACGCCGCTGAAGAAATCGTAGGTGGCAACTGTGCAGGTGATGTAGACGCTGTCATTTGACAAGGACTTTACGTAGTAGACATCCTTGAACAGGCAGGCGGCAATCTTAAAATACAAGATCCGTTCGCCGTCGATGACCTTTGCGCCTTGGATTACGTGGTTGCCTCGCGAATCGATTCCCTGAGCAGATATGGTCACCGTTTCTCCCGAGAGCTGCTGCAAGTTTGCAAGGTGCTCCATTTCTGCCAAGATACCTGTAGCGTTGAGGTTGACATAGCGCAGCTTGTTCCAGCTGCCAAGCTCTCCGCGAGCCAGGTCAAGGATGAAGGCTCCGTTAAAATACTCAGTGAGTTCTTCGGGCGAGTACGCATTGAAGCCACCTTCGTAATAACCGGTCATCTGTTCCTCGGTCATTACCTTTGGCATGCTTATCAACTCGCTGGTAACTGCCCCCGTGTCAAGTGAGTCAGGCTGGTAGCGATCGTTGGCAAAAACATTGTGTCCGGCCTCGGTCAGAGTCCAAAGGGTGTCTTCGATGGTGAAGTCAACATAGTGGATGAGGATGGGCAGCCGCGAGTCAATTGCCTGGCGCGTTTCTTCTGGGGTCAATTCAAACTGCACGCCGCCTCCGCCAATTGAAAACGTATTCATAAAGCTGTTGGCTGCACTATACACAACGCCAATGCCTACAGCGAGAAAGAGAACTGCAGCAATTATCGCTATCGGTGATTTGGCAAATACCCCCCACTTTCTGCCGCCACCTCGGATTTTGTAGGTTGACTGCTTAACATTGATGGGCTGAAAGGAGGTAGTTGCCGGAACAGACCTGATTACTTCAGGCGCTTTTGCCTCAGAGTGTGCAGGAGTTTTTCTGGGAGCTGCTGAAGCCCTATTTTTTTGGGCAGCGGTCTTGGTTGGGCTGCTTGTTTTATGCGCAGAGGTCTTGGCCGCAGTGCTTGCCTTTTGGGTGCCCGCTTTAGCCGGAGTGCTTGCTTTTTGCGCAGAGGTCTTAGCCGAGGTACTTGTTTTTTGCGAGCGCGTCTTTGCCTGAGTACCTTCTTTTTGGGCACGCGTCTTTGCTCCGGTTGCTGCTGCACCAGCGCGAGGCTTGGCTCCCGTGGCTTCCTCGGAGACTTTTCTCAGATCCTGGCTATCGGCCAAGCTGATTCTACTCTCTAGCTGTGCTTGAAAATCCCCGGTGTCGGTAATCCTTTTGAGACTTTGACTGTCCCTTACATCGGGGCTGCTGTCCGCAAAAGGAAGTTCAGGATAGGGCATCCCGGCCTGCTGATAATTCATGGTTGCATTTGGATCAAAGGCAGATGACTCACCTGCGCTTGAATCAGCCACAGATGAATCCTCAAGATCCAAAGCCTTGATAATACCGGTAAGGCTCAGGTCACTCTTTTCGTTTTCTGGCGCACGGCTGGAATCTTTTGCCATTGTACTTCCTTGCTATTTCCAAGTGATACAGTTTTCTCTATTATAAACGATGGAGGTTGAATATGCGTTATTATTAACGTATCACAGACGGCTGCCAAATCGTAAAGGAGATGCCATGTCAAACACACTTTTTATAGCTGGTTTAGGCGGTAGAATCTTTAACTGCACTCTGAGAGCATTGGTAAACCAAGGAGCGCTTACTCAGCTCAAGGGAGTGAGTGCCTCGGGTGTAAAGGACTTAACTGAAACGTCCGAAAAACTCGAGCACGACTCCACGCATCTGTTCTTTCCTCTTGACGTGTACTCCAGGGGCCTAGAAGAGGGCGAGAAAATCAGTGATGGTCACTTTGGGTACCTGGTATTTCAAGACAGAGGTTCCGTTTTGGATGGGTCTACCCCTGAATTTAGATATGATCTTCCGGTTTTTGCCGCAGCAGTACCCTCAACCTTGCCGCTTGCCAAGCTGGGTGTTGACGTAGCCATCGACGCTACCGGCAAGTTTCTCACCAAAGAAAAGGCTCAGCACTTTCTTGATGCCGGCGCCAAGAAGGTCATTATGAGCGCTCCGGCAAAAGATGACACGCCGCTCGTAGTATTTGGTATTAATGATGAGGCGGACAACGGTTTGCCCATCGTCTCACGCGCAAGCTGCACCACCACCTGTGCTGCTCCTATCGTCAAGGCGCTGTCGCTTGTCTACGGCATGCCCAAGAACATCTTCCTTAACACCACTCATGCGGTAACCAACTCGCAGCTCTCCCTGGACGGCAACGCGCACAAGTTTGCCAACGGCTTTGGGTGCATGGACAACATCGTTGTCACCGACACCGGTGCCACCAAGAGCCTTCAGCGCATGTTCCCCGAGATTGAGAACACCTTTGGAATCTCCTGCCGTGTTCCGGTAACCGATGGATCCATTCTCTCTCTGGTTATGGAGTTTGACGAGGCAAAGCAGACAAAAGAGCTCAACAAAGAAAACGTCTTGGAAGCCCTGCTCAGTTTTGAGGCCATCCGTCCGCTTAACCTACGTATCTCGCACAGAAAGACAATGGTATCTACCTATGTAATCGGCAGAGGCATCGGCTCCATCGTTGCCCCCAACCAAATTGAGGTCCTGGGCAAAAACGTTCACGTAGTAGCCGGATACGACAACGAATACGGCTACTCCTTCCTGCTAGCCATGTCAGCCCTCAAAGCCCCCCTACCCTCGTGAGAGTTAAGAGTTAAGAGAGAAGAGTTAAGAGAGAAGAGAGAAGAGAGAAGAGTTAAGAGTTAAGAGTTAAGAGTTAAGAGTTAAAAGTTAAAAGTTAAGAGAGAAGAGTGGAGCGAGTTGCTTCTCTCTTCTCTCTTCTCTCTTCACTCGTAACTCAAGATTGCCGGAGGGTTATGAACTCGGGGCCGGTGAGGTCGTTGAGTATGCAGGCGCCGGTGGGGCATTGTAGGACGCAGGCGCTGCAGCCCAGACAGCAGACTCTGTCTGACACTGCGGCCATTTCGCCTTGGGGGCGGTCTTTTTCGAGGAGTTTGCCAAAGTAGAGGAGAGAGTTACTGGTGACTTTGCGCCGGGAGTCAAGCGTGCAGGCATCAATGCAGATGCCGCAGCCGGTGCAGAGTGCCGCCGTGGTATCGGTGCAGAGCAGCTCAACGTTGGCTGCCAGCTCCTTATTCTTATCAAACACCAGGCGGAGTAGTCGGCGATTCTGGCTCTTTTTGCCAAAGGGGCGGGGAGTGTTTTGGTCGGGCATTTGCCTGTTTGTCTTCTGTTTGCGCTTCTGGGCAAGATGCTCCCTGCGTTTTTGCTCCATCGTAAGATCAACGCCGGCGCTCTTCCAGCTGCGCTTTAGCGAGTCTGCCAGGTGTGAAACCGTCTCTCTTTTGCCTCCTGTTGTGGCATCGCCAAGAACAGACATCAATCTGCTGGAGTGCGCGGGGTCAAGCTCTTCGGGTTCGCTGATGAGCTCGATATTTTCAACACCCCAGGATTCAACCTTGGAGATAGCAGCCAGATAGGCGCTCTCAGCGCCTCCGCAGGCGTTGAGCGGGCAGTCGTCACAGATCAGGGGAGGGAGATACACCTTGAGTGTAGCAACATCCTCCTGTTCGTATGCGGTTTCATCTGTGCCGGCAGAGGAGTGAAACTGGGCCTCACGCGCCATAGCAGCAGCGTAGAACCACATCTCGGCACTCAGAGCTGCAAGGCAGGGAACAGCGATTGCCCGCGCAGAAAGGCGAGAAGAAACGCCATAGAGGGCACGCGAACAGCCAAGGGCGAGGCCTTCCAGTTTGGCCACCATGTTGGTGACCTTTCTTTCGATGTTCTTGGGATTATGCGTTGTGGTGCTGAGCGACTCAACCGGGCAGGCGGCTGTACAGATGCCGCAGTGGACGCAGTTGTTTTCTATCAGCACGCCCATTTTTTGTTCCATAGTGGCCTCAATACTGGGCGGGGGCGCTGTTTCTTTGTCTGAATGTAAACGCGCAGTGCCTATCAGTTGGGTGTATGCCGGCTCGGGGGTTTGTGGCTCAGCGTCTGCCGACCCAGCGTCTGCCGACCCGGCGTCCGCCGACCCAACATCAGCCGACTTTTGAGCAATCTCCTTGGGCGTAATGGCACCCACGGGACAAACCCCAGCACAGAGGTCGCAGTCCGTAGGATTGGCGGCAAGGCGCAGGCAGCGCGAGGGCAAAACCACCACATTACCCGAGCCAAAGTCTAGCTTGATGTCTGTATCTACCAAATCGCTCATGATATTTCCATAATAGCAGTCTGCTTTGGCAAGCAGTAGTATAATGTGGCGTGTGATTAATATCTGGGTTCTGCTACGCCCGGCTTTGCCAAGCGTGCAGGATGAAAAAGGAGTGGATCAAAAAGAGTGAGGAGATTCAATGAGCATAATTGAGGATGTCTTTGGACGCGAGATCATGGACAGCCGCGGCAATCCAACCGTGGAAGTTGAAGTTTTTTTGAGTGACGGTTCTTTTGGTAGAGCCGCTGTGCCTTCTGGTGCTTCAACGGGAGCACTTGAGGCTGTAGAGCTGCGCGACACGGATAGCCCCCGCTATTTAGGCAAAGGCGTTATGGCAGCCGTGAGTCATGTGAATGAAGAGATTGCTGACGCGCTTGTGGGCCTGGATGCGTCTGACCAAAGAGGTGTTGATGCCGAGCTCATAACAGAAGATGGCACACCAAACAAAGGAAATCTAGGTGCCAACGCCATTCTCGGCGCCTCGCTGGCAGCAGCCAGAGCCGCCGCTGATTCCTGTGACCTCACGCTCTACTCCTATTTAGGAGGCGCAAATGCGCACGTGTTGCCTGTTCCCATGATGAACGTACTCAACGGTGGGGCGCACGCAGACAACAATGTGGACTTTCAGGAGTTCATGATTATGCCGGTGGGAGCCACCAGCTTTGCCGAGGCACTCCGCTGGTGTTCTGAGGTCTATCATACGCTCAAGAAGGTCTTGCAAGAGCGCGGCCTTTCAACCGGCGTGGGAGACGAGGGCGGATTTGCCCCCGACCTCCAAAACAACGAAGAACCCTTAAAGCTGCTCTTTGAGGCAGTGAACCGTGCCGGTTATACCCTGGGCGAGCAGATTGTCTTTGCTATGGATCCGGCCGCAACCGAGTTTTATGATGCCAAGCGCCAACGTTACGTGCTTGCCGGCGAAGGCCGCGAGCTCACCAGTGAAGAAATGGTGGATTACTGGGTTAAGCTGGTTGACGAGTATCCCATCATCTCCATCGAAGACGGCATGGCCGAAGACGACTGGTCTGGCTGGGAGCTGCTTACTCAGAAGCTGGGCAATAAGATTCAGCTCGTTGGCGATGACATCTTTGTAACGAATAAGGAGATTCTCAAGCAGGGCATTGAGCGCAAAGTTGCCAACGCAATCCTCATCAAGCTCAATCAAATTGGTACGCTCTCCGAGACTTTGGACACCATTGAGCTTGCCAAACAAGCCGGGTATGCCTGCGTAATCAGCCATCGCTCCGGCGAGACCGAAGACACCACCATTGCCGACCTGGCTGTGGCAACCAACGCGGGTCAGATTAAAACCGGCGCCCCGGCGCGCTCTGACCGTGTGGCTAAGTACAATCAGCTCATTCGCATTGAAGAGGAGCTGGGCGACTCATCTGCCTATTTGGGACGCGATGCATTCTACAACCTGCGGTAGTTGCTTATGTCTTTTCTGACGTATTTAGAGAAGAACTCGCCGCGTATCAGCGAGCTGATAGCAAACTACTTTAGGGTTGATACCAACGAGGATATCAAGCGGTATCTGTATGCGCCCCTGGCTAAGTACAGTTCTAATGGGGGCAAGCGTCACCGTCCGCTGATTTGCGAGCTGGCAGCGGGGGCCGTGGGTGGAGACCCCACCAAGGTGTCTGCCGCCGCCGCCGCAATTGAGCATTTTCACACGGCGGCCCTCATTCACGACGATATTGCCGATGAATCAACCTTGCGCAGAGGAGAACCCTGCCTGCATATCACCGAAGGTTTGGGTCTTGCAATTAACGCCGGTGACCTGGCGCTTTCTCAGGTTACCGGCAGCGTTTTGGATGACAAGAGCCTCTCTGAAAGCCTGCGCATCAGGATACTTGAAGAGCTGGTTGAAATGACCACGCGCACCATTGAAGGTCAGGCACTTGACATTGGCTGGGCGCGCGACGGACGTTTTGATTTGACCATCGATGACTATCTGCAAATGGCCAAGCGCAAAACTGCCTATTATTCCGGCTCAACCCCTCTGGCAGTTGGTGCCATCATCGGCGGCGGCACAGAAGAACAGATAGCGGTACTGCGTGACTTTGGCATGGCCACGGGCCTGGCCTTTCAGATCCAAGACGACCTGCTCAACCTCACGGGCAACAAGGAGCTCTTGGGCAAGGATTATCGCTCGGACATCACCGAGGGCAAGCGCACGCTGATAGCTGTGCATGCGCTCATGCATTCGGAACAAAACACCGAGCTTACGGCCATTCTTGCCTCGCATACCACTGCGTCCACCATGCTGGCCTGCGCGGTTGACATCATGGAGGCTGCGGGCTCCCTTGAGTTTGCCTGCGACTATGCTACCGGCCTGGTAGCCGTTGCCAAAGCCGAAATGGCCGACAAGCTCGAAGACAACGAGTACACAAAATTGCTATTGCAAATGGCAGATTTCTTCATAGAACGAATGAGGTAGCAATGAAGCAGAGTATAGGGGTATCAGAAAGACTCTTTCCCTGCCCGGTGATGGTGGTGGGTACTTATGATGAGCATGGTGAGCCTAATGTGGCAACACTCTCTTGGGGTAGCACGGCTTCTTCTGGGCCGCAAAGTGTGAGTATCGCTGTGAGGCCTTCTCGCTATACTTTTGAGGCTCTGCAGCGCACCAAGGCGTTCACGGTTAACCTGCCTTCGATAGAGCATGCTGCTGCGGTGGACTACTTTGGCATCGTGAGCGGGCGTGATGAGCACAAGCTTGAGGCAACGCAACTCACTCCCGTGCGTGGCGAATTTGTAGATGCCCCCTATATTGCTGAGTTTCCCTTTTGTATGGAATGTAAGGTGACCCATGTCATCGACCTTGGTGTGCACAGCCTCTTTATCGGCGCAGTGCAAGACATCAAGGTAGACGAGACATTTATGAACGATCAGGGTATCTTTATGTGGAAAGCGGCAAAAATCCTCACCTTTGACTCAACCCTGCGTGCTTACAGAGCACCGGGGGAGCTTATTGGAGATGCCTTCTCAATAGGAAAGAAATACATCGCTACGTGACTCAAAAAAGGCGCCAGGGTTGACAAGGGGACGGGGCGTTTGTCAACTCTAGAGTTGACAAACGCCCCGTCCCCTTGTCAACCCACGTCCCCTTGTCAACCCATAAAAAAAAGCGCCCGGGGGCGCTTTTTTTGATGCTTAACTCAACTGCTGTTTAGCTGCGTGCTACCTTGCCGGCCTTGAGGCACTTGGTGCAGACGTTGGACTTTTTCAGGCCGTTGCCTACTCTTATGGTGACCTTTTGGACATTAGGTTTAAACACGCGGTTGGTTACGCGGTGTGAATGCGATATATTGCGCCCGGCAGACGGGTGCTTTCCACATACGGTACATACTTTACTCATGTTACTCAAACTCCTTATTCATAGCGCGAACGGCATATGATAACACAACTATTTGCGCTACTCAAATACCGCGGTGATTTTTGATCCTCTTTCAACCGAGGAACCGGCAGCCGGGGTTTGGGAGGCTACCACCTTGCCGGTCACGTCACCTGAGTAATCGAGGACGAGTCCTTGCGAGGCAAGGGCATTGCTGGCTGCGTTAAGATCCATGCCAACGATGTTAGGCACCGTTACCATAGGGGTAGGCGTGGGCTCAGGGCCCTTTGAAAGCGTTAGGGTAATAGTTTGACCTCGGGTGCCCTGCCCTATGACGTCTTGGTTGGCAACGCGGCCGGCGTCAAGGCTTGAGTATATCTCCTCGGCATAAACCACCACAAAGCCGGCTGCAGTGAGCTGCACCTCGGCGTCGGTTTTCCACATGCCGTAGACATTGGGGATCATCACGGATTCAGGACCGGTGGAGACAACACAAACAACCTTTGACCCTTCGGCCACTTTAGAGCCGGCGGGCGGGTTTTGTGAGAGAATCTTGCCACTCTCAACATCGGGGTCTGCCCGGGATTCGCCGGCTTCGTAAACCAAGCCGAGTTCAGCGAGCAGTGCCTCAGCCTCGGCTCGGGTCAAGCCCACCAGATTAGGTACCTCTACGTTTCCGGTGCCTAGGGAGATAACCAAGTTGACCTTGGTGCCCTCAGCAACCCTGGACTGCGCTGCCGGGCTTTGTGAAATCACCAATCCGGCCTCAACGGTCTCGGAGTTTTCTTGGGTGACTTCGCCAACAACAAGGTGAGCCTGTTCAATTTGCACCCTGGCATTCTCCTCGGTCATACCAACAACCCGGGGTACCTCAATGGTTCCCTCACCGTTGGCAAAGAACGCAAGGTAGATGCCAATGCCGGCGATGAGAGCTACCAGTATCACCACCAGGGTCACTACCACAGGCGTGCTGGAGCTTGACTTCTTCTTTCCTGACCCGCCGGAGCCTCCTCCAGCCCTGGTATAGGTGGCGCCACCGGATAACTCCGGCATAACAGCGGTTGCCGCTGCCGGGGGAACCACCGCAGGGGTCTTGATGACCTGGGTGCGGGCTTCAGAATGAGCGGTGGGAATTGGCTTGCCCTGCAGGTACTCTCCCAGGGCCATGCGCATTTCATCAGCAGTGCGGTAGCGGTCGGCGGTGTTCTTGCTCATGGCCTTCATGATAATGGCCTCAAGGCCCGGGTCTATGGTGTTATCAAAGGCGCGGGGCGAAGTAGGCTTTTCATTGACCTGCTTAACTGCAATGGATACGGCATCGGGGCCGTCAAAGGGCACTCGACCCGTAACTGCCTCGTAGAGCACCACCCCAAGTGAGTAGATATCGGTGGCAGACGTAAGCTCCTTGCCCTGGGCTTGCTCAGGGGAGACGTAATAAGCCGTGCCCAGCACCGAGCCGGTCTGCGTGAGATTGGCGCTGTTGAATCGAGCGATGCCAAAATCCATGACCTTTGCATTACCGTCCGGCTGCACCATGATGTTTTGGGGCTTGATGTCGCGATGAATGATGTCATAGCTGTGGGCAACGCCCAAAGCAGCGGCAACCTGCGCCCCTATCTCAGCCACCTTGCGCTGGTTGATGGCGCCGCGTTGCGTAATGGCAGTTTTGAGGTCGGTGCCGCGAACGTATTCCATGACGATGAAGTAGGTTTTGCTCGTTTCCTCATAACCCCAGTCATAGATATTGACGATATAGGGGCTTTGGAGGTTAGCTGCCGCCTGAGCCTCCTGCTTAAAACGAACCGCAAAGGTCTCATCGGAGGCATACTGAGGAAGCATCACCTTAACAGCAACGGTTCTGCCCAAGACCTCATCAGTTGCCTTGTAGACCTCTGCCATGCCGCCAATGCCAATTTTCTCGGTGATGCGGTAGCGCCCTGCAAATACTTTATCTATCACTCTTTTCCTCCTACCCTCTGTGTCTGTTAAATAATAGCATTACTGCGTTGCTCTTCACTATCTCGTGCCACTCACTCTTCTCTCTTCTCTCTTCTCTCTTCACTCTTAACTCTTACCCGTAGGTTTGTATCGCTGTCTGGAGGATGTCGCGTGCCCGGGGGGTGGCTGCGCCTTCTCCTGCTTCTTCTAATACTATGGCAACCACTACGCAGCGGCTGCCGGTATCCACGTAGCCAACAAACCAGGAGTCAGGTACTGCACGCCCTGTTTCTGCTGTGCCGCTCTTTCCGCGCACGGTGTAGCCGGCTATTTGGGCGGCGGTACCGGTGCCGGAGGCAACCACGCCTTCCATAGCCCACTGTACTTCAGTTATTACGGCAGCCGAGGCCACGTTGCCAAAGGTCTCGGGCTTGGTTGAGGTAAGCTCCGAGCCGTTGGCGGCCATCACGCTGTTGACCACGTAGGGGTTCATGATGGTGCCGTTGTTGGCAATGGCTGCCCCAACCAAAGCCATCTGCACCACCGTGGCCTGTGGACCGGCAGGAGAATCCTTGTGCTCGCCCACCGGCTCACCGGCGCCGGCCCAGGCAGTTTCCCAAACGGTCATGAGGGCGGGGCTGGGCATCAGCGAGGTCGTCACCAAAAAATCCCGCCCAATGGTGCGGTCAAAGCCAAAGGAGTTTGCAATAGAAACCAGTTTTTGGGGCCCCATAGTATTGGCAATTTGAGCAAAGGCGGTGTTGGACGAGAGCTCAAAGGCCTGCTTGATGGTGACGGTGCCGTAGTTGGCGCTGGCAAAGTTGACCACCTTGGCGCCGCCTATTTCAAGGACTCCGGGAGCATCAATGGTATCGGCGAGCTTGTAGTCGCCGCCGTAGAGTGCCCCGGTAAGGGTGACAATCTTAAAGGTTGAGCCGGGCGAGTAAAGTCCCTGCGTGGCGCGGTTAAAAAGCGGCCCCGGATTGCCCGGGTCTGCAGAAGCGGCAGCCTCGAGGATGGCTTCGGCATTGTTAAGGTTGTAGGTGGGCGAGCCGGCTGCGGCAAGGAGTTCGCCGGTTTGGGCATCGAGCACCACCACCCCGCCATGATAGCCCGCCAGCGCATTTTGGGCAGCATACTGCATGCGGGAGTCAATGGTCAGCCTCACGTCATTGCCGGGGTTTTGGATGCCGGCAAGTGAGTTGAGGAGCTGAGTCCAGGTGCTGAAATTGGTTTCTCCGCGCAGCTGTTCTTGCATACTTGCCTCTATGCCGGTGCTGCCGTAGCGTGCGCTGGAATAACCCACAATATGAGCAGCCAGGTCTCCTTGCGGGTAAACGCGGGTGTAGGTGCCGTCGCCATTGGGTATGCTCTCAGCCAAAACCACGCCGTCGGCCGTGATGATGGCTCCGCGCTGTGCCGTGGCCTCGCGCGCAATGGCGTGGCTGTTGGCGGGCATGCTGCGGATTGTCTCTCCGTGGATGAACATCTGATAGGCTAAATTACCAATTGCCAGAGCAAAAAAGAGTGAGAGTATGGTTATCAGGGCGGTGAGGCGCTTGCCCAGAGCCAGGCGGCCGAGAACGCCGCCGTCAAGATTGACGGTGGCCTGCAGCTCGTTTTCGAGCCCGGTGCCGCTGTCTGAGATGCGCAGGAGCAAGCCGATGATGATGAAAGAAGCCAAGAGCGAGGTGCCTCCCTGACTCATAAAGGGCAGGGTGACCCCCGTGAGGGGTATGAGCAAGGTGGTGCCGCCCACGATGACAAAGGCTTGAAACGAGAGAGAAACCGTAAGCCCCGCGGCGCTAAAGGCCTCCGTGTCAGAGGCTGCCCGGCTGGCTATGGTAAAGCCCCGCACCGCCAAGAGCACAAAGAGCAACAAAATGCCGGCTGCTCCCAAAAAGCCCATCTCTTCGGCCATAGCCACAAAGATAAAGTCACTTTCAACCACGGGGATAAAGGTGGGCATGCCACGGCCTATGCCGGTGCCCAGCACGTCTCCGTCAGCCAGCGAATAGAGCGCCTGCACCAGCTGGTAGCTGGCGTTTTGAGCGTAGGCAAAGGGGTCAAGCCAAATGTCCACACGAGCCTGCACATGGCTGAAAAAAGACCAGGCCAGCACGGCACCAGTAGCCGCCAGGAGCACCGCGGCAACAACAAAGCTCATGCGTCCGGTGGCTACATAGAGCATGGCGAGAAAGATGCCAAAGAAGAGGAGCGCACTGCCCAGGTCGCGCTGAAAAACAACGATGACCATCGAGATGCCCCACATAAGAAGAAGGGGAGCCAGGGTGCGCAGGTCGGGGATATTGAAGCGACCAACTCTGCGGCCACTTACCGAGAGCATCTCCCGGTTTTCTGCAAAATAGGCAGCGAGGAATAAGACGATGAAGATCTTGGCTATCTCGCCCGGCTGAAAGGAGAAGCCGGCTATGGTAATCCAAATCTTGGAGCCGCCTATCTCGGTGCCGATGACGGCCGGGAGCAGTAACAAAATGAGGCCGGCGATGATGATGGTGTACTTGTAGTCTCCCAGCTTTTTAACCGAACGCACTACAAACAGGGTGAGTATCATGGCGGCAATGGCCACAAACAGCCAAATGACCTGCCTGCCGGCCAGCTCGGGGGCGAGGCGCAGCACAAAGGCTATGCCAATGCCGCTGATAGCAAAGCAAAGGGGGAGCAGAGCCGGGTCGGCTCCTGGCGCAAGCCGCCGCACCGCCAGATGCATGGTGAGAAAGGCGGCAAAAAGGCCGAGGGGAACCGCAAGGGCGTTGAGCTCAAGCGGTTGGTCGTTCGCTAAAATTGCTAAAATGAATATCAGTATAACGACCGGCGAGGCTGCCAACAGCAACAAAAGCTCAAGGGAGCGCCGGGTAAGCCCAGACTGGGTATCGTGAGAGAGGGCGTGGGATCGCGTGCTCATAAAACACGTCCTCCGTACGGCGGTTTATCCCTGATTTGCTGCTCGTAGTCTGCCACCAGGGTGGCGGCATCATTGAGAGAGTCCACGCGCACGCCTTCTTTCAGGCGCTCAGCGGTAACCGAGAGCAAGTCTGAGGTTTTGATATCGGTGGTGTACTCGTACCACTCCAGGCGCAGTCCCGGCAACACCTCGCCCGGAAGGCCCCGATACACTACCACCATGCCCTCTTCGGCGCGCAAAAAGGCGCTGTTGCTGGCATACCAATACACGCCGCCAATGGCACCGCCAATCAAGAGCACCAAAAGTATCAAGAAGGTGAATATACTCAGGTGAAACCTCTTGAAGAGGCCCTT
>WRBR01000018.1 GCA_009784425.1 Coriobacteriia bacterium | reverse complement strand
CCTGTTGTTTACCAGCAGCTGAGCCAGCTTCTCCATGCGGAGACGGCCGCCTTGCATGAGACCGGCTTGGATTGCCTTGTGGCCCATGCCAACGCCCCACTCGGCGCGAGGAATCTTGACGTATTCGCCGGAACCCAGATAGTTGACGTTGCTGAGAATGCCGCCTGGCTTGAGCATGCGGATGGCCTCGGCAAAGGTATCTACGGTGCCGCCGGCTATGAGTACTTTGTCAACACCCTTGCCGCCGGTGAGCTCGAGTACCTGGGCATCAATGTCGCCATCTTTGTAGCTGATGATGTCGGTTGCACCATACTCCTTGGCAACGCGCACGCAGTCGGGGCGGGTGCCTACGGCAAAGACGCGACCAGCGCCCTTGAGTACCGCAGAGGCAACGCACATGAGGCCAACCGGGCCAATGCCGATGACGCAAACCGAGTCACCGTAGCCAATTTCGGCCAGCTCAGAAGCCTGGAATCCTGTGGGCATCATATCGCAAAGCATGGTGGCAACGCCGGGGTCGATTCCCTCGGGCAGCAGTGCCATGTTGCCGTCGGCATCATTTACATGGAACACCTCGGCAAAAACGCCGTCTTTGATGTTGGAGAACTTCCAGCCGCCGAGCATGCCACCGGAGTGCATACCATAGCCGGCCTGAGCCTCAAGGGAGTTCCAGTCGGGGGTGATTGCAGGGATGATGACCGTGTCGCCGGGCTTAAAGTCTTTTACGAGTGAGCCCACTTCAACTACCTCTCCCACAGCCTCATGGCCAAGGGTCAGGTCGGTTCTCTCGCCAACAGCACCTTCCCATACGGTATGGATATCTGAGGTGCAGGGAGCCAGTGCAACAGGCTTTACCAGGGCATCAATAGGACCGCACTCGGGGACGGGCTTGTCTACCCATCCAACTTCACCGATTTTCTTCATACAAAATGCCTTCATAGAACTACTCCAATCTCGTTTTACAACATTGGGAGTTGAGATCAGCGATGAATGGATCCCAGCTCTTCGCCAGAAATCAGCGGAGCCTTATTCTACTCCACTAATCCAGCAACTTCCTGTTAGTTCTTATCATAACCGCGAGCGGTAGTGAGTCAAGGAGAAACGTCTCCCTAGCACGCTTTACAGTTCCTTTATGATGTCGTTCACACGCTCCTTGCAGTCTCCAAACAACATGGCGGAGTTCTCTTTAAAGAAGAGGGGGTTTTGCACGCCGGCGTAGCCGGTTGCCATGCTGCGCTTAAAGACGATGACCTGTGCGGCGTGCCACACCTCAAGCACCGGCATGCCGGCAATGAGCGAATGGGGGTCATCGAGGGCAGCGGGGTTTACCGTATCGTTTGCGCCAATGACGAGCACCACGTCGGTGCTGGAAAAGTCGTCGTTGATTTCATCCATCTCGAGCACTATGTCATAGGGCACCTTGGCCTCAGCCAAGAGCACGTTCATGTGCCCGGGTAGCCGCCCGGCTACCGGATGAATGCCAAAGCGCACGTTGACGCCCTGGGCTCTCAGGCGCGCAGTGAGGTCTGCCACGGCAGCCTGGGCCTGGGCAACAGCCATGCCATAACCCGGCGTGATAATGACAGAGGAGGCGTTCTTGAGCATTTCTGCGGCCTCGGGAGCCTGAACCTCGCGGTATTCGCCGTAGTCTTTGACCTCTCCGGTGATTTCTCCGTCTGAGCCAAAACCGCCGGCGATAACCGAGATAAAGTTACGGTTCATGGCCTTGCACATGATGTAAGAGAGGTAGGCACCAGAAGAGCCCACCAAGGCACCGGTGATGATGAGCAGGTCGTTATCGAGCGTAAAGCCCACCGCTGCGGCCGCCCAGCCCGAGTACGAGTTGAGCATGGAAACCACAACCGGCATGTCGCCGCCGCCAATGGAGGCAACCAGATGGATGCCCAAAAGCAGCGACAGCAGCGTCACGGCAGAAATCAGCACAAAGCCGGGCACTCCCTCGGGATTAAGAACAAAAATAACCGTGAGCACCAAAAAGGCCGCCAGCGCGGTGAGATTCATGATGTTGCGCCCCGGCAGCATCAAAGGCGCGCTGGGAACACGGGCAGAAAGCTTAAGGAAGGCAACAATGGAGCCCGTAAAGGTCACGCCGCCGATGAAGATGCCCACAAAGAGCTCTCCCGAATGAAGCGGATCGTAGTGACCATCCGCCGTAGCGGCCAGATAAGACACCCAGCCCACAAACACCGCAGCAATACCCACAAAGGAGTGAAAGAGTGCGATGAGCTCGGGCATGCCGGTCATCTCAACCCTGAGAGCCCGGATGATGCCGATGATGGCACCAATAATCATGGCGCCGGCGATGATGAATATGGCCCAGCTTGCCGCCGGAGGTTCAACAAAAGCAGTAATCGTGGTGAATGCCCCGGCGTTGATATCAAAAACCTCAACGGTATCCGATATACCCAACACCGTGCCGAGGATGATGAAGACCAGGGCAATGCCCATGCCTATCATTCCTAGGATGTTGCCTCTCCTTGAAGTCTCAAACCTTGAAAGACCCGAAAGAGCCAAAATAAAGAGCAAGCCTGCAACGATGTAAGAACCATGCACCAATGATATGGGCAGCGCCGTTGTGGCTGCGTCAAGCATCTCTTGTGTATAAGAAGTGTAATCGACTGAAATCATAGCCACATCACCCCTTCCTAAACATCTTGAGCATGCGCTGGGTTACCGTAAAGCCGCCAAAGACGTTGATAGAGGCAAGGAGAATGCCGCAGACAGAAAGCATGAGAATGGCCAGATTGGTGCCGGCAAAAAGGGCGGTGTTCTGGTCAACCAGCACCAGCCCCAAAAGGCAGCCCACAAGTATGATTCCTGAGATGGCATTGGTCACACTCATAAGCGGGGTGTGCAATTTATGCGAGACGTTTCCAATTACGTAAAAACCTATGACTATCGAGAGCATCAGCACCATAAAGTGGCCAATGAGCCCTGAGGGCGAGATAGTGAACAGTGCAAGAAAGGCCAGCGCACAAAAGGCCAACACCGCATAAGTGATGCGCTTGTCCCTCGGCTTCTTCTCGGGCATGGGCTGGGCGGCAACTGGCGCCTCTTCTTGCTTTGGTGCGGCTGAGACCGCAACAACCGGCGGCGGCCACATAACCTCGCCGTCCATAGCTACCAGCATGCCGCGCTGTACCGGGTCGTCAATATCCAATACGAGAGCGCCGTCCTTTTCAGGGGTCAGCAGCTTCATGAGGTTCACCACGTTTTGGCTGTAAAGCTGCGAGGCCTGCGTGGGAAGGCGGCAGGGCAGATCGGTGTAGCCGATGATCTTTACGCCGTTTGCCGTGGTGACCACCTCGTCAGGGCGCGAACCTTCTACGTTTCCTCCGGTCCCTGCTGCCATGTCTACGATGACCGATCCCGGCTTCATGGATGCCACCATCTCGGCCGTAAGGAGGCGCGGGGCGGGGCGCCCGGGTATGAGGGCGGTGGTAATAATGATGTCCATCTCTTTGGCCTGCTCCGCATACATGCGAGCGGCGGCGGCGGCGTAGTCTTCAGTTGCCTCTTTGGCGTATCCGTCCTCCGAGGTCTGGCTTTCTGCCTCCACAGCAACAAACTCGGCCCCCATAGACTTAACCTCTTCGGCTACCTCAGCGCGTATGTCGGTGGCGCGCACAATGGCGCCCAGCGAGTTTGCCGTGCCAATGGCGGCAAGGCCTGCTACTCCTGCGCCAGAAACAAAAACCTTGGCTGGGGGTACTTTGCCCGCAGCGGTAACTTGACCGGTGAAAAACGAGCCAAAGATATTGGCTGCCTCTATGACGGCTCGGTAGCCGCCAATGTTTGCCATAGACGAGATAACATCAAGGGACTGAGCGCGCGAGATGCGCGGCACTGAGTCCATAGCAAGTACCTTAATGTGAGCTTTGGCGAGCTTTTCTAAAAGCTCGGGGTTTCGCGGAGCGCCTATCAGACCTATCAGGTAGGCTCCTTTTTTCATGGCGGCTATCTCAGAGTCAAGAGGCTCATTTATCTTGCAGACTATGTCTGCCCCCCACACTTCCTGAGAGCCTACGATCCGTGCCCCGGCTTGTTCAAACTCCGCGTCAGGAAACGCCGCCTTGGCTCCAGCCTTGGCCTCAACCAAAACCTCATAACCCAGCTTAGCGAGCTGGTCAACTGACTTGGGAGTAGCGGCAACGCGAGTTTCTCGGGGATCGGATTCCAAAGGGATCCCAATTATCATTGTCTTTCTTCCTCCTTAATTATTACTTATAAAACTAGCAACGAAGTCTACCAGACACGCTGCATTTTTGCTTATCTGTGCTACAACCACACAATAAGCCGTGGTCAAAAAGGCAAAACGCACATAATAGCGCGAACCGGGGCCATTTGATAGCCCCGGTTCTGTTGGAAGGGCAAAAGTTCTAGCCCACTTGCATAGCTTTTAGTACTTAGGAGATCTCTTCCAGTGACTTGCCGCCTGTGCGCATGCCTAAGGCGATGACAATTATTGCAGGGACGGTAAGCAGCACTGCTACGGTGATGAATAGACCACTAAAGCCGGCAAGGCCAAGGCCGAGGAAGCCCCCGGTTGCCGCCGTTGCAGTCATGATTACGGGGATTACCATCTGGAATCCGGAGGTGGCAAAACGAGCTACAGCGTTGTGAACACCGGTAGCGGTGTTGCGCATACGCGTTGGGTATGATTCTGCCACATAGCTAAAGCCCATAAAGCCTGCGCACATCACGCCGGCAGTCATGCAAAAGCCCAGAACGCATACTGCTATCAGCTCTCCCACGCCAAATACCGAAAGATCCAGGCTTGAGAAGTACAGGCCAAAGCACGTAGCCAGGATGCCGGTGATGATGAGCATGATGGCCAACGGATACTTACGGTAGAGCTTATCAGAGATAAATGAGTTGATAAGCAGCCCAAAGGGCACGCCAATCTGCATGATCAAGGTGATCAACACGGGGAAGTTCATGCCTGATGACAAGAAGGCCGAAGCCACGTCATTGTTGATGGCACCATTGATGTTTTGGGTCAGAGCGGCAGTTGTCCAGTTGGTGATGACAAATGTTGCCGGCGTAGAGATACCCATGAAAAGCAGGAGTACCACAGTGCGCTTGAGGTACTTGAGGCTGAACATTCCAACCAGCACGTCAATAACCTTAACCTTAGGCGGCAAAAGCTTGGCTGCATCGCTGAGGTCAATGTCTTGTCCTGTGATCTCGAGCATGATCTGCTCTGCTTCGTCAATCTTGCCCTTGGATACCAGCCAACGGGGAGATTCTTTGATGTACTTAAGACCAACAAAAAAGGCGAGTAATCCCAAACCGCCGGCCCAAAATACGATTCTCCAGCCCTGGACGAATGCAGCGGTGCCTGCACCCACAGGGAGCACCAACAGGCAGAACAAGCCTACCAGAGGTGCCGCACAAAAGCCTACCGCGGCAACACGCCCCTGCCATTTTCCTCGGCTGTCCGCAGGGGACATCTCAGCAATGAAGGTCTGCGAACACACCATCATCATAAAGATACCAAAGCCGGTAGAGGCCCTGGTGATAATGAGCAGGGTTAGATCACCCACAGGCACAAAGCCATTCAAGATAGAACCGATTGAGAAAATCAAGATGGCGCCCAGGAAGGTCTTTCTTCTTCCGATGAAGTCAGATATAACGCCTCCTAAAAGGCCACCAAAGGTCATTCCAAGAAAGTACGGAAAGGTAACTTTTGCAATCTCTGCGGCCAGTTCTGTTGGCGCAAAGCCCCAGTTTGTAAAGAGCACCGGCGCTATAAAGCCAAAGTTCCAGTTGTCCATTTGCTCAAAGAAATAAGCAAGCATCATGGTGAGAAAGAGCAAAAAGTGAATCCTTGTTACTTTCAGTCCGTCAAAATAATTGTTTTTAATTCGAGTTTGACTAGCCATAAAAACTCCTTGCCTCAAGTGTGATTGCCCACTCTTAGTGGTAGGCTACATCGTGTTCAGTGCTCTCCGCGTTATTCGTCTTCGGACGAGCCAATGCAGAGTGCTCTGGATATATCTCCCTCCACGTAAGGCAGGCAGTCGGGCACGTCTACCTCGTGGAAACGCTCTGATCTTGCGCCGGGAACCCGCCAAGTTTTGTTGTCTATCGCCGGAATCTCCACTTCTGGCGTAGGTTGGGCTTGCGGAGCCCACTCGTAAGGCACGCGATAGGCGCGATAGATCATGTGCATGGATCCAAAGGAACGATAGGGGTGGTGATACTCCCATACCAACTCATGGTAAGGCGTTACCTCCAAGAGGCGGCCTTCTGAACCCTCGGTAATCATGGTATTGCCATTGGGCAGACGTTGCGCTGCGCTGACAAAGGGGCTGTAGAAGCGGCTGGAATTGTAGGGGATTTGGAAGCCGGCTTCTGTAGGCGTGTGCTGCCATTCCATCTCAAGGGTAACCGGGTTGAACTCAATGATGCGCGTATAGTCACGCCAGGCATTCTTGGTGCCGTCAAAGGATGCCGGGTTGGGAGCGCCGTAACCGGCCCATCCACCGTTGTCATAGCATAGGATGTTGCCTTCTCCGGGCAAGCCTTTGGGAATCATGTGCGTGTGATGCGGGCCAATGATCCAACCAAGCTTTCTTAGCTCGGGCGTTAAGCTGTAGTCGGGACCAACGCGCCAGACGATTTTTCCGGTTTCTTTGCTGATGATGGCCAAGATGTTTGTCTCACGCCCGTCCCAGATGATGTTGTCGGGATGGAAGCGTTCGTCGCCGGCATCATAGTGCTTGTTGGGGCCCAAGGTAGACATGCAGTTGATATGCATCCAGTCGCCCATAGGGCTGCCGCCTTTGCGCACATTGGGATTACGACGGAGAACCTCTTTGGCTACATCGTCAAATCCCATGTCGTCAAAGTGGTCGCTGCAGACCCACTCCCAAACAATATTGCCTTCCCAGTCAACCTCAATGAAGATGTCATCAATTAATAGCTCGTCTGAAATCTTGGGTTGGTGCAAATTACGGTGGCTGAGTATCAGCGTATTGCCACTGTTTACGAGCGGATCCATTCCCGGCACATAATAGCCAACTGGATTGCCGGTGCGCTGAAAATCATGATGTTGGCGAGCCTGCCAGCCAGGCTTTTCACCTGGATCCTCAATGTACTCGCACTTGTTGAACTCCCACACTACGTTGCCGTTCCAGTCCCACTGCACCAGATCGATTTGATCTTGAAAACCATACAGCGGATTGCGCTCTCCGCGGCTTCCAAAGATATGTCCTCCGGGAAACAGCTTTACAGGAAAGCCCATAATGCCCTTCCAGACATTCATCTCGGCTCCGTTCATATCAATCAGAACACCACCAGTTAGTCCTGAGCTATAAACGGTTAGGCCATTGAAGCATTTGTCTGGCTTATAGACTGTTGTCCCCATTGGATACACTGTCGGATAACCCATAAAACCCTCCTTACATTCTCGTATGTTGGAAATAGAAATAGAGACCAATATTGAAACTATTGCTACTTGCTTAACAGCTGTTGCGGGTGTTAGAGGAATTACGTAGTAAACCGTTAAGGTTTATCTAACTTGTATTGAGAGTCACCCCCTTTCGGATTTTGTGCTGGATAACCCATGAAAAGCCTCATTATCCTGAGTCAGAAATGACAAGAAATGAGTGGTTTGTTATCCAAGCAACCAGAGAGAAATAACACCGTAAAACGCAGCTGTAGTCGGACGTTATGAGGGGAAGTACCACAGTCATTGTATGACGGTTTTAGCGCTGCTGCCTAGTGACAAATTATTTGGAATAACAGGTGTTGTTGTCACAAAAACTTGCAACCTCGAGGGTTGTGTTTTTGTCTATGCCAGCCAAGTGCGTAAGGTGGCTTCCAAAGTATCCGGATTACTGGCATGCAGTGTGTCAATGACTGCGTTTTTGCTCAGTAGAACAAAGCTTGCCGGCTCCTTGATTTCGTATTTATAAGCCAGCATTTGCTTGCGGGAAAGGTCGATTTTGTAGAGCTTTGCGGCATCTTCATACTCAGCGATTATCTGCTCGCTCCTAGACAGAGCCTCTATGCTCAACTGGCTGAGGGGGCTCCAAAAGCCCAGCAGGATTTTTTTGTCTTCTTGCAGCATGTCTTCGTACTCTTCTACCTCTTCGAGATACTTCTCAGCGGCAACCGCTGCGGTGGCTCCATCTCCTGCTGCCGTAACTACCTGGCGCAGGTATTTTTCGCGGCAATCTCCCACGGCATACACGCCGGGTACGGAGGTTTCCATCTTCTCGTTGGTGATAATGTAGCCTTGGCGGTTCATCTCAAGCTTGTCCTTAACGCACGCGGTTTGCGGCACCAGGCCCACATAGAAAAAGACACCGCCCACCTTGCGCTCGGTATTCTCGCCGGTTTTGAGGTTACGCATCACAATTGACTCAACCTCTTCGTCTCCCTTAATCTCTGCCAGGGTAGTGTTCCAGACAAACTCGAGCTTGGGGTGCTTAAAGGCCTTTTCGGCGCTGACCTTGTTGCAGTCAACAATGCCTTCGTCATGGATAACGATGATGATGACCTTCTCGGCAAACTTGGCAATGAACATTGCCTCTTCAAGGGCAGCATCTCCATTGCCCACAACGGCCACAATGTCTCCCTCAAAGTTCTCAGCATCACAGGTGGCGCAGTAAGAAACCCCGCTGCCTCTGAGTTCCTTTTCTCCCGGTATGCCCAAAAGGCGCGGCTCAGTGCCAAAGGCCAAGATGAGTGCCTTGGCTCCGTATTCTCTTCCCTTTTTGCACTTTACCACCTTGGTATCGCCTTCAAGGTCCAATTCAATCACGTTTTCTTTGATAATCTTGGTGCCAAACCTCTCGGCGTGTTTTGCCATCTGCTTCATGAGAAAGGGGCCAGAAACATCCTCGGCGTAAAAGCCGGGATAGTTAGCCAGTTCTCTTGTTGAGTAGGCTGTTCCGCCCACAACCCCTTTTTCAAGTATCAGGGTTTTCAGGCGTGCCCGCCCCCCGTATACGCCAGCCGTCATGCCCGCAGCGCCGGCGCCGCAAATCAGCAAGTCATACTTTTCCATGAGGTTTGCTCCTTTAGAGTCTCTCTGACCTGTTCACCCGGTTAATACAGTTCTTCAATTTTCTCCAAAACATCTTCTTCTTCAATCATGCCGGCCAGTTTACCAAGCTTTTGTCCCTGGCCAAAGAACAGCACGCTTGGCACACCCTTCAGCGGAAACCGTTTGTATAGAGGCACCTGCTCTTCAACATCCACCCGATAAAAGTTGAAAGAGCCATCAGTGTACAGCTCTGAGAGCTCCTCAAGCATGGGAACAATGATCTTACACTCTTTGCAGGTTTTGCGCGAATATATAACGAGGCAATTCTCCCCATTTTTAAAGATTCTCTCTTCAAAAGAGTCAATATCCAGTTTGAGCAATTCCATGTCTTTCTCCTTTTGCTTTTTGAATGCCTACAAAAATCTTTTATCGCATTCACATACGTGCTATGATACGACTGTTGTCAAAGATGCGCTTCGTTTTCCCCTGTCTTTGTGAGAAGGGATTCTTGTTACTTATTATAAAATCTGCTTATAACGCTGCATAGTGGTTAATTGTTTGGAAGTAATAATCTTGTTGTCATGATAGTTTGCAACGTTTCATGATAGGTGTGTTGGCTATGCGTATGGATCAACTTACTCATATCGTTGAAGTGAGCAAGACCAAATCGATTAATAAAGCTGCCCAGAATTGCTTTATCTCACACCAAAACATCTGCAACACCATACGGGTTGCCGAACAAAAATTTGGCATTGTTCTTTTTGACCGTTCTCCGGGCGGGGCAACGCTCACCACAGCGGGAGAGAAATTTGTTGAGCTGGCTCAGGAGATTCTTGACAGGGTCAACGAGATGGAAGAATTAAAACAGGAATTTGCCGCTGCCGACTTAAAGAGCCTAGTGAAGTTCTACCATATCCACAGCCTCAACTCCTCGGTACACTCTGAGATTCTCGCCAATTTTTGCAAAAAATATCCCAATATCAAGATTACCGTTGAAGAGAAAACTACGCCGGAGGTTCTCCAGCTGGTTGCCGATACACCGGATGCCTTGGGCTATTTGGCTCTCCCAAAAAAACTCTACAACCAAGACAGCTACCTTGAACAAGGGGTCAGGGTTTGCTTTCTCTATCATGAAAAGTTCAAGATCTGCGTGGGTGCCAACTATCAGCTTGACCGCAAGATAGTGTCAATCCATGAGATGCTCAAGCACCCGTGGGTCATTTTTGAGTACACCCCGGACATGACCACGGCAACTTTGCTTGAAGATTTTGGCAAGCCCGAGGTGTTTATGCAAACCAACAGCCCTGAGCTCTTTCGCAAGCTCATCAGGGATGGCTCGGCCATTGGTATGGTGGTGGATTCAACCTCGCGCAACAAACAGTTTGTTGACGACAATATCCGCTTTATCCCCCTCCGAGAGAGCGCAGACGAACTGGGATTTTTGCTTCATCTGGTATCTTCTGCCCGCTGCAGCCTTTCGCCGGCTGCCGAACTCCTTGTTGAGACGCTTCTCAAAAAACTGCCCCAAAGTATGCAAGGCAGGATAAACTATATGGCCGCCTTAGATACTACCTTGCAGGGAGAATAAGAGCGGCTATTTTTCAAGGAGAGCAGCGAAGGCAGTATGTCAAAAATCATCGTCTTAGGCACCGGTCATGCAATGGTGACTGAGTGCTACAACTCTTGCGTAGTGCTTGAAAACAACGGGCGTTATGTGCTGGTGGATACCGGCGGAGGAAACGGAATCCTCAGGCAGCTTAAGCGAGCCGCTGTTGATATCCATGACATCCATGATGTGTTTATCACCCATAACCACTTTGACCATATGCTGGGCTTGTTTTGGATTATCAGGGCGGTTGCCTTTCAGATTCGCATGGGCAGCTATGAGGGCAATCTCACCATCTATACCTCCAACGAAAATGCAAAACTGGCGCGAGATTACGTGTTGGCGGTGTACCCCACCATGAAAAACATCTTTGACAGCCGCATATTCTTTGTTGATTTGTTCCACGGCAAAAAGCTGGAGCTCATTGACAACAGCTTTACTGTTTTGGATTTAGAGTCAACTTTAGGTCAGCACTTTGGTTTTACGATGGACTACGGGGACAAGCGCCTGGCGTATACCAGCGATGTGCCCTGCCATAAAAGCCTCTCTGACCAGCTTTATGGCAGCAACTGGTTGGTCCACGAGTCGTTTTGCCTGGAGAGCCAAAAAGGCCTCTACAGACCCCACGAAATACATCACTCAACCGTAAAAGACGCTTGCCTGATTGCTGCTGACCTTAAGGTAAAGAACCTGGTTCTCTTCCACACCGAAGACGACAACCTCCAAAACAGAAGAGAACTCTACACCGCAGAAGGCAGCCAACACTTCAGCGGCAATATCTACGTGCCCAATGACTTGGACGTTATCTCTCTCTAAAACAAAAAGAGTGCGCAGAGGGAGAGGACTCTGCGCACTCTTTGTCAGCTTTAGCTGAGTTTGTTACTTGTCTTCACCTTGCTCGTCTATTTCAAGGGGAAGCCCAACGGGTGCAGGGTAGGAGTCTTGCGGAGCGGCTTGGCCTTCTTGGGCTTGTTGGTAGGCTACCTGAGGATATTGATACAGCTGTTGTTGCAGGTACCGCTTTTCCATCTTCTTGCGATTCTTCTCGTTTTTACGCTCTTGCCTGGCTTTGGCAAATCCGGTTTCGGAGTATTTTTCGCGGCTTTTTCTGATGCCCTGAACAAGCAGCCACACTACCAGGGCAACCGCAAGCAGGAGTCCCAGCCAGGGAGCTGCTTGAACCAAGAACACCAGCACATCCTGCAAGAATAGCCCCACGCTGTTTACTGAAAGGGCAAAAGCAGTTGATACGCGGTCTCCCAGAGGCTCGCCGTCAGGACCAATGGTCTCCGGAGTAATCAGCTCGGTGAGGGTGATTTCTACCGTTGAGTAATCTACGAGCTGATTGAGCTGCCTGAGGTTGCCCTGATAGCTATCCAGCTCATAGAGTACACTGGAGAGCTCGCGCTCAAAGGCTACGATGTCTTCTGCCCGCTCTGCCTCTATGAGGTAATTCATGAGCCGTTCTTTGCGAATTTCAAGCATTTCAATGCGTGAGGCGGTATCAAAGTAAGCTGCGGTAAGGTCATCAGACCACATATTTCTGCTGGTGATAACGCCGATGTTTGAGAGGCCATCCACAAATGAGTGGTAACCGGTAGCCGGAATCTTGATGCTCACCGTGGTGCGGCGGCCTACGGAGTTGTCGTAATAAGAGGCACTGTCCGTCATGCTCTCGCTTGCCACATAACCGCCAGACTGATTGACCATGTCCATGATTGCCTGGTATTCGGCATCAAAACTCTTGGTGTTGATGGCAAGCGATGCCCAGAAGGTGATTTTTCGGCCTTCTTGCACGTTGCCGCTGGTGTTGGGCTGCGTGGGTGGCGAAGGCTCGTTTGCAACCGACTGGTTTGCGGGCTGCCCTGCATCAGCTCCTCCTACCGAATCCTGAGGCATGTAAGGAACTTCATAATCCTCCACGGTCAGAGTAGCGGCCTCGTCAGCCTGCGTTGTATACCCAAAGCTCCCACTCTCTACCTGGGTTGGTTGATAGGGGCTTACTTGTTGCTCATCGTACTCAGGGGCTACTCCACCTCCTGAGGTTGCATAGTTAGAGCTGTTCCCAGAGCACGCTCCCAGTGACACCAGCAAA
The DNA here is from genome assembly GCA_009784425.1 of Coriobacteriia bacterium. Classification (GTDB taxonomy): domain Bacteria; phylum Actinomycetota; class Coriobacteriia; order Coriobacteriales; family UBA8131; genus WQXH01. Next base: position 14,365 of record WRBR01000018.1, on the reverse strand, counting down.
ATCAACGCCAGCAGTATTGCCAATACCTGTTTGGTTTTTCCTTCTAAATTTTTCATGATCTCTCCTTCTCTCCAGTGGATTACTCCACGTTTCGTGGTGCTCATAAGAGATACAACCACTATGGCACACAAAAGGTTACAGAAAAAGAGAGAAAACTTTAAAGTGACCTTGACTCACTGGGGACGGGGTTTGGTGGAACAGGGGGTGGAACAGGGGGGACGGGGTTAGTGTTCCAATTTGACCTTGGTCAAATTGGAACACTAACCCCGTCCCCCCTGTTCCACCAAACCCCGTCCCCCCTGTTCCACCAAACCCCGTCCCCAGTGAGTCACTCAATCTCTAGGAGATTGCGGGGGGAGCGGGTGAAGCTGGTGAAGCGCTCTTCGCCTACCAGGCCAAAATCCTCGATTCTCACTCCTCCAAAGCCGGGGAGGTATACCCCGGGCTCAACCGTGACAACGTTGCCGGCAACCAGCGGCTGCTCATTTTTTGGTGAGAGCAGGGGCAGCTCGTGAATGTTAATGCCCAAGCCGTGTCCCAGTGCGTGGGTGAATGCCTCGTTTAGGCCTGCCAGCTTGAGCTCTGCCTGTGCCAGCTCATAGGCCTGCTTGCCGGTGATGCCAGCCTTGATGCCGATTTTAGCCTTGGTATGCGCCACAAGTACGGCCTCATACACTGCGCGCTGTTTTTTGGAGGCCTTGCCTATCACCACGGTGCGGGTCATGTCGGCTGAGTAATCCTGATAGCGCGCGCCAAAGTCGAGCACTACGAGGTCTCCCTTTTTCAGGCGGCGTTTAGTTGGGCGGGCATGAGGAAAAGCCGAGTGCGGACCTGAGGCCACAATCACAGGAAAGGAAGCGCTCTCCGCGCCTCTCTCCCGCAGCGCAAACTCCAAACGGCTGGCAATCTCCAGCTCGCTTGCGCCGGGCTTGAGCAGGGGGAGCACATCCAAAAAGGCAGCATCCGTGATACTCTGAGCCTTGCGGAGTATGCGTAGCTCCTCCTCATCCTTAACTGACCTGAGCTCGCCAAACAGACCCTTGGTCTCTACAAGCTTGACCTTTGAGCCAGCAAGATTCTTCTTGAGTTGTTTGTAGAGGTCCAAACGGATACTGGATTCAAAGCCGAGCCTCAGCTCAGCTTTTTTTGAGCGAGCCAGCTGGCTGCGCAGATAAACAAAGTGATTGACCGGCTCGGCGCTGATTTTCCAGGCGCCCGGCTTGTCTTTTTCAAGCATTGCCGCGTAGTAGCGCTGATCGGTATGCAGGCAGCTTTTGCTTGCCGTGACGAGCGCCAGGTGCGCCTGGGTTTCATCAAAGACCTCGGTCCAGCCACTGAGCCAGCGCATATTGGCAGAATCGAGGGTTATTACCGCATCGAGCGAAAGCTTCCGCATCTGCGCACGCAACCGCTTGAGGCGCTCGCAAGAATATGAAGAATCAACTGCCAAGTTTTTGCTCCACCCTGCGGAAGATCTTGGTGTACCACAAATCAGTAGTTGAGAGCGGCTTAACCAAAATAGAAAACATCACACAGAAGCGAGCGCCGAGAATGTCGGTAAAGACCTGGTCGCCCACCATAGCGGTTGTTGCCCTTTTGGCGCCAATAAGATTGAGTGCCTTGATAAAGGCAAGCGGCAGCGGCTTCATCGCCTTTCCCACCACGGGCACTCCCAGCTCGGCAGCGTAGTCATGTATCACCCCGTGCCAGTTATTAGACAGCAGGCAGCAGGCAATTCCCGCCTCCTTCATGCTCTTAACCCACGCAAGTACTGAGTCTTCAATCTTGCTTGTTGCCCGCGATACCAGGGTGTTATCGATGTCAACGAGAAGGGCGGTAATGCCCAAACTCTCCAAGAGCTCCAAAGTTATGTCTTCGACTTTATCAAGCTGCAGATCAGGGGTCAGCAACTCCATGACTATTGAACTCCAAATATGAGGTTGTACTCTGCTTTGGCAATCTCAAACTCTTCGCTGGTTTCGCAGAAGGTGTGGTAGCCTTCTGGAGAAGCCAGCACATAGTAATAGTAATTAGTTTCGGCAGGTTGTGCGGCAGCCTGAATAGACAGGATGCTGGGGGAGCAGATGGGGCCAACCGGCAATTCATGGATGAGATAGGTGTTATAGGGGCTGTCAATCTCCAGATCCGAGTAGAGCAATGCGTGCCCGTCATAACTCGGCCCCAGGGCGTAGACAACGGTTGCGCAGATCTGCAGCATCATGCCGGCTCTCATCCGGTTGTAGATGACCGAGGCAACCAAGGGGCGCTCGGTGTCGGAGAAGGTCTCTTTTTCTATCAGCGACGCCATGATAACAACGTGGTAGAAATCAAGGCCACAAGACTCTGCGTAGGCCAGGTTCAAGCTCTTTGTCTCAATGACAAATTGATCAAGCAGCACGCGTATCACGTAGTCGGCATTAGCCCCATTGGGAATGTTATAGGTCTTTGGGTAGAGAAATCCCTCTAGTGAGTTGTTATAGACTCCCTGCAAGAAGGGGTAGTCCTTAACGTATTGGTCAGCGGAAAACGCCCTGCCGATAAAATCCTCCTGCTTGATGCCGCAGACATTCTCCACAATTGCTGCCGTTTGTTCAAGCGTAAGGCCCTCAGGAATGGTGAGGCGCACGCCGTTTGTCACCGGCCCTGCCACCAGGTAGTTGATGAGCATCGTGGTGTCCATGAGCGTTTCGAGCTCATAGGTGCCAGGCTTGAGCAGCCCCTCTGCGTTCATGCTCCTGCAGTCTGCGATAAATCCCTGAACATCACTGATGACCTTGGCATCTTTCAGGATATTGGCTATCTGACTAGCGGTTGAAACATCGGTGGGGATAACCACCGTAACGGCAATACCGGGTTCTATTTCTTCTTCATCAAAGAGAGGGCTTATCAGGTTAAAACCCAAGACCCCTGCTACCGCAAACACCACAACAATGGGAACCACGATGAGAAAGGTCTTGAGCTTGGAATGGCGCTTGCGATCACCGGTCTCTAGCACGGCCTCGTGTTGTTTAAAAGCATGGGGAGAGGCTTCGCCGCGCCGGGATCTTCTGGGTCTGCTTGCAGCTGCTTCAGCTTTGGCGGGCCTGGTTGAAGCCATTTCTGCTTTGGCAGGTCTGCTTGCAGCCTCTTTGGCTTTGGCAGGCCTGGCTGGAGCCGTTTCACCTCTGCCGGGGCGGGTTGTCTGCAAGCTGCTCTGAGCGGGTCTGGCAGAAGCTCCCTCGCTTTGAGCGGGTCTGGCCTGGGGCGCATCGCCCTTGCGGGGGCTCACCGGAGCAAACCTCCTGTCGTCAGACTTCTCGGGCTGCAGCCTACTGACCCCGGGATTCTCGTTTGTATTGGAATTATCATCGTGATTGCGGGAGTGCTTACCGCGATACTGTGTCATTGCTCATATTCCTTATCATAAACACCGCTTGTTTTCTTGCGCATGATAAATAGAAGTGCAGCTCAGATCTTAGAAACGCAAGGGAAAACAACTGTCAGTGTACCGCAACGCATGATTAAGGTTGCTTTATGGTCTGCTATCTAGCCAGGCCTGCAACACTATGCTTGCCGCTATTTTATCAGTTTTTCCCCGCATATCCCTCTCGCTGTAACCGAGTTGTCTAAGTGCGCGCTTGGCCTCTTTGCTGGACAGTCGCTCGTCGGTAAACTCAACGGTGAGGCCATAGAGCTCCTCCAGACTTGCAGCCTGGTGGCGGATACGGGTGGCCTGTTCCTGCTCAGAGCCATCGAGTGAAACAGGCAGGCCAACAATGATGAGCTCAACTTGATAATCTTGCAGCAGCCGCCTGAAAGAAGCCGCGTTGTTTAACACATCGGCGGTTTTTATGACGTCCAGCGGATGCGCTATGGTGCCCGAAGGATCACTCACGGCTATGCCGGTTCGTTTTTCTCCAAAATCCAAAGCTAATATACGCATCTTTGCTCCTTACTGCTCCAAGATGGAGCGGACTTTTGCTAGTGCGGCGTCCAGGCCGGTGGCGTCCTTGCCGCCTGCCTGTGCCATAGAGGCTTTGCCGCCTCCTCTGCCGCCTATCATTGGCGCGAGTTGGCTGATGAGTGCGCCGGCGTCAAAGCCTGCGGCAACCGCCTTGTTGGTAGCTGCTGCCAAGAGGGAGGGCATGCCGTTCTCATCAAGGCTGCCAATGACTACCGCCGACTTTTCGCCGAGCTTCTGGCGCAAAAAGTCAGCAGTCTCGCGCAGCTGACCGCCGCTCAGGCCGTCTTGTACAATGGCCAACAGCTTATAACCGGCTTCACCCCCAATGAGCACGGCTTCGCCCAGGCGCTCAGAAAGCGCCCCGGTGGTACTCTGGGATTTCAAGCGCGTAAGCTCATCTTCAAGGGCATGCAGCTGGTTTTGCTGAGCCTGGATTTTGGCGTTTACCTCACCGGGAGTGGTCTTTAAGAGTGCTGCCGCTCGCAGCAGCTCGTTTTCTGCGTGCCTAAAGCGCTCCAGCGCGTCAAAAGAAGTCAAGGCCTCTATCCTGCGAATGTTGGCACCGATTGATGCCTCGCTGATAATCTTAAACAGGCCAATCATTGACGTATGCGCTACGTGGGTGCCTCCGCAGAGCTCGCGGGACTCATGCCCCGCCTGCACCACCCGCACCTGCTCGCCATACTTTTCGCCAAAGAGGGCCATTACACCGCTTGCCCGTGCCTGCTCTAAGGAAGTTTCAGAGGCGCGCACCGGGCCGTCTTCCATGATGAGGGTGTTGACCCGCTGCTCAACAGCGGCCAGCTCCTCCGGAGACAAAGGCTCAAAGTGGGTAAAGTCAAAACGGAGACGGTCAGGGGCTACCAGCGAGCCGGCCTGCTTAACGTGGTCTCCAAGTATCTCTTGCAGAGCATGGTGCAGCAGGTGGGTGGCGGTGTGGTTGCGTTCAATGCGCCCGCGCCTGACCTCGTCGATGGCTGCCTCAACCGCAGCGCCCACTGCAAGCTCTCCTTCAATACGCCCCACGTGCGACACAATGCCCTCAGCATGCTCGCGGGCGTCAGTTACGGTGAAAATTGCTGCAGCAGCCTCGCCGCTGCTACCGGGCATCACAATGGTGCCCTTGTCAGCTTGCTGGCCGCCTTTTTCAGCATAAAAAGGCGTTTTGTCCAAGATGACCTCGGCCTCTGCGCCGTTGCTGATGGACTGCACCGACTGCCCGTCAACCACCAGCCCAATGACCTCTGCCAAAGACTCGCCAAACTCATAACCCACAAAGGTGGTGGGGCCTCGCTCGGCAAAGATTTGCTCGTAGAGCTCGCCAGAGCCGGTGCTCCACGCATCTCCCTTGGCATGGGCGCGCGCCTGGGTGCGCTGCTGCTCCATGAGTATATCAAAGCCGGGCCTGTCAATGTCAAAGCCCTGCTCCGAGGCAATTTCCAAGGTGAGATCAATGGGAAATCCAAAACGGTCATGTAAGGTGAAGGCAGTGCTGCCATCGAGGAGTGCGCCTTCTTTCAGGGCATCCAGATGCTCGGCCAAGAAGCGCTGCCCCTGATGGAGCGTTTGGGCAAAGCGCTCCTCCTCAGAAAAAGCGATGCGCTTGATGAGCACCTCGTTCTCAACGATCTCAGGATAGGCGCTGCCCATCTCGGCAATGACGGCCTCGATGTACTCGCTCATAAAGGGCGACTCAATACCCAAGAGCAGCCCGTGGCGCATGGCGCGGCGCATCAGGCGGCGCAGCACAAAACCGCGGCCTTCGTTGGAGGGCAAAATGCCGTCGCCAATCATAAAGGTCACGGCGCGGGTATGATCAGCCAAGATGCGCAGGGACATATCCTGCCGCAGTTGCCCAGCAGCCAGCTCGTCTAACGGAGCATCGCCACCGTAGTCAAAGCTGCTGGTATATTTGATGCCGCTTAAGCGCTCGCCCACTTCGATGAGGCCGCGCAGTACGTCCGTTTCGTAGTTGGAGTGCACTCCCTGGAGGAGGGCGGCCGTGCGCTCGAGCCCCATGCCGGTGTCGATGTTCTTCTTAGGCAGGTCAACGAGGGTGCCGTCTTCCTGCAAATCATATTGGGTGAACACGCAGTTCCAGTACTCAATGAAGCGGTCGCAGTCGCAACCGGGCGCGCAGTCTGCGCTGCCACAGCTGAACTCCGGGCCCTGGTCATAATAGAGCTCGCTGCATGGGCCCGACGGCCCCGAGGTGCCGGCAACCCAAAAGTTATCCTTCTTGCCGAGCTTGGAGATATGGCTTGTCTCAACGCCCAGGCCTTCCCAAATGGCAAAGGTCTCATCGTCTTCTTCATACACGGTAAAGTAAAGCTTGTCCTTGGCAAAGCCCAGCACATCAACCGAGAACTCGTAGGCCCACTCGCACATCTCCTGCTTAAAGTAGCTGCCAAAGGAGAAGTTGCCGAGCATCTCAAAAAAGCTCTGGTGGCGCCCTGTGGTGCCGATGATGTCTATGTCGGTGGTGCGCACGCATTTTTGCACCGAGCACGTGCCTATGTAGGGGGCTTCGAGCTGCTTTTGCTGCATGAAATAGGGCTTAAATTGCACCATGCCGGCACTGGTGAGCAGCATGGAGGGATCGTCCGGGATGAGCGAAGAGGAGGGCACGCGCTTGCAGCCCTTTGACTCAAAGAAAGCAAGGTACTGCTCCCTCAGTTCTGCGGTTTTCATGGGTTGTTTCCTTTTTTGGTTTTGTCTTGTGAAGTTATGTGGCGAGGAGCTTCGCTGCTTTGGGCTTGGCTGCTTTGGGCTTCGTCGTCCAAATCCTCATCGCCTGAAGCATCCTTTTTGTGAAAGCCAAAAAACCTGCTCACAGGATTACCGGTGCGCTTTGCGCCTGGAGCACCCTCTGCCGAGCCAGAGCGCGGTGGGGGATCCTTCAAAAAAATGGCACCCTTTGAGCTCATGAGCTTGCGCCCTGTTTTCTTCTCAAAGTAGTAGGCAAAAATCGACTTGAGCGCCGCGGCCAAAGGTATGGCGCAAAGCATTCCCAAGATGCCTCCAAGCATGGCACCGGTAAAGATGGCAACCAAAACGAGCGCCGGATGAATTGCCACGTGGCTACCCATAATCCTTGGCGCAAGAAGATTGTCATAAGAAATCTGAGAGGCCACGGTAAGCACCACGGCCAAAGCTCCGGTGAGGGGCGAAATCGTCAGGCCCACCAAGCCGGCTACCGACCAGGCAAGGATGGGGCCAATAAAAGGTATAAACACCATGAGTCCGGTAAAGAGCGCCAAGACTATAGGGTAGGGCAAGCCGATGATTGAGTAGGCAATAAACGTGAGGGTGCCGGTGCAAACGCAGGCAACAAACATGCCCTTAAGGTAGCCGCCAAGCGCTCGCGAAAACGCGCCTGACACCACTCGCACATCTTCTGAATACCGGGGCCCGGCGAGCTTATATATCTCGGTGCGAAATCTTGGCAGATCCTTGAGAACCCAAAAGCCCACGATAAACGACACGGCAACCAGCACCAGGGCAACACCAATAGAAGAAGCCGTGGAAAACAGAGTAGTTGCGCTGTTTGAGGCCAGCGAGGTCACCGACTTAGCAAGCTCTGCCGAGACCGTAGCGAGTACATTTTGCACTCCCCACTGCTCAAGATAATCGTTAACCTGGGTAAAAGTCTGACTGAGAAAGGCTCCCGCCTGCTGCACGTACTGCGGCAATGCGCTGATAAAGCCGCTCAGCTGCTCAGCCACTACCGGCACAAATATCAAACCAATGCCGGCAAGCACCAACACGGTTACCACGTACATGATGGCGGTGCCAAGGGCGCGGGGCACTCCCTTGCGGTCCAGGTAGTCAACCGGCGCATGCAAAATGAATACGATAAAGGCCGAGAACAGTATCAGTGCTATGGGAGTCCAAATTTGACTGATGAGCCAAAAGCCGCCGGCAATGAGAACGATGACGCCAATGGCGGTTATCGTTTGATAGAAACGCCGCCTGGCGGTTGCAAGCGAATCCTTTCCAATTATTGCACGTTCACCCTCAGGCTGCTCGGCACTCATTAACGTGTGCCCTCTTTGACACCTTCTTCATCCGTATAGAACAGGTAGAAGCCGCCTGGTTGGCCGGAATCTGTGCTCTTGGATCCTGCGGTGTCAATGTCGTCATCCGGCTCAAAATCGGGAAGGTAGTTGACCTGAACGGAGCTGTTGGCATGCATCCCCTCGTCAAAACTGGGTTGACTGGATAACCTGACGGGTCTCACCGGAGCCACTACCTGCACCTTTGAGGGTACTTCGGTGCCCGGCTCTGCGTCGAGCTCTGAAACCAGTTTTGCCGCCGTCTCGGCGATAGTCTGCGGGGTCACCTCTACAACAGGGGCTGCTTCTTCTACCACCTGCGGCTGAGGCTGGGGTTGGGGTTGGGGTTGAGGCTGGGGCTGGGGCTGGGGTTGAGAAGCGGTTTCTGCCTCTGGCTTGGGCGCCGGCTCTTGAGCGGGGGTCAATGCCGCCTCAGGCTCTGGCTGGGGCCGCGGCTGGGGCCGAGGCTGGGGCCTTGGCGCAGGCTCGGGTTCGGGTTCGGGTTCTGGCTCGGGCTCGGGCTCGGGTTGGGGCTCTGGTTGGGGCTCGGGCTCTGGCTCGGGTTCGGGCTCGGGTGCCGGAGCCGGTGCCGGTGCCGGTGCCGGGGCCGCCTCAGGAGCAGGCTCCAACCCAGGCTCAACAGCCAAAGGCGAATCAACAACCGCCTCTTGAGCGCTCGAATGATAGATGATCTCTGGGTCAGGTTTATCTATGGTCTCAGGCGAAGGCTCAGGCTCAAACACCATCTCAAAAACAGACTCGGACGCAGATGAGCGCTTAAATCGAGAGGTTCTCTTTGGAGCAGCTTGGGGCTCGGGCTCAGGAGCCTCAGTCTCGCCTTCGCTCTCCTCACTTGCCTGCAAGCTGGCACGCCTCACCACATCTTTGGCAGCTCTCTGATCCCTGGCGCCTCCAAACATGTCTCTGACTTTATCGGTGGCAGCATTGAGCAGATTGAGCGGACCATCCGTAATATCGGCCACCTTGCCCACAGCATCAGAAGCTGTGGCGGTAACCTTGGAGATATCAGACAGGATGGTATCGGCCCGCATAATCTCAAGATTCACCGCGTCAACAGTGAGGGAGACGCGCTCCATTAAAGGGTCAATGCGCTTGATTGCCGGCTGCAATTCCTCCAACATCTTGTTGGCTGTCTCTATAGTCGGTTGAATGTCATCGATGGTTTGATTAACCTTGCGAATGGTGCCAATTATGTGAAAAACCAACACTATCAACGCAATGACGAACGCAATAATAACTACCAGTAACACCAGCATAGCTATGTCATTCATCAAGAATTCCTTCCTTTGTAAAAGTGGTAGCGTAATGATAACACAGCTGTTACCGCTCCACTGCTACCTATCAATGTTGCTACTACTACCCATCATTGCCGCTCTGTTCGGTTCGGTAGGCCTCCCAGCCTCGTTCGCCGGGGGTATAAAAGCACCTGCGCTCTAGGCCGTCCGGCAAATATTGTTGTTCCACATAGCCGGAGGGGCTGTTGTGCGGATAGTGGTATTTTCCGTATTTCTCCGAGCCCGGACGGTGCCGGTCGCGCAGATGATTGGGTACTTGTCTGAGTGGCCCTTTAGCAACCTCTCCCAAGGCCTTGTCGATAGCCACAATAGCAGCATTTGACTTGGGCGCCAAAGCCATGTAGGTTGCAGCCTGCGAAAGGTTGATGCGACACTCCGGCAACCCAATGCGCTCAACAGCAGCAAAAGCCGCATGCGCAATGAGCAGCGCCTGCGGGTCAGCATTGCCAACATCCTCCGAAGCAAAGATCATGATACGCCTTGCAATAAACTTAGGATCCTCGCCCCCATCCAACATACGAGCAAGCCAATAGATAGCTGCATCAGCATCAGAACCCCGCATGCTCTTAATGAAGGCGCTAATGACATCGTAGTGCATGTCGCCCTTCTTATCATAAGGCAAGGTAGTCCGCGGCACCGCCTCCATTACATCAGTGAGCGTTATGACAGTTTTGTCGTCCTGAGCGGAGCGGAGCGCAGCCGAAGGATCCAGCCCCTCGCCATCCCTCCCCGCCATATCAGCAGCCATCTCCATAGTAGTGAGCGCCACACGAGCATCCCCGCCAGCCATCATCACAATGGCATCAAGCGCGTCTTCATCCAGCGAAAATGCTCCCGCCAGCCCTCGCGCATCCGCAAGCGCACTCTGCACCACCACCCTGATGGCTTCTTCAGTGAGTGCAACAAACTCAATAATCCTCGAGCGGCTGATCAGCGCCGAATTAACCTCAAAAGCAGGATTCTCCGTAGTAGCACCAATGAGAATGACAATCCTGTCCTCCACCGCATGCAAAAGCGCATCTTGCTGCGAGCGCGAAAACCGGTGGATCTCATCAACAAAAAGAATGGTCTTAAGGCCACGGTGAGTCAACCGCGCCGCAGCCTCATCAATGACCCTGCGCAAGTCACTCACGCCGCCACTAATAGCACTGACCTCAGTAAAGTGCGCCTTAGTCTGCAGAGCTATCACACGCGCAAGGGTAGTCTTACCCGTACCCGCCGGACCAAAAAGAATAATCGATGAAAGAGTATCACTCTCAATAGCATTCCGAAGCCAACTCCCCTGCCCCAAAACCTCATCTTGCCCCACCAACTCATCAAGCGTCCGAGGCCGCACCCGCACCGCCAACGGTGCCACGCTCCCGAGAGCCGCCTGCTCAACTTCTGAGAAAAGAGTATCCATGCCCCAATTATAGCCGCTGATGCGTCCTCCTCACTCCCCATTTCCCTTCAAGCATTCTATTCGACCTCTGTTTAGGTAAATTAAAGATTTTGGAGGCTAGTTCTGCTACAAATTTCCACTTGTGCGCGGCGTTTTGCCCTTTTAGCACCCAAACCGGGGTCAAAAAGCCACTCTCCGGGGAAATAATGCCATTTTCAGCCCTATAACGGCCTTTTCATCGCGCACAAGTGAAAATTTGTAGCAGAACTAGCCTCCAAAATCTCTGGAACAGGGGGACGGGGTTAGTGTTCCAATTTGACCAAGGTCAAATTGGAACACTAACCCCGTCCCCCTGTTCCAGCCCCGTCCCTCTGTCCCAGCGCAAAGGGGCCGGGTCATTTTGTCCTCAGGACAAAATGACCCGGCCTCTCTAAAAGAACCTCACTCTTGGACCGAAAGGATGAACCCACCTCATCAAAAGGTGGGTACCCGCACCACTGCTTCCAGCGTTCGCTACCGTGTAGGGGAATACCTGTCCACAGCAGTATCTGGGTTCCCTATTCATTCATGTCGGCCCATCGTACGGACGGCCAAGAATGAGGCATCTCAATTCTAACGGAAACAAAATTGCTAATTCAAGCGGCGGTTTTATTTGCAATCTACCTGCACCTTGAGGCAGCAGAGGCAGCCTCTCAGCCCCAAAAAGATGACTTGTCCTAAAAGTACTAGGTCTTTATTTTTCCATCTTGGATCTCAAAAATCATTTCTGCTTTTTCTGCCAGTTCTCTGTTGTGAGTAACAATCACAATCGTTTTGCCCGCTTTGTGAATCTTGAAGATTTGGCTGAGCACTTCTTCTTCAGATTCAGAATCGAGGTTGCCCGTTGGCTCGTCCATCAACAAAATCTCCGGGTCGTTGGCAAGTGCGCGGGCAATAGAGACCCGTTGCTGCTGCCCGCCGGAAAGCTCAGTTGGCTTGGCATCTGCCTTGTCAGAAAGCCCCACTAACTCCAGCAGCTCCAGCGCCTTTGCCCTTTGCTGCGCTTGGGGAACACTGCCAAACAGCATGGCTGCCTGGATATTCTCCAAAGCCGTAAGGTTTTGCAGCAGGTTGAAAAACTGAAACACAAAGCCAATCTTTTGAGCCCGGAGCTCGGAAAGCTGGCTGTCGGTAAGCTCAGAGATAGCAACCCCGTCAATCAAGACACTCCCGCTTGTGGGCTTATCAAGCCCGCCAATCATGTGCAGCAGGGTGCTTTTTCCGTGGCCAGAGGTGCCTATGATGCAAGAGAGCGAGCCGGCGGGTATCTCCATATCCACGCCTTTCAGCGCGTGAGTCTTAACCGCACTCTTGCCGTAGATCTTTTCCAGGTTCTCTGTTTTGATGATTGCCCTATTCATAACTGATTGCCTCCACCGGTGTAAGCTTTGCCGCCTTCCATGCGGGATACATGCCGGCAGCCACAGAGATGACCAACGAAAACGCAATCGCCGTTAAAACAATAGTGGCATCAAGGCTGGCCTGGGGTGTTGCGCCTTTTAAGAGAACACTCATGTCGCCTCCAGAGATCAGCGGTGCCGCAATGAGGGAGGTAACAAAGCCAAGCACCACTCCTAATAGACCACCGAGCAAGCCGTACACCCCTGACTCCAAGAGGAAAATCCTGAAAATTGAGCCCCTCTTGGCGCCGATGGCACGGAGAATTCCAATCTCGCGACGCCTCTCGTAAATTGCTGCCATCATGGTGTTGATAATTCCAAAAGCCGCCGCAATCAAAGCCACCCCCGCAATAAGCTGCAAGGTCATATTAACCGTGCCGAGCATGGAGAGCACCGTGCTCAAAAGCTGCTTGTCCGAGGTCACCGCAACGTTGGCTACGTCTAAGATAGCAGCCTCGTAACTCTCCATCTGCGCAAGATCGTCAACCTTTGCCGCAATAAAGGAGATGTAGTTGCCCACCTCATAAATCTCCTGTACCACAGCTAGGGGGAGATACACCGCAATGTCGTCATTGCCGCCGGTTGCCTGGAGGATTGCTATTACGGGAAACTGCGCGCCTCGTATGGTCAGCGTATCGCCCACCTGCAAGTTAAAACTGTTGGCGATGCTTGAGCCAAGCACCACGGCTCGCTCATCCTGCGCGCTGAAAAAGCTGCCCTCTGCAATCTCCCACTCTTTGAACTCCAGGGTCTCTTGCGGATGCATGCCCGTGACCAAAACGGGGCTATTTTGGATTGCCGTTTTTTGGGTGAGGTAGGGTATGGCGGTGACTCCGTCTACGGAGGCCACCTTTTCAAGCACCTCATACTGGAGGGATTCGGGGAGGGATTCACCGGTCAAGATAGAAATCTGGTCATAAGCGCACCAGTTTTTGGGGGTGATGATGAGGTTTGCGCCCAGCATTGCGGCTTGTTTTCTGATTTCGCTCTGCATGCTTCCGCTAAGTGAAAGCAGGGCCACAAAGGCCGCCATTCCAATAGTGATGCCGAGCAAGGTGAAGATGAATCGTCCTTTTCTGCGTAGGAGATTCTTAGATACCAGTTTGAGTGTGTTCACTATGTGCCTTCTTTATTGTGCTGATGCGGTTGTGCCGTTACGGTAGCAATGCTGCGCTTCACCGGTGCGATTGCCACTAGTGCGGGTGCGCTGATGCGGCCGCGCTACTGCAGCAGGTTCATGATGTTTCGCTTGACCTCAATCTTTGTTATCTCAAAAATATCAACGTCTTCAATTCCACCTTGACCTTGCACTCGGTAGGTGCCCCAGCTTCCGGTGATGACCACCTCGTCGCCGAGTTCCGGCAGCCCGCCGCCTCCCTCATAAATCACGGGCAGTTGAAATGCGCCGCAGGCCAAATCCTTGCACGCCAAAAGCTCCGCGGTGTCCACCACAAAGAATACCTGCGGGTCATCATGAAAAAAGCCTGCATTAACACCGGTGATGACAATCTCGCCGGTAAAGGAGAAGGGGTCGGTTTGGATGTCGTTGATGGTGAGCGTCTTTGTTGACCCGCCCGTGGCGCAGCCTGCAAGCGCTCCAAATGCGAGAATAACAACCATGAGAAATGCTATCTTTTTCATTGGAACTACCTCCGATAAACTGTTGACGCTAAACGGTAATCATGAAAACTGTTGGAGCTCTACGGCAGTCACGAGCTGGGCGCAGGGCTAAACCCCAGCGCAGCTCGCACCGGTTGAATGCAAATAAGGGCAGCAGCGGCCTTGAATGCGTCGGGCACCAGGAAGGGGATGACGCAGGCTGCGAGTGATGCTTCGAGAGTTGTGCCGGTTGAGTACATAAACCAGAGGCATCCCATGACGTAGGAGATGAGCGAGAACAGCACCAGCGAGGAGATGTCCAGTGTCGGCAAAAACCAGCGCGGGCGGGAGGGCTCTTCTTTTGTGTCGTCTTTTGTATGCAGTGCTCTGCTGCGAATGAATGCGACGATGACCGCAGCCACAAGAAAGCCTACGAGAAAGCCGCCGGTAGGCCCAGCCAGCACAGCAAAACCGCCGCGCATGCCTGAGAAGATTGGTAAACCAAGACTCCCCAGCGCCAAGTACCCGCCCACCGCAGCAACGGAATACTTGGGAGGCAGCAGGCAGATAACAATGCCCAGCATCAAAGTCTGCAAGGTAAACGGAATGGGCCCAAAGGGCACGGTGATGAT
>WRBR01000017.1 GCA_009784425.1 Coriobacteriia bacterium | reverse complement strand
CCCCGTCCCTCTGTACCAAAGCAACCCCGACCCTCTGTACCAAAGCAACCCCGTCCCTCTGTTCCAAAGCAACCCCGTCCCTCTGTTCCAAAGCAACCCCGTCCCTCTGTTCCAAAGCACCGCTCATCCTCGCCATTGAAAGCTCTTGCGATGAAACCGCAGCAGCGCTCATTAATGGCAAAGGCGAGCTGCTCAGCAACGTGATTGCCAGCCAGGAAAACTTTCACGCGCGCTTTGGCGGTGTGGTGCCGGAGATTGCCTCGCGCAAGCACACCGAGGCAATCTATCCCACCGTTATGGAGGCTATGGAAGGCTGGAGCTGGCAAGACCTGGACGCCATCGCGGTGACCTACGCCCCCGGTCTTGTGGGCGCCTTGGTGGTGGGCTTGGCGTTTGCAAAGGGTCTCAGCTGGGCCACGGACACCCCTCTCATCAAGGTTGATCACATGGAGGGACACATCTACGCCAACAAGTTTGCACGGGCAGAAGAGACTGGCACAGCCCCTTCCCCTCACACATACCATATCGATGAAGAAGACCTGCAACCGCCGTTTATCATAGCCCTGCTAAGCGGCGGCAATACGCTGCTGGTATCCGTGAAAAACTGGGGTGAGTACGAGGTTCTAGGCGAAACGCTCGACGATGCCGTAGGCGAGGCCTACGACAAAGTGGCAAAGGCACTGGGCCTCGGTTATCCCGGCGGGCCTGCCATCGCGCGTCTCGCTGCAGAAGGAAACCCAGAGGCGCTGGCCTTTCCACGGGCGCTCATGCACTCGGGCGACTATCGCTTCTCGCTCAGTGGTCTCAAAACGGCGGTGCTCACAGCAATAAGAGAGCAGCAGGCAGCAGGTACGCTAAACCCCAAAGACATCTCAGCCTCCTTTGAGCAGGCGGTCATTGAGGTGCAGGTTGCCAAGGCACTTAAAGCCTGCCTGAGCCTGGGAGTTGACACCTTCTGCATCGGCGGCGGCGTGGCAGCCAACAGGGCTTTGCGCAAAGCGTACCAGGAGGCTATGGAGCCCCAAGGCATACGGGTCAAATTCCCCCCGGCGCTTGCCTGCACCGACAACGCCGCAATGATTGCCGCGGTTGCGCTTGACCGCTATACACAGGGCAAGTTTGCAGATCTCAGTGAGGATGCCGCTGCGCAAAGCTCCCTGGAGAACCCCTACTGACAAAAAGGGGAGTCTGGGACGCAAAACCCCAGACTCCCCAAGACTTTTCCGTGCAACAGAGAATAAAAAAGGGGCGCCGGGGAATAAACTTCCCGGCGCCCCACACTACCCCGTGATTAGTGATTAACTCAGTATCGTATCTTAATTCGCGACGGCCCTGCTCTCTTCTCAGCTATACGAGAGCTGATGAGAAGCACAAGGGTACAAGCAACCTGCACAATGGCTATGCCTATCAAAACCGGAGTCCAGGCAACACCGGAGTTTTGGAAGGGAAGCTCAAGGTACTGGGAGAGCACCAAGAGGATTGCACTCGATAAGCCAAGCCCTATATTGATAGCACCCATGACTAGGCCCATTTGACCAAACTGCGCCGCTGAGAGAGACTCCTTGAAACCACTGCTCCTGCCCCCCCGCAAGGTTACGAGGGCAACGAGCGCCAAAATCATTGAAAGCACAACCAAACTGGCATTGGTGATAACGAGGTTTCCTCTCTCGTCAATCATCATGGAAGCCATAGGGATAGCAACATCATCGATGTTTGTGATAGCCGGGAGCACTGCGTCCTCAACTACAGCTGCCGGATCCTCAACAGAATCGGCCAAAGCAGTTATAATCCCCAACTCAATAGCAGGGATAATCAGCTCTGGTGTCATAATCGAGGGAGCAGGCAGGCTGGGAGCGGTGGTGTTATTAGGCTCGTCTCCTCCTCCCGTACCGTCCTCATCGTCATCAGTGGAGCCAGACCCCGGCGGGGGACCTCCAGTTCCAGGGGGATTTGAGCCATCAGGAGGGGGATTAGTTCCAGGGTCAGGATTATTGGGCTCATTGCCAGCGCTATGTCCAGGGTCAGGATCTAGCACATCAGAGGGCAGAATCAGCAGCAAGTCAATAGTGAAGGTTTCTACGGCAAGCGTGGTAACGCCGCTGCCCATGAGCCAGGTGTCGATGTAAGGGCTGCCCGTGCTGAGATACAGGGTGACCTCATAAGAGCGGAGAAGAGCATCAGGGTCATCGCCCAGTTCTTCGCTGTGATTAAGAAGGCTCTTATCAACTAGCGTGAGCGTGCTGCCATCAAAAATGAATCCCTCAGGCAGGCTGCCGGCAACAGAAATCGGCAGGGATGAGATATAAACACCACTGGAAAGACCAATAACATCCAGCAGCTCATTGATTCTGTTGACCAATGAAATAGTCTGAAGGTAGTAGGTTCCCTCCGCAAAGCTGGCGGATAAGTTGTCCTCCGAGAGGGTAGTGCTGTCGATGCACACCACGCTTGGTCCAGAGGCCTTTTGAAGGATTCCAAGGAGCTCGTTCAGTGACCTGTTAAGCTCAATGACTGCTCTGGCTATTTCAAGCGGCGAGGCACTGGCGGCTAAAGAAGTGTCCTCAGCAGCCAAAAGGCTGCCCTCAAAAGCACTGTTAGCCAACGGCGCGCTCAGCTCGCTAGGGTCTTCATCAATCAGAACTTGCTGGTCTTGATTGGCAGCCGCCTCGCCTTCTCCAGCGGACAAATCGGCACTGTCAGAAGCTGCTGAATCAGCCTCCGGAATAAAGACCTGCACCTGTTCAATTGTTGCGGTAGAATCAGAGAAAATTGAATCATCAGCATAAGCTGGGGCAGCAGAAAATAACACGCTCACCGCGAGCATGAAGGCTAAGAATACTGCAAAAGTTTTCCTCATCGCCAGTCCCCTGAGACGGACATTCCCCATTCATTAAAGAAGGTCATACCAAATCATCTGTTATGTTAGCATATCAAGAGGCTAATTGCCAGCAATACACTAAAGATTTCACCCTAAGGAGACTGGATGAACACGTGCAAAAGACCTGATGAAATGCAGCGGATAACCACACCGGAACTAGCTGAACTTTTCATCGCTGAGCAGGTAAAAGAGATCCAATCGCAGGTGGGGGACAAAAAGGTTTTACTGGCACTTTCCGGCGGCGTGGATAGCTCGGTTGTTGCTGCCTTGTTAATCAAGGCTTTGGGCAAGCAGCTGGTATGCGTGCACGTCAACCACGGACTCATGCGCAAGGGTGAGAGCGAGCAGGTCATTGAGGTGTTTCAAAACCAAATGGACGCAAACCTGGTATACGTTGAAGCTGCCCCTCGATTCCTTGATAAACTCGCCGGCGTAGCCGACCCAGAAGAAAAGCGCAAAATCATCGGCGTTGAGTTCATCAGAGTCTTTGAAGAAGAGGCGCGCAAACTCAGTGCCATAGACTTTCTTGCACAGGGAACAATCTACCCCGATATCCTGGAAAGCGGCCCGGTAAAAGCCCACCACAACGTGGGAGGCCTGCCCGATGACCTGCAGTTTGAGCTCGTTGAGCCGGTAAAACTCCTGTTCAAAGACGAGGTACGCGTTGTGGGCGCTGCCCTGGGCTTGCCTGACTCGATGGTCTCTCGCCAGCCCTTTCCGGGCCCCGGACTTGGGGTTCGCTGCCTGGGCGCTATCACCAGCGATCGCTTGGAGGCCTTGCGTGAAGCTGACGCAATCCTGCGCGAGGAATTCGACGCCACCGGCTTGACCCGGGAAGTATGGCAGTTCTTTACCGTAGTGCCAAACTTTCGCACCACCGGCGTGCGTGATGGCAAGCGAGCCTACGACTGGCCGGTCATCATCCGTGCAGTCAACACCATTGATGCCCTGGAGGCTGATGTACCCGAGATCAGCTGGTCAATCCTCAAAAAGATCACTGCCCGCATACTGGATGAGGTTCCCGGAGTATGCCGCGTCCTCTACGACCTCTCCCCCAAGCCCCCCGGCACCATAGAGTGGGAGTAATGGAGAGTAAACCAGCCCTTCTAACCTCTTAGCCTGCTCATTGGTACAGAGGGGCGGGGTTTGGTGTCCCAGATTGGAACAGGGGGACGGGGTTAGTGTTCCAGACCAGCCCCGCTCCTCTGTCCCAAACCAGCCCCTCAGTTTATGCCTTGACGCAGATGCCATACTTCCTGCCGCGTTTGCACGCAAAAAGACGATTTTTGGTCAAAAACCGGCAAAAAACGTGGGAAAACTCGACAAAAACAGTCTTTTTGCGTGCAAACGCGGCAGGAAGTAGTACAATTGTGTCATGGAGACAGTAATAGGCTACAAGTCAGCAGTAGAGTACTGGCGAATTCATGGCAAGACGCAAGTTGACCGCCAAAATCGTCAACGCAAGAGCATGTCTCCTGCAAGGCCTCCCGATGCCGCCATCACACGCCAACTCAATGCACAAGGTCTTTCGTATCCGATACATGTTTTGGTTAGCACGCCTGCTGCGCAGAGAAGATCACAAAAGGTGCAAACTCACGCATATGCCCAACCTCTACCCGAGGGCAGTCTCATCGAGGTTGGCGACGGGCTTTTTGTATGCTCGCCAGAACTTACCTTCTTTCAAATGGCGAGTGAGCTTTCGTTTGCAGAGCTCTTGGAGTTGGGCCTTGAACTATGCGGAACGTACATTTTGCCGGTCAAGGGTGTTCACAGCGAGGATCCAGAGGTGGCCAAGAAGCAACTGTACAATCGAACTCAACTTACCAACAAGGAGAGGCTGGCGGCATATCTAGCTCGCACGGAGGGGCTGTTTGGCCAGAGGCGGTTTTTAAGAGTATTGCAGTATATAGTGGATAACTCTGCCTCGCCGAGGGAGACCCAGCTTTTTCTACTCTTGACCTTGCCCTACAAATACGGTGGATATGGTTTTTCCCAGCCAGAGCTCAATGCCAAGATCACGCCAACCAAGGCAGCCAAGGAAACATCGAGCAAGAAGTTCTTTCGTTGTGACCTGTTCTGGCCAGAGTTCAACGTTGCCGTTGAGTATGAAAGCGACTTGATCCACTTGACCCCCTTACAGATAGCCTTTGATTCCATGAAACGAAACAGCTTGAATGCTATGGGCATAACGGTGATTTCTGTGACAAACAAGCAGATTTACAGTGCGGTGGAGTTTGATAGAGTTGCCAAACAGCTTGCGGCCAACCTAAACAGGCGCCTGCGCAGCAACGAAAGTGACGGGTTTATCAAAGCGCGCCGTGAACTACGCAGCATGCTTCAATAGCAACCTGCAGCATGCTTCGATTGCAACCTATCAGCACTTCAATAGCAACCTATCAGCACTTCAATAGCAACCTACCAGCACTTCAATAGCAACCTATCAGTGCTTCGATAGCAACCTATCAGTGCTTCGATAGCAACCTACCAGCACTTCAATAGCAACCTGTAGCATACCTCGACAGCAACCTGCAGCACGCCTCGACAGCAACCTGCCAGTGTTTGCTTCGTGCTAGAACTCTCGAATAGTTCAATCCCAAAAACACCTGTACTTAAAACTGTATAGAACAGTGCCAAATCGTTCCAAAACGTATCGTTTTGTATGCAAAAGTCTCTTAGTATCACCACTATCAATTTGTTTCTCTCAGTGCGCTTCCCTTTAATGGGTAAATCAAGCTCAAACAATAAAACGCAGCAAATACATACAGCAAGTATCCAATGTGCAAAAACGCAACTCTTAGGCACAAGACAATCATGAGAGCGAGAGTGGACATGAGAAACATCTATGCATGCTTTAAATGGGTGATTGATGAGGCAGACATCAGAATTGAGGGCAAGAGTGCAGATTTCACTCGGGCAAGATGGAAGATTGGAGACTACGACCTCAATGCAATAGAGGCTGCCAATCAGGTCAAAGAAAGCTTGCCGGGCAGCGAGGCTATCGGGCTTACTGTTGGAGACGCAGACGCAAAGGCTTCTCTAAAAGACGCCCTCTCACGTGGCTTGGACGCTGTGTGGCATATCAATACTGGCGAGTCAAAAATTGAGGACCATCGCACCAGCTCACAGGCGCTGGCAGCAGTGCTCAAGCAAAATGCCAACGCAGCTTTGGTGATTTGTGCCGAAGGCTCTCAGGATTTGTTTGGCAGACAGACAGCGCCTCGTATTGCAGCAGCACTCAACTGGCCGGTTGTGACCTCTGTAGCTGAGCTATCAATTCAGGGGAGTGTTTTAGAGGCAACACGCAAGCTCGAGGGCTGCATTGAAAAGGTCAATGTTGAACTTCCTGCTGTTGTATCGGTTCTTCCCAGTATCAATGCGCCTGAATACCCAAAGCTCAAGGCAATCATGGAAGCCAAAAAGAAGCCGATATTTGAAGTAGAAATTTCTGAGCTAGAGCTCAAAGATGCACAAGGCTTGCACTCTCAAGACGAGGGGTACGTCATGAACCGCAAAAACATAGTCATAAAAGAGGGATCAACAGAAGAGAAAGTTGCCCAACTGGTTGAATCACTAAAGAAGGATGGTGTGCTCTGATGTCAAAAATCTATTTCTATGCAGAGGACGAAAAACACAGTCGTATAACTACAGCGCTTATCCAAGACAGCGGAAATCTTGCCTGCGCCTTATGCTTTGGTAAAGAGATTCCCGCAAGCGTCAAAAATAGCGGCGCAAATATGATTGTCTGGTTTGAAGCAGACGATGATTCTCCGGAACACTACGCAAAACTGCTCTCAGAGCGGCTGGTTGAAACCAACGCAACAGCTGCACTCTTTGAGTCTACGGCTCGCGGAAGAGAGTTGGCGGCTCATGTGGCTGGTTTTCTCAATGCGCCGATGTTCTCAGACGCTTCTAAGCTTGAAATAAAGACAGAAGGGCTCAGCTGCGAGCACACAATCTATGGCGGAATGATGCTGCGCTCCTCGTCAGCTGAAGGTTTTGCTATTGCAACGACTCAAGCAGGGTTCTATGAAAGAGAGGTCCCAAAAAAAGAAGTTGAGGAGATTGAGCGCATAAAAGCTACAGAGATAGACACAAGAGTCCAGGTTATATCTCGCGAGGATATCGTGAAGGCAGGTGTAGACCTGGCTGCAGCCCCGGTCATTATTTGCGCAGGGCTGGGCATTAGTGACATTGAGGACTTAGCCATCCTCGAAGCTCTGGCGGTTGAATCGGGAGGAGCAGTAGCTTGCACGCGTGGGGTTGCTGAGGATAGAGGCTGGTTTGCAGCTGAACTCTACATTGGAATATCGGGCAAGATCCTCAATCCTGACTTGTACTTAGGGGTGGGTGTGTCAGGTCAAATCCAGCATATGTACGGGATCAGAGGGGCAAAGACTGTTGCTGCCATTAACACCGACGAATGCGCACCAATTGTCAAGTCCTCTGACTACGCACTGATAGGGGACTACAAAGAAGTGGCGCCAGCGTTATTGGCAGCTTTGAAGAAATGACTTGATTAACCTCAAATCGAGAAAGGAGTAGCCCAGGGATTATAGATTCATGCGAGTGCATTAATTTTGCTGACAAACAAAACGAAAAATCAAGAGAAAGGAAAGTAAGAATGGACAATTTTAAGAGTGTTGAGGGTAAGGTAGCCTTGGTAATAGGTGCAACCAGTGGCATAGGTGAAGCTATAGTCAAGACCTTTGCTCAAAACGGTATGAAGGTAGTCTTCTCGGGTAGGCGCGAAGATAAAGGTCAGGCTCTGGCGGACGAATTGACAGCAGAAGGTTGTGCTGCAACATTCGTAAAAGCAGACGCAAACAACGAGGCAGAAGTAGAAGCCCTTGTGCAGGCAACGGTAGACAAATTCGGCAAGCTCAATGTTCTTTGCAACAACGCAGGCCGCACCTATCCTAACAAGCCTGTTCATGAGTACACGAGCGAGGACTTTGACGCCTTGAGCGATTTGCACTACAAAGCGGTATTCCTGGGAACAAAGTACGCAGTCAAGGCCATGATCGACACTGATTCTCGAGGCTGCACAATCATTAACACGGTTTCTGGCTCCGGGCTGAGGGGAACAGAGGGATTGTCGCTCTACACCTCGTCCAAACATGCTGCAATGGGTCTCACCAAGGTGGCCGCGCTGGACTATGCACGCCATGACATTACAGTAAATGCCATCTGCCCCGGTGTTATCGACACCGAGATTTTTGCAGGAGTTCCGGCAGAGACTATGGCAGTGTATAACGCAATGATGCCGCTAGGACGCATAGGCAAAGCTGAAGAGGTAGCCTGGCTGGCCCTTTTCCTAGCCTCAGACATGGCACGTTTTATTACCGGAGCGGCAATAACCATAGACGCAGGCTTGTGGGCAGGCGATCAGAACCCTGCTTTGGTATGGGAAACCCCTGATACACGCGAATTCTAAGGAGAAGCAATGAACCGTGCTAGAAATGTAGCTATTGGTAGCATCGTCATGACGGCGGTCTCGATAGGAAGCTACATGTCTTTGCCAGTTTTTCTGATGCCCATAAGTGAAATGACAGGAGCATCGATTGGGCAGGTCACCCTGCTGTTCTCTTTTGCTGCCATAGCAAGCTTGCTTACTTCGTTGCTCTTTGGGCAAATACTGAAAGTCGTAAGACTTAAACTATTGGCATCTCTTGCAGGACTGGCTTTTGCCCTGTTCTTTGTGGGCATATCGCTTTCTACTTCTATCGTAGTTATCTATGCAGCGGCAGTATTCTTTGGTTTTGCAACAGTTGCAGGAGGCTATGCTGCCTCGCAGACGAGCATTGTTTGGTGGTACCCAAAGGGCACCGCACGGATTATCAGTTTTATCACCGTTGGTGTTGGCATTGTGGCATTTATACTCTCGCCGGCACTAGCGAGTGCAATAGAAACATTTGGGGTAGGCCCAACCGCCTTGGTTGAGGGCTTAGTTGGTGGAGCCGTCATGATTTTCTGCGCTCTGTTTTTGCTGGCGGAACATCCTAATACCTATGGTGTTTCTGTGGAGCAAGATGCCCCAGATAGTCTGGAAAATGATCCTGAGGCTGCGCCAGAGATTGTTGGCCTTGCGATGAAGGATATTCTCAAAACCCCACAATTCTGGCTTATCTTTGTTGCTTGTGTGATAGCCGTTATTGCTATGACCGGGTTTACCAACAATGCCTCGATTTTCTATCAGAGCATTGGGTTGACACCGCTGCAAGCTGCAATGGGTATTTCTGTCTTCAGCATTGCAACCTTGGTCTGGGCACCTTTATATGGCATCTTGGTTGATAAGAAAGGGCCAGCATTTGGCACTCTTATCTGCGGCGCTATCTCAGCAGCCATTATGTTTGCTGCCACCGTCTTGACCGGAATGCCAGGAGCGATGATTATTGCTGCAGTGGCAGCAGCCATGTGCTTGTGCAATATGCTGGGGCCGGTAACACTTCCGCGAGTCTTTGGTACCAGAGAGGCTGGTTCCCTAGTGGGGCTTGCCACGGCTGCTGGTAGCATTGGAGCCATGCTTGGCGCACCTATAGCCGGCTTTATTCTCGACTCAACAGGTTCATACAACCCCTTCTTAATCACTGCCGGAATACTGATGATTCTCTGTGTTTTATTCGTATTCCTGGGTGCCAGAAAAACTATCACTGCTCAACAATAGGCCGTTTGACTATTCATCCCCACAACCTTGAAAGGAAGCAAGATGAAACGTTACTACCTTGATTTAACCGATGAGCAACAACTCATCATGAACATGATTCATGATTTTGGTCAGAACGTGGTTGCGCCGCGAGCTGATGAAATCGACCGATCAAATGAGTTTCCAATGGACATCTTTGAAAAAGCCGCGGAGCTTGGCTTTACGATGTTCCTTTTCCCGGAAGAGCACGGCGGCGCCGGGCAAAACGACAAGATCATCCTGCTTATGCAAGAGGAGCTTGCGCAATTTAGCCCTTCTGTGGGCTTTGTCCTCAACTATCTCGTTAAGGCAATGGGCATCTTTAGCCTGGTTCCCGAGCTGGCAGCAAAATACGCAGAAGATCTTCAGAAGGGCCGCACGGTTGCCGCATTTGCAGTGGCTGACCCAATCGGCTCATTTAATTACTCGCAGCACCCGGTGTTTGCCCGCAAAGAGGGTGACGAGTGGGTCCTCAACGGCACGCGCCTCTTTGTTACGGCCACAGGAATCGCCAAGCTCATCTTGTCACATGGGCTTTGTGATGACGGTCAGTTCAGGTACTTTGCGGTTGAAGCGGGAGTGCCTGGCTTTGAAACCACAAAGATCGAGCAGAAGATTGGTCTGAATGGCATCAATAATGGCGTTTTGAGCTATCAAAACGTCCGCGTTCCCGAGAGCAGTGTTCTTCCCTTCCCCTCTGTAAGCGATACGGTTTTGAGCGGCTATAACGGTTCATACCTGGAGGCTGCTGCTGTTGCTGTGGGCGGAGCACAGGGCGTCTTTGACAAAACGCTTGATTACATTAAAACTCGGGAGTCGCATGGTATCACCTTTGACAAGATGTCCTTCCATGCTGATCGCATGGGGCGCCTTGCTTCACGGATTGATGTATGTCGATGCTATCTGCACCGCACCATCGAAGACTTTGTGAATCAAACAATCACCCCCGAGCAGGGCCACATTATCAAGGCAGAGAGCGTCAATATGTTCATTGACGTGGCAAAGGAATGCATTGAGTCTTGGGGTGGCATCGGTGTATTTGAGGACACCGGTATTGCAAGATATCTTCGCGACGCAATCACCCTTCTTCCCGCGGATCATCCCAACGACGTTCACTATCAGCAAATCGCAAAACATCTGGGCATGAGAATTACCAGAACACTCTGTGATTAAGCGGAGAGATTCGGCAGAGGAGGGCAACTCTCCTCTGCCGAATTCTTTGCAACTGAAAAAAACCAGGTAAAGGAGAGGCTTGCATGCAAGAATATGATTTTGACATTATTGTTGTTGGGTCGGGATGTTCAGGCGCCGTTGCTGCCTATGTAGCTGCTTCTGCGGGCAAGAGCGTTCTTGTAATCGAACGAGGGGCTTTTGCGGGAGCCAAGAATATGACAGGCGGCAGGATATACTCCCATGCGCTCAAAGAAGTATTCCCTGATTTTGAAAATGAAGCACCACTTGGTCGCAAGATAACCCATGAGCGTATAAGCCTCATGACTGCCGATGCAAACACGACCTTGGAATACTCCGGCGCCTCGCTGGCGCAGGAGGGAAGAAATTCCTACAGCGTGTTGCATGCCCCCTTCAATCGCTGGCTTGCCGAGCAGGCAGAAGCCGCGGGTGCAGAGTACATCTATGGCATTGCAGTTGAGGCGCTGGCAAAAGATGCAACAGAGAAGGTCATTGGAGTTACAGCAGGAGGCGATACGATTACCGCACAGGTCACCATCATTGCGGATGGCGCCAACAGTCTGCTCTCTGCTCAGGCAACAAAAGCACCTCTGCCAAAAGCCAACGAGATGGCAGTTGGCATCAAAGAGGTGCTGGAGCTGTCTCCTGATGCAATTGAGTCAAGATTTCTCTGCTCTGAAGGAGAAGGGGCCGCATGGCTGTTTGTTGGTGACTGCACCAAAGGACATACCGGGGGCGGCTTTGTTTACACTAATAATGATTCGCTGTCGCTTGGTCTGGTAGTGACGATTGCTGATATTGCTGAATCAAGCACGCCAATCTACCAAATGCTTGAAGACTTCAAAAACCATCCCAGCATTGCGCCGTTAGTCAAAGGCGCAAAGGTGGTTGAGCATTCAGGGCACATGGTTTCTGAGGGAGGATACCGTACAGTTCCCGAATACGTTGGCGATGGTTGTCTGATAGCAGGAGATGCAGCCATGCTCTGCATGAACCTGGGCTATATGGTGCGCGGAATGGACCTTGCAGTGGCAAGTGGAAAAATGGCCGCAGAAGCAGCCTGCGAGGCAATCGACAAAGAAGATACGAGCAAAAGCGGGCTTGCAGCATACAAAGAAAAGATGGAAGCAAGCTTTGTTATGCAAGATTTAAAAACCTTTCAAAAGTGGCCGCACTTCATGGATGGCTGGAAGCGACTGTTTAAAACCTACCCGCTGCTTGCCCAAGAGGTATTCACCTCGCTGTTCACCGTAGATGGCACACCAGCCAAACCGCTTGTCAAACGCTTGATGCCCAGTATTAGGCGCGTGGGAATCCTGAACCTGCTAAAAGATCTGAGAGGAGCTCTGAAAGCGCTATGAGTAACAACGGCATCAACACCTTGGTTTCTCTCACCGTAAATCCTGACGCGATACTAGGTATGAATAAGTATCATGTTGACGAGCAAAACGCCCATATTGAGCTGATTGAAAACGCGGACCTTGAGGAGTTCTTAAAGCTCGTCCGTGCTTGCCCTGCGGCCTTATATCGTGTTGCTGAGAGCGGCGCAAAAAGCTTTGATCACGCCGGCTGCCTGGAATGTGGCACATGCCGTATTCTCTGCGCGGACACCATAATCAAAAAGTGGGAGTTACCCCAAGCAGGCATGGGCGTGGAATTCCGATATGGCTAAGAATCCCTAGGAAAAGGAGCCACTTGCAAGTCGAATGAACAACTCTTCGTCAGAAGATCGCTTCTTTGATGTTTTGTACGCTAAAAGAATCGGAAAGAAATCTTCTGGTATGTCAACCATTGTAACGGTAGTCAGCTCTTCGGCAAGATGCGTGCCAAGAGGACTGAGAACCAGCCCAACTGCCCCCGTATCGATTTCTACAAGAGACAGCAAAGAAGCTTCATTGTCAACAACAACAGAAGGCCGGAGCTTTTCTTTAGAAAGCAGGTCGTTGACGTTTTTACCAAGCGGAGTTGATGTGTCGTAGGTGATTATTCGGTGATTAAGCAGGTCAGTAGCCCTCAAATACCTGAGCCCTGAAAGGGAGTGCTCCTTGCTCATGACAACAGCGAGCTTTCGCTGCAAGATAGGAGTATAGTGGATATTTGGCACCTCTATTGGATACGCGCAAAAGGCAAAGTCAAAGGCTTCATCAACTATTCCTGAGACGAGAGTGGAGGTAACACCTTGAGTAATCTCGATTGATGACTCAGAAACCCGCTGGTTACTGTAGGCATTGAGTAACTCAGTCAGGTGAAGAGTTTGAAATGAGTCAACGGTACCGATTCGTAAAGTATTTATTTTCAGGGATTTGTATTTGCGAACAGCCTGTTGACCCTCTTCAAGCGCATCAAGTGCCTTGACTCCAAAAGAATAAAACTCACTACCCGCTTTGGTTAATTGTACGTTTCTGCCCCTTCGCTCAAAAAGCTCAACGCCCAGCTCATCTTCAAGTTTTGCTATTGAGCTGGAGAGAGCAGACTGGCTCACAAAGAGAGCCTCAGCAGCTTTTGTGTACTGCTGCAGCTGTGCGGTTTTTATAAAATACTGTAACTGTGAGATATTCATAGCTGTCTTTCAGGGAATGGAGCAAGTGTTTTGAGACGAGGGCGGCAACGCTCTAAGGGCAGCAAAACAGTTAAGCAGATTATAGCTTTTATCTGAATCTAAAAGATGACAGACGAGATTGATACAATGATAAACCAGACTGCAGGCACTGCCTCAAAGGAGATGCAAGATGCAAGGACATCAAGATTCCAGTAGGCCTCTGAACATGAAGCGCCGACTAGCTATGGCTGAAGAATGCCAAATTGCCTTTTTTGAGGGAAGAGCCCGGGACTTTTCGGCCTTGCCTCCGGGTGTGTATTCAGGGTGGCTCCGATCCAGAAAAGCCGGGATTGATCCAAAACAGACGAGTATCATTCAAAACGGCAAGATAAGGTCTAGCTACGACGAGCTCTTGACAGACGTACAGCACAAAAACATCCTTTACAGCGAACGGTACACCCTCTTTTCTGAATTACTGGCCAGTGTTGGAGCCGCACTTTTTTACCTCGACAGCAACCTCTGTGTGTTTGATTGCTGTGGTGATGATGATCTTTTGGCAGAGCTGAGTGATAAGGGCATAGAAAAAGGAGCCTGTCTTCAGGATCAATATGCTGGATCAAATGCTGTTTCAGAGGCATTTATAAACAAATCACAGGCTCAGTTCTGTGGGAGGGAGAACTATTGTCAGCTCTTTGAGGATTACGCTTGTTATGCAGAACACTTCAGTTTATTAGGCAAACACATCAAGCAAAAAGAGTTCTACATTTTGATAATAAGTCCATTGCAAAAATTCTCAACCACTTTTTTAGCTCTCTGTAGGTATTTTAGCGAAGACCTACATGACTCCATCAATCTCAAGTATCAGCCACATGTGCGTTTGCTGCTGAAGCTGTTCAAGGCACAGGCGCAGATTAATAACGCCATGCCGATTGTTGTTGACCAAAATGACATTGTTGTAGATGTAGACGAGCAACTCTGTTGGTTGTATGGCAATTACACTGACCAATTGCGCGGCCAAAATATCTATACCTGGATGCCCGATTATGCCCACCTGTTTAAGAGGGTAAAAAAGGGAGAGGTAATCGTCAACTACAATTACCTATGCAAACAGAATTCGCTCATGCTCGAAGACAACGAGTTTTACATGACACTGCTCCCCCTGTATGACGAGGAGAGCAGCCCAAGAGAGTATATGGGCTTTGCCTGCACAATCACTCACGCACAGAATATGCGTAACCAGGTGAACAGAATGGTCAATGTTGATGCACTTTTCACTTTTAATGATGTGCTTGGAAACAACGAGGGCCTCATGTTTGTCAAGGAGCTTGCTGCTCAGGCAGCTGAAAGCACAAGTAACATACTGCTGTTTGGAGAAAGCGGCACCGGCAAGGAGATATTTGCACAAGCAATTCATAACGCAAGCGAAAGACGAGACAAGCCCTTTGTTGTTTTGAACTGCGCAGCGGTTCCCAAAGAGCTCATAGGACGCGAGCTGTTTGGGTTTACCGAGAATGCATTTAGCGAGGCAGACAAACGAGGAGTTAGCGGAAAATTTGAGCAAGCAAATCAAGGGACTCTGTTTCTTGATGAATTGTCAGAGATGCCACTGGATATGCAGGCTGTGTTACTGCGGGTTTTGGAAGAGCAACGGGTCACTCGGCTGGGAGACAACGAGTCACGCAAGATTGATGTGCGCATCATTGCTGCCACAAACAACGACCTCTTGGAATGCATCAAAGCGGGAACCTTCAGGCATGATCTGTATTATCGAGTCAATGTCATCCGACTAGACATTCCTCCTTTGAGAAACCGAACAGACGATATTCCAGAGCTCGCAGAATTTTTCTTGAAGGAGTTTGCCTCATCCTTGAACAGGCCAATTTTATCTATCAGCAGCGAGGTTTTGGATTGCATGCTCAAGTACCCTTGGCCGGGCAATGTGCGCGAGTTGAGAAACGCAGTTGAGCGATGCGTGAACATCTGTAAAAGCGATGAGATAACAAGCTCAATACTTCCTGAGGAGATTCTTCGCTATCGTAATCTTCAGATTCCTGCGCAAGCTGATGAGGTGAATGGACATGAGGTATTTCAGGCAGAAAGCTTTGCTTCCTTTGAAAAGCTCGAGAATGAGAGAATTAAAAAGCTCATGAAAAAACACAAAGGCAACAAGACCGCTGTTGCTCGTGAACTGGGAGTGACAAGAGCCACTCTATACCGCAAGCTTGAAAAAATAACCGGGTGGAACTGAGTTTTGTTTCATCAACTTAATCTCGGTTGTAGTTGAATTGGCTTACAACCCCTTGTCTTCTGGTTACCCAATCGTCAACAGTCCCCTCTATTACCTTCTCTGTGACGACGACCTCTTCGACTAGTCCTTCGTCAGAGAAGAACAGCTCTGTAGCCAGTCGCATGCCAGCTCCATTTTCTGAGGAGTATTTCCAATAATGGACTCTTTCATCCCAAGGATCCATGCCCCTATGTGATGAATTGTAAGGATTGAAACTGAATCTTTCCTCCCACCCATCGGGATATCCAATCATTCTTTTGACCTCATCTTTGGTTCTTCCCAACAAAACCTCCTCTTCAAAGAGTTGCAGATGATGCTCGTATTCTTCAAGCGAGTCTTTAGTTGGAGTATTTGCGTCAACCCAGCTAGTGCATCCCACCACTGATACAACCAGCAGAACAAGAATCGCTAAGCCCGCTGCTTTCTTCCAGTTTCTTCTGTCTTTCCTTAGTGATTTACCCAAAGCTCTGTCAGCTCCTCATGAGACCATAATTCCTCTTGTATTATTGGTAGAGTGCGTTCTCTCTTGCTGATCGTAATATGACTCCCCTTGAGAAATTAGAGAGCCTGAAAGTACTTCAGATGTCTTAAAGCTCGGCTCTGAGATGCTTCCGGACAGCCCAATACTGTCAGTAACACCGGCGCTAGAGACAACTGCGTGATTCTGGATATATCCTGCAGTCTGTCGCAGAGTAAAATCGGCAAGGGGGCTCACGTAGTTCTCATCAAGCGTCTTGAGCCCAGGTAGAAACCTTAAGAACATGTTTGCGTGAAACTGATTTTCTGCGGCATATGAATAGATGTCTGGATTAGAAGTAATACAGGCGAGGATGGCGCACTTCTCAAGAAATGAGAGGTTTTGGGCATCCACTATGTTAATAGTGCCTAAGGTTGTATCCACAATGCCCATCGCTTCAAGCTTCTTTAGTGCTTCAGCAGTATGAGGGTCACTAGCAAGAACAGTTGCCAAAGTGCCCGGATTCCAAGTGCCTCCTCCGCTGATGCCTGCAGCCTCCAGAGCCTTATTGATAGCTATATCTGCAAGTAAATAACTCCCCCTGCTTTCAGGGTTAGCGAAATAAGAGAGTAGTGAGTAGCTGAAGTTTTCAGAATTATCTGAATCAAACAGCTCAGTCATAGTCTTATCCAAAACCGAAATGATAGCGTTGGGTGGTCTACTAAATAAATTGATGTCTAAGGTCCTAAAAGGAATGAAAAGACCTGGATAATCTGAGTATTCTGGCAACCTTAGCTCTAGTATCGAATGAATAAAACCTTCATTGGTGAATAACCCCCATAGGTAATAATCTTGGTATCTTGAATCAAACTCACTGATTCCCATTGCCTCAAGAATCTTGTCCATCGGCTTGGTGCACATGACAAAGCCATCACCGGTAGTTTGGATGTCATCAAGTGAGATTGCACTCCTCAACTCAGGGGGGAGTGACTGGTAGAAGGATATGGCAAGACGCTCTTCTTCAGTCAGAAGTGAGTCGAGCCCACTGAGGTTTGCCTCAAAACTCCAGTCTACCCCACCAAGTAAGAATTCTCCAGCGTTTGGATTATAGAGCGCTGCGCCCATTGCGGCAAGGGCCCCCTTGATGCCTACATTGATAGACTCAAGTGCACCACTTGCACTGTAGGCACCTGAGGTTGAGGAGTTATAGCTGCGCATTTGAAGAATCCGGCTTAAGACGTTCTGTCTAATTTTTTGTATTGACAAGCAATAGCTGTCTTGAAGCGTCAACTGGTCAAAGGTATTTAGATCATTGAGCACTTTGCCAAGGCTGTCATATTCCAGCTGAAGTCCGAACTCGCTCAAGTGTGTTGCTGAGGCCCATGAATATGAGCCTAAGGCAGAGGCCACAGTGCTGTTTGATGCGACGAATTCATCTATGTATGTTGCTATCCCTCTGATTGCGGGAATCATCGCACGCCCTATGAGTTCTTTTGCACTGCTGTAGCCTTTCCCTTTGAGGGAGCTGTCCTCAACAAAGCACTGGTAGGTTATCTCAAGTTTCCGCAGATCACCCTTTCGCTCTTCAAGGAGCCTGTTTTGTTCAGTGAGCATACTCTGCTCTGCAGAAGGATATAGCTCAAGGCTCATTCTAAGCTCCTTGGATGATTCCGCTGGCAATTGAGTTGTCTACGCCATCGAACGCACCAGCTATCTGGGCAAGTCCGTTAGTAAGGTTTTCAGAGGAGCCATCGAGCAGAGCAGAGAACTGATTGAAGGTGCTCAGAGCCCCTTCGTTGGCTCCATGAAGGATGCGTTGTCCGCCGAAGGTCGAGACGTCGATAAAGCAACCTTTAAAGGCGCAGCCGCACTCCGCATCTCCTCGGTATACTGGCTCACCAAGTCTGGATTGCTTGCTATATCCATGTATTCCCTCCCGCGCTCGTTTAATGGTTTTACAATTATTCTCGTTCTCGCTCTAGCTGCTTTGCAGCTCGCAGTGTTTCATAGTCATGTAAACACTCATCTTCTCTCCTGAGCAGCGCGCACTTCTCTTCTTCAAGCCTCTCAAATTCACCAAAGACAAGACGTTGGGTTTCTTGCCTTGCATAGTAGAATTCATGAGCACTAGAATACCCTTGCATCCTCCACTCGTCATCGTCTGCAAGCACACTCAGGTTTTCTATTGTCTCGTGCACACGGCTCTCTATTTGGTTCAAACGGCTTGCTTCGCTTTCGAGTGCCTCTTGGTGTCTGGTTAGCCTCCGCCTCTTTTCATGGATTTTCTCGATCTCAGCGTCTCTATTCCTTGCTGCAACCTGGATTGACTCTTCAAAATCTAGAGCCATAGTTATCCTTTCGAAGAGTTCATTCTATTGTCACTGATGCAGAACACTGGTTATTATATCATCAAGGGTAGCGTCCCCATTACGCACTCGAGGTTATCTGCCAAAGCCAAACTCCACATAGTGGAACCCCAGAACCTGAATTGGGTTTTTCTTCAGGTCTGCGCGAATACTGTTGTTGCAGGATCTGCTCATCCAGCACGCAGGTCCTGCAACATTCGCCTTCGGCGAACGCGCAGGACAACAAAGAGGGGTGTGAATAGTCACTCGCACGCATAGCTATTTGGCAACGTGGCTCCTACGGAAGCCCTACGGAAATAAAGACCCCTCTCATTAAGCTGTTATTGTATTCACATAATGCAAGCAGAAGCAGTTAACACACAAATAACCCAACGGGGGATCCACTTCTTTTTTGAGCACGTCATCTTCAGGGTGAGCTGTTCCAATTTTTGGAAGAGGGTGATTACCTATACCCTGCTGATGGCAGTGGTTGGCCATCTCATAGAAAATGTCTACACGGGCATTGGCTTTTTATTGGGCACTTTTGATGTGACTGATCCCAACTATGTAGACATTTGGCTCCGCCCCCTTAAGCCAATGTGGGTCTACTCCGTGTGCACGCTGTTTTTCTTTTTCATCATCATTCCGCTCAAGGAGCAAATTCACAAGAGAGGGCGCTCAAAGCTGCTCAGCATTACCGTAGTTTTCACAGCCGCTTTTCTGGTTGCCTTTCTCACCGAGCTCATCATGGGATTGCTTTTGAATCAGCCAAACGAGCTGGGGGCTTACCCGCTATGGGACTTCTCAAACTATAACCTCACTGTGCTAAACCAGGCCTATCTGGTCAACGACTTTTGGTACGCCGTTTTGATGACGGTCTGCGCCTTTGTTGTCTTTCCCCTGCTTGAGCACCGCCTGGCCAAACTCAAGCCACGCACCCACACCTACATCATGCTGGGCGCAATACTCTTTGTGGGAGCACTCTTTGTGTGGTACCTGCCAACCTACCTTGAGCCCTGGCAAATTAACGGACTGGTTGAGAGCTAAGAAATACTACTTGCCATATAAATGACATCGTGAGATTATTAGCGATGGGCTGCAATCAGCTATTCTGGGAAGATGTTAGGAGCACAACATGAAAGTGCCAAATCAGGGAAGAGTTCTCAGACCTCTCACCGTTCTTCACTCCAACGACTTACATGGCGATTTCTTGGCTAATGAAATAGATGAGAAGCTGCTTGGCGGCATTTCCTGCCTCTCGGGCTATGTTGCTAAAGTGCGCCAGGAAACAGATAACGTCATCTATTGCATCGCAGGTGACATGCTACAGGGCTCCATTATAGACAGCGAATTCCTGGGGCTCTCCACCATAGAGATCATGAACCTGCTCGCCCCTGACGTTGCAACCATTGGCAACCATGAAATCGACTACGGAATAGCGCACCTGCTCTTTCTGGAGCGCTGTGCTAAGTTTCCTATAGTCAACGCCAATCTCTACATCAAAAACCCCTACACCCGCTTGTTCAATCCCCATCACATCATGGTGGTAGATGACATGGAGATACTGTTCATCGGCATTACCACCGAGGACATCCTCAAGAGCATGAAAAACGATGTTCTGGGCAGCTTTGTGAGCCTTGAAGATGCGGCTCGCGAAGTGGGGCGGATCTGCAACGCTTATAAGGACGTTGACGTAGACTTCACCATCATCCTTACTCACATCGGTTTTGAGGAGGATAAAAAACTTGCTGCGCTGCTTGACCCTGACTGGGGCGTGGATCTCATCATCGGAGGACATACCCATACCATTCTTGAGCAGCCGGTAAAAGTTGCCGACATCCTCATAGCGCAGGCCGGCGTGGGAACCAAACAGATAGGCCGCTTTGACATTATCGTGGACACCGACACCAACGATGTGCACGACTTTACCTGGCAACTCATCCCTATCGACAGCTCACACTGTCCCCGCGATACCGAGATGGAAGATACCATCATTAAATTCAAGACCCACACCGACGAGAAGTACGACCGGGTGCTCTGCCGCCTTGACCACGAGTTGACCCACCCCGACCGTTATCAGGAGACAAAGCTCGGCAACCTCCTCTCCGACATCCTGCTTGAGGAGACCAGCCTCGACCTCATTCTGCTTGGCTCAGGCTCGGTAAGAAAGGAATCGGTGTCAACACTCTTCACTCTCAGTGAGTTCATGGAGCTCTTTCCCTACGATGACAAACTCAAGCAGCTCACGGTAACCGGGGAGCAATTCAGGCGTATGCTTGACTTTGTTTTCAGGGAAGAGATGTTCAACAGCGATCATACCGAGTTCTACCAGGTCTCAAAGGGCTTGCGCGTTTTGTTTGACCGGGCAACAAGAGAATTTGTGGAGTTCTCGCTGAATGGCAATCCCTTTTCTGAGGACTCTCACTACACCGTAGGGTTGCAGGACTTCCACTTCAAGAGCTTTGAGGCATGCTTTGGATTTTCCGTTGAAGAAATACTTGAAAACGGCAAGTCACCCGTGGTGAGCACCTCAATCCACGACATTCTCATCGAGCACCTTTCAGCCGCACAGATACTCAACTCTGAAATAGAAGGCCGTATTGAGTTTTTGAACCGATAACGCAGGAGAAGCTATCGCAGGTCAAAGCGGTCTGCGTTCATCACCTTGTTCCAGGCTGCGGCAAAGTCTTGATAGAACTTTTCTTTTGAGTTGTCTTCAGCGTACACTTCAGAGAGAGCCCTGAGCTGCGAGTTTGATCCAAACACCAGGTCAACGCGCGTTGCCGTCCACTTCAGCTCTCCGGAGCTGCGAGCTCTGCCTTCAAAGACGCCGGCGTCAGTGCCGGTGGGCTTCCACTCAAAGGCCATATCCAAAACATTGATAAAGAAATCATTGGTGAGCACCCCGGGGTTCTCGGTGAATACGCCATGCGGGGATTGCTCAAAATTGATGTCCAAGACGCGCAGCCCGCCCAGCAAAACGGTCATCTCAGGCGCGGACAAACCCAGCAGCTGAGCCTTATCTACGAGTAATTCCTCCGGCAGGGAGGAGAACTCCTGCTCCAGGTAGTTACGGAATGCATCAGCCTTAGGCTTAAGCACAAAAAACGAACGAACGTCAGTGAGCTCCTGAGTGGTATCCATGCGTCCGGGCGTGAAAGGCACATCCAGTTGATAGCCCGCAGCAAGAGCAGCCTTTTCTATTGCTGCATTGCCGCCGAGCACAATCAAGTCTGCCAAAGAGACCTGCTTTTCAAAAGCGCCCTGTACGTCTTCGTAGACCTGCAACACCTTGGCAAGCCGCGCAGGCTCGTTGACAGTCCAGCTCACCTGCGGCTCAAGCCTGATGCGGGCACCGTTGGCGCCGCCGCGTTTGTCGGAGCCCCTGAACGTGGAGGCCGAGGCCCAGGCAGTCCCTACCAGTTCAGAAACCGAGAGACCGCTTGCAAGTATGCGCGCCTTAAGCGCCTGCACATCGCTGTCACTCAGCGCATCTCCAGCTGCCCGGGGCACCGGGTCTTGCCAAATCAAATCCTCTGCAGGCACATCCGTGCCCAGGTACAGGGTCTTGGGCCCCAAGTCTCTATGAGTCAGCTTGAACCAAGCGCGGGCAAAGGCATCAGCAAACTCCTCAGGGTTTTCAAGAAAATGCTTGGCAATAGGGTTATAGGCCTCATCAAACTTCAAAGAGAGGTCAGCCGTAGTCATCATGGGACGGTGTTTTTTATCAGGATCAAAGGCATCAACAACCATGTCCTCATCATCAACGTCCACGGCAAGCCAGATGTAGGCCCCGGCAGGAGATTTGGTGAGCTCCCACTCATACTTAAACAGCACCTTCAGATAACCCATGTCCCAGGTAGTTGGATGAGGCTTCCAGGCTCCCTCTATACCGCTGCCGATGGTGTCTCCGGCCTTGCCGCTGCCAAAGTCACTCTTCCACCCCAGCCCCATCTGCTCCAGGGGCGCAGCCTCAGGCTCAGGCCCTACATGGGTAGCCGGGCCTGCCCCGTGTGCCTTGCCAAAGGTATGACCGCCTGCTACCAAGGCCACCGTTTCGTAATCGTTCATGGCCATACGGGCAAAGGTCTCCCGTACGTCTTTACCAGACTCAACAGGAAGAGGTTCGCCGTTGGGCCCTTCTGGGTTCACATAGATCAGGCCCATCTGCACAGCAGCCAGCGGATTCTCAAGCTTGCGCTCCCCTGAATACCGGGCATCGCCGAGCCACTCTTTCTCCGAGCCCCAGTAGACATCTTCCTGCGGCTCCCAAACATCCTCGCGCCCACCGGCAAAACCAAAGGGCTTAAGACCCATCGACTCAATGGCGCAGGTCCCGGCTAAAATCATCAAGTCGGCCCAAGAGATCTTGCTCCCATACTTTTGCTTGATAGGCCAGAGCAAGCGCCGGGCCTTGTCCAGATTGACGTTGTCCGGCCAGCTGTTAAGGGGCGCAAAACGCTGTGTGCCATCTCCGGCACCGCCGCGGCCATCTTGCACGCGATACGTGCCGGCACTGTGCCAGGCCATGCGAATGAACAAGGGCCCGTAATGCCCATAATCGGCAGGCCACCAATCTTCTGAGTTTTGCATCAAAGCAAATAAATCGGCCTTGACGGCATCCAAGTTCAAGCTCTCAAACTCTTTCTTGTAATCAAAGCCCTCGCCTAGCGGATTACTCAAGCTTGAGTTTTGAGCAAGAATCTTGAGATTGATTTGACCCGGCCACCAATCCTTGTTGGTTGTTCCCTCGGCAGTGTCGCCTGAAGCACCTGTTCCCGTAACCGGACATGTTCCCATAATTAACCCCTCACAATCAGTGTTTGAAAAACTTAGCAGACCTCAAAGAAGATAGCAGCTTTTTTAAAGCAAGACAACTATACTAATCCAATTAGCTGAAAGGAGTGTTTTGACATGGACAAAACCGCTTTATTCAATCTGTCTTATGGTCTGTATATCATCGGCGCCAAGGATGGAGGGCGAGATGTAGGGTGCGTGGTCAACACGGTAACGCAGGCAACGTCTGTGCCAACAACCCTTATCGTCTGCATCAACAAAGACAACTATACCAACGCCTGTATCAAAAAGACCAAGGAGTTCTCTGTTTCGATCTTGTCCGAAGAAACCAAACAGAACACCATCGGCGTTTTTGGGTTCAGCAGCAGCAAGGACAAAGATAAGTTTGCGGAGGTCCCCACTGGTCACACACCTGCCGGCCTGCCGTATGTGAGCGAGGGAGTTACCAGCTATCTAGAGTGCAAGGTCATAGAGAGCGTGGATAACTTCACGCATACAATTTTCATCGCAGAGGTTATAGAGGCAGAGAACCTCTCTAAGGAACCGCCCATGACCTATGCGTATTATCATCGAGTTCTCAAGGGAAAGACCCCACCCAAGGCATCAAGCTATGTGGCTGAGGAAGAAGAGACACCAGCCACCCCAAGCAAGTATGTCTGCAGTGTGTGCGGCTACGTATACCCCGGAAGCACAGAAGAGTTTGAGCAACTTTTTGAAGACTACGTATGCCCCATCTGCAACGTACCCAAGAGCAAGTTTGTACTTAAGGCCTAACTCACTGGGGACGGGGAAACTGAGTCACCAAAAAGAAAAGAGGCACCGAGGTGCCTCTTTTCCGTTAGCCTTTTTAGCATTAACGAGGAAGTTTATCCAAGAATGCCCATACCTTCTTTGATCAGCTTATCGGCTTCATCGAGATATGCGAGAGCATAGGCACGATTGTGTGCGCCATTGCTGTTCTCAACAAATACGAAGTCCCAATAAATCTGAGCGTGACGCTGAATGACTCTCATTCTGTCAAGGTCGTCACCAGCGATTTCGCCGGCCTCTACCTTAGCGACAAAAAGGTTGACCATTTCCTCAAGATCATAGCCAGTGGCGGTGAAGCGCTTGACTACCTGATCTTGCCAGCCTGCTACCTCTTTGGCGAGGTCAGAGTGACAACCACTCTGTCCGCAGTCGTTAGCAAGAAGATCAGCGTTCTTGAGGGGGCTCTGCCAGAAGTGGCTGGTGAATGCAGTGCCATCAGAGGCAGTGGTTGGACCCATGTGGCAGTCAGCACAAGCATAGTTGTTCTCGCGTGCCATTCTCATGGGGGTGGCGCCACCATAAATCATCTCAAACTCAGGATGTTGCAGCTTGATCATGGGGGTCTCGGTGACGGGGTATACCCAATCCCTGAAGCCAATGTTGTCATAGTACTCAATCAGATCTTGCGGAGTCATGGACTTAAGTCCGCCAAGATAAGGATTGGTGACAATTCTGGTGTCGGGATCAAAGTAATACTCGTTGTGGCACTGACCGCAAACCTCTGCAGATGCAGGGGTCTTGCCCTTGTCGGAACCAAGTGCATCGTTCCACCACGGGCTGCCAACTGAGTTGCTCTCAGGATCGTTTCCGTGACAGCTCCAGCAGGCTACCGGCTCAGTAAAGTTCTCGGAGTCAACAAAGGGAACTGCAGCAGCAGCCGGATCCTTGATGATCAGAGAAATGTACTGCGGGCTCTTACAACCATAGCAGTTTTGCAGGGTGGTCTCACCAATACGCGGTGAACCTTCCATGTCCTTAATTGCCCACGGGTGACCGGCAGCTTGCCAATAACCCTTAGTAAAGGCATGACCCTTGTACAAGGTCATAAGGAACGGATAGTCAGTCAGATAGTTGTGCTTGTCGCCGCCCTGACTAGCAGGCTTGTTGTCCAGGTTTGAGACGTAGCTCTCATAGTGATAAGGGTAGACATCCTTCCAACCCTCATACGTGATTACATCCCACTCAAAATCTGACGGATTGGGGGCGTCCCCAAAGGGACCATAATCGCCAAGCTCCTGCGTTTGAACGACATCGTCGCCATCCTCAGTGCTTGTGTCGGTGGTGTCTTGGCATGCTGCGAGCGCAAAAATCAAAATAAATACACTCACAATTGCAAATACAAGACGCTTCCTCGTGCTAAAAAAGGGTTTATCCATACCCTTCCTCCTTCCTATGTCCGATTACACTTCCGATAAGGTTACAATAAATTGTCCTTGCCAAATAGGGACAATTTGCTATTATTTGATAGGGACGATTTTTGGAATGGAGCCATGAACAGCGACTTATCAGACACTAAAACACTCTATCTTCAAATCTACGAAAAGTTCAAGCGCGAGATTATGGAGGGGATTTACTCTGCCGGCCAGAGGCTTCCTTCAATCAGAAAAACTGCCGAGGACCTGGGGGTGGCGCGCAACACCATCGAGGCGGCATACCGCCAGCTTTTGCAGGAAGGCTTTGTGTCAAGCCGCACAGGCAGCGGCTATACCGTAGAGCAAATCAATCTCAACGAAGGGGTCTTCTCAAAAAGCGTTGACGAGAGTATCGAGGCCTTTGGAAGCAGGGAACGGCAGCTCATTCTCGGCACTCAAAAGCCTCTCCGGTCGTACAAGTACGACTTTAACCATGAAAACCTGGAGACTGACGCCTTTCCCTGCGACACCTGGAGAAAGCTTACCTCCGATGCCCTGCATGGCGTAGAAGCCGGAGGGGCAAGCTGCTATAACGACAACCAGGGCGACTACCTCCTCAGACTTAATATAGTCAACCACTTAAGGAGGAGCCGAGGAGTCAGCTGCTTTCCTGAACAAGTGGTTATTCAGGCAGGAACCCAGGCCTCAATCCAAAACCTCATGCAGCTGTTTGACCCGCAGGTGGATACGGTGGCAATGGAAGAACCCGGTTATAGCGGAGCTCGCCTGGCATTTGAGCAGAGCCGCTTCAAGGTCATTCCCTGCCCAATCTTTCAAGGGACCTCTTTCTACATACGCTCCCTGTTCAAATCAGTGGCAAAGCTGTGTTATGTCACCCCGTCTAACCAGTTTCCCACCGGATTGATACTACCCATGCAGGCCCGGCTGCAGCTGCTGGACTGGGCAAACACCACCAACGCGTACATCCTTGAGGACGACTACTGTAGGGAGTTTCGCTACAACGTGCACCCTGTTCCCCCGCTTCAGTCTCTGGATGCCTACCATCGGGTCATTTACATGGGAACCTTCTCAACAACTCTCTCGCCTGCGCTCAGAATGAGCTACCTCATCCTTCCCCCTGAACTGCTGAGCCAGTGGAAGGAGCACTTCAGCGCAACGCACTCCTCGGTGCCGTGGTTTTCGCAGGTGGTGCTCCGTCGTTTCATAGAGCAGGGACACTGGGAAAAACAAACCAGGCGCGCGCTGGCACACAACAAGCAAAAGTATGAGGCCCTGATTACTGCGCTCAACACGCACATGAAGGGCAAAATCGAGCTCATTGAAAACGGCGCAGGTCTTCATGTGCTGGTGCGAGTAAAAGATGGAAAAAGCCAGGATGAGCTCATTTTGATGGCAGAGAATCAAGGTGTGGGTATCTACGGAACCAATCAGTATTGGATGAGCGAGAGCCCTGGGTGGGAAAGCCCTGTACTCATTGGGTTTTCGTCCATCAGGAAAGAGGACATTGAGCCGGGTATCCAAGCTCTGGCCAAGGCCTGGTTTGGTTAAACTAGAGAGAACGGTGGGTGGCAGCGTGAGCAATGTGATAGAAGCCCAAGGTCTCACCAAGGCCTTTAAGCTTTCTCGCAAGGCAGCAAAAGAGAAAAGCGAAACAAGCAGCCACGTTGTAGGCGGAGTTGTTATCGCCGTGGATAACCTGAGCTTTACCGTAAAACCCGGAGAGATCTATGGCCTGCTTGGCCCCAACGGTGCCGGAAAAACCACCACGATGCGCATGTTGGCCACCCTCATCAAGCCCAACACCGGTGATGCCCAGGTTATGGGGCACAGCATTGTCAAAGAACCCGAGGCCGTGCGCGCCTCTATAGGCTTTCTCACCAGTGACCTAAAACTTGAAGACTTTTTTACCCCCGATTACCTTTTTGATTTCTTTGCCCGCTTGCAGCAGGTGGAGCCTGCTGCGGCTGCCCGGCATAAACAGCAGCTCTTTACACGATTGGGCATTGATGAATTTGCCCATACCAAAGTCTCAAAACTCTCAACCGGCATGAAGCAAAAGACCTCAATTGCCGTTTCTTTGGTGCACGACCCTAACCTCATCATCTTTGATGAGCCCACTAATGGCCTGGATGTATTAACCGCTCGCGTGGTGACCGACTACCTTGAGGAGCTCTGCTCCGCAGGCAAAACCATCATCCTCTCCACCCATATCTTCACCTTGGCCGAAAAACTCTGCCACCGAGTGGGCATCATCATGGACGGACAGATGGTGGCTGAAGGAACCCTGCAAGAGCTGGGCGGCGGGCGGTCATTGGAGGATGCCTTCTTTGACCTT
>WRBR01000016.1 GCA_009784425.1 Coriobacteriia bacterium | reverse complement strand
TTAGTGTTCCAATTTGACCTTGGTCAAATTGGAACACTAACCCCGTCCCCCTGTTCCACACTAACCCCGTCCCCCTGTTCCACCAATCTGGGACACCAACCCCGTCCCTCCTGTACCAAAACGAAATCAAATCGTAGCTAATTTGTAAACGTATAATTATGACAAAATCCTGCTAAACCCCCTGTAGATTGCATATTTTGGGCAATTATGGAGACTTCCCCACAATCATTGACTGTAAAGTGGGTTTATAGCCTATCGTGAAACGCGCGAATAGGGGGGTAACTGAAGCGCGAAAGGGGGCTGATCTCATAATGGATGGGTATGATTATGAAAAGGCCAAAAAAAGGGGTACTAAACCTACTACAAGACGGGCGCTAGCCATTCTCATGGCAGTGGCTTTGCTGTTGTATTTGATTCCAGCCATTGCACTGGGAGAAGGTCAAATCACAGACCCTGGAAACAACGCAGATTCTGAGCAAATGCTTGTTATCGAAGATGCCCTACGAGAACCTGCAGCGGCAGAAGACGCCCTGCAAGAAGAAGGCGCGGGTAATCTGGAAGACCCGGAAGGCCTTGAAGATCCAGCAGATCCTGACCCCGCAGGGGCATTGGGCTTGCTGAGCCAGGAGGAAGCACTGAGTGCCAAAGACCCGGTGAGATTCCAGGGAACTGACATCACTTTTGCCACCTTAGAAGAAGCAATCACTGCAGCAAACCAAGCTGGCGGCGGTGTTCTTGAGGTTACGGGCGATATAACCGTAGCAGGCAAGCCCAGTGTTACCACCCACGTGACCCTGCTTGCCAGAGATGGCTCCCACACCATCACCTTTGCATCAGGCAACTCTCTAGACGTACAGGGCGGCAACCTGGTTATTGGGGGCGGCAGCGAAATTCTAACGCTGTCCAGTGCCGGCACTACTGTGCAGTTGTCAGGCGGAACAGTTGACGTAACGGCGGGCGGCGTTGTTCAGGCTATCGGCGATAGCTCAATGGCAATACACATCAGCAAAGGCGATGTTGTAGTGTCCGGCGGCGCGGTCACCGCCTCGGGTGACTGGGTTTCTGCCATTGAAGTAACCAACGGAAACGTCACGGTCTATAGCGGCGTTGTTGCCGCAACGGGCTTTCAGGCACACGCTAGCTATGCCATCTGTGTTTGGACAGGAACCGTCAAAATAGCCGGAGGCAGCGTAAGTGCCACGGGTTCGCCTTTTGCAAGCTACGCAATCTCCCTCCAAACAACGGGCCTGGCTGCGTATCTCCCGGGAACCTGCACGGGAAGATTTGAGGCCTATGGCAGAAGCATGATTGTTGAGGTGGAGTCTTTAAGCATTCCCACTTCTTATGAGGGAACAAACAGCGGCCTTGCCCGCACGGCAGGCCTTGCCTTCAACACCACCAATATCAAGTGGGACTTATCCGGCGCTGTTCCCAACCTCTTCTTTCAAACCGGTAACTACAAAATTCCTTGGGGAGCGCCTGCGTTTGAGCTTACTCCCCTGAGCATTAAGTCCGTCAAACTGCAAGAGACCGGTGGCTACTTTGATACCTACTCAGAGGCCATTGTTGCCGCAGCGGGCGCAGGGTTTGCTACCTAC
This sequence comes from Coriobacteriia bacterium, assembly GCA_009784425.1. GTDB lineage: Bacteria > Actinomycetota > Coriobacteriia > Coriobacteriales > UBA8131 > WQXH01. The sequence goes on along the minus strand of WRBR01000016.1, from coordinate 27,379 downwards.
ACCCTGGAGACCCTGGGCGACGTAACCGAGAGCTCTACGCTTGCCATTACCGATAACGTTACCATCATCGGCGCAGACGGCGAACACACCGCCACCATGAGGGTAGAAGTCTTGAGCGGCGGGAGCCTCACCCTGGGCTCTGGGCAGAGTGACAACATATTGACCATCGACGGTTTTGTTACCGTCTATGACGGATACATTCTCACAAGAGACGGCATCCTGATAAAAAGCAGCTCCTCTACACTAACTCTCAGGGGCGTGAGCTCCTCAGGAACTATTGAGGGAGGAAGCTTTGAAGCCGGCCTTGAAGGGATTAACCTGCAAAATGGGGCAACCCTTGATGAGATAAGCAACTGTGCTATCGAAGCCGGAAGAAACGCAATTGCACTCTCAGGAACAGGCACGAGGATAGAGCTCATCTCCGGAGGCAGCTTTAAACAGACAAATCCAAATCAAACACTTAACGGCCACGGAATCTTTATTGAAAATTATGCCCAGATTGGCACCATCACCGGTGATTATTTTGAGGCCGCCCGAGGCAGTGCAATCGGTATGACACGAGGCGGCTGGATCGATGAGATCAGCGGCGGCGTTTTTAAGGCCCTGCGTGTTGGGCAACTAAACAATACCTCAAACCCCAGAAATGCAACCATATGGATAGAGTCAGAAACCCAAAAAACCGGTATTGGCGTTATCTCGGGTGGCAGCTTTTCTGGGTCACACTTTGGCCTCCTCACCCTAAACAGAAGCGCTACCTTGACGGGAGCCCAGGTAGGCCTTATCTCCGGCGGGGACTTTCAGGGTGTTGTTGCCCTGCAAAACGATGCCAACTGCGACATCCTTGCCATCACGGGCGGCACCTTTACAGGCAGCCAGGGCTTCTTCAACTGGGGCCGGGTAGGCATCATAACCGGCAATCCGGTCTTTACGGCAACGGGCAGCTATGCCATCTACAACTACTATAGTATAGGGAGCAACCCCAGGGGCGTTATCAATGAAATTGCCGGAGGAACATTCATCGCTGCGCCTTTTGGCACCTCAGTGATGAATACCGGTATCATCAACCTTATCTCGGGCGGCACCTTCTTGGGAGAGCTTGAGGCCATCAACTGCGATGCCATAAATAAGGGAACCCTGGGGGTCATCACCGGAGGCGTGTTTCAGTCCTTGTACTTTCCGGCTATCGCCCTCTCATCGCCTGTTTTACTTGAGCCTGGGCTCAACGGCGCTCACATGGGAGCAGGACGCTATATGAGCGTCTACAACGATATCTTCAATAATGAGAGCCTCGTTATCTATCCGGATAACTACGTGATGAGCATTACAACCGTGCCGGTGAGCGGCATTACAAGCTCCGAGTTCAAGTATCTGACCAAAGTTAAGTTTGACGTTATCTATCACCACGGCGGAGCTACCGGCGGAGACATTGTCATAGACGTGGGTATGCCCCACCTCCCCGGTGTGACCGTAACGGTATTGGACAACACCTGGACCAAAGACAACCACAGGTTTATTGGCTGGCAAGCCGAATCAGGTGTAATTTTACAACCAGGCGAGAGTTTTCACATGCCTGCCGGCGACGTAAAGTTAACAGCTCTCTGGGAGGAGTTGGAGCCACCCACTCCACCCACCCCTCCAACTCCTCCCACTCCACCTACGCCGCCAACGCCGCCTACACCGCCCACTCCACCAACTCCACCAACTCCACCTACTCCGCCTACACCGGAGCCAGATCTGCCGAAGCAGCCTGAGCCACCCGAGCAGCCTGAAGTGCCACAGCCGCCTGCAGTAGTCATCACCTATATCGTGAGCTTCCTGCCCGGCGAACAGGGAACCTTTCAACCTCAGAGCACAACAAGCCTGAGGGCCGGAGACGCAACTCCTGCTGCCCCTGCGGTCACCGGCAGAGCGGGATGGACCTTCAGCGGCTGGAGCCCGGTTCCCACTGCCAGGGTGAGCGGAAACGCCGTGTACATAGCCCAGTGGGTATCAGACTCTGAGCCTGCTACGGTTATCACTCCGCAGGAGGAGCCCCCGGAAGCCAGGAGCGAGCCTTCAACCGGCGCATTTGAGGATCAGTCCGTGCCCGAAGCAGGCAGTCCAGCAGAAGTGATAGGCGCCGCCGCACTAGAAGAGGGAATCCCCGTGCTCGAGGTATTTGGGATTCCGGTGCCCCTTGTAGCGCCCACTGGATTCTTTGCCTGGTCTCTTGCAGATCTTATCCTGACTATCTTTGCCGTGCTGGCGTTTGCACTCTTAGGCGTGCGAGCCGTACTGAAGAAAAATCTTACCAGTGAGCAAAGCGATGACCTTGAAACAGAAGTGGGCAAAAAGGTAAACCCAATACTCCTCGTCGTCACGCTCGTAGCGGTTGTTGTAGCGATACTACTCTTTATCCTCACCCAGGACATGAGCTTACCCATAGTACTGTTTGACCAATGGACTGTAGTGTTTACCCTCTTGTTTGCCGTAGGCCTCGTTGCTTCGCTGCTGGCAATCAAGAAAGAGAAAGCCGAGGAAGAAGAGCTTCAACTTGAACTCGAGCCCCATTCATCTGAGCAGCTGGTAGGAAACTAAGCATCAGCAATGAAACAGAGGGACGGGGCTGGTCTGGGACAGAGGGACGGGGCTGGTTTGGGACAGAGGGACGGGGCTGGTCTGGGACAGAGGGACGGGGCTGGTTTGGGACAGAGGGACGGGGTCGGTGTCCCAGATTGGAACAGGGGGGACGGGGTTAGTGTTCCAATCTGGGACACCGACCCCGTCCCTCTGTCCCAAACCAACCCCGTCCCTCTGTCCCAAACCAACCCCGTCCCTCTGTCCCAGACCAGCCCCGTCCCTCTGTTTCACCCCCACCATCTTCACCAAAATCAACCTTTATGGTAGGATTGCAAGGCTGTCGGGTTGTGGCTCAGTTTGGTAGAGCGCTGCGTTCGGGACGCAGAGGCCGCTGGTTCGAATCCAGTCAACCCGACCAGTAACACAGCGAGCGGCAAACGCGCAGGATGGCGGGTAATGTGCTTCTTGATTGATTATATCTACAATACCTAGGGCAATTGTGATAATCTGGGTGCGGAGCAATCTTCTTTGAAACCAAGCATATAGGGTGTGTGGAGGTTACTATGAAAAGGCGTCTGGTTATTGTTGCGGTGGCGTTTTCCTTGATTCTTATTTTGGCGGGGTGTGCAAGTAATCAAGGCTCTGATGCGAGTGTTTCGGATACAGATGCAGTAACTACAGCGGCGAGCGTTGAGCTTTTTCCGCTGGCATCTCAGTGCCGTTCTTGCCACAATGACATTAGTGCGGATGATGGCACCCAGTTTTCCTTTGTCACGGAGTGGATGAACTCTACTCATTCCCAGTCCTCCACTGACCCGCTTTTTCAGGCGGTGGTCAGGCAGGAGATGATGATGCTTCCGGAGGCTTCTGATTTGATTCAGGGAGTTTGTGCCAGCTGTCATTTGCCGATGGCCAACTTCACCGCCATTGCAGAGGACTCATCACAAAGCTTTTTCGACAATGCTAGAAATCCGGAGAGCGAGCTGCACGAACTGTACCTGGATGGCATTTCTTGCATGCTTTGCCACCAGCTCACCTCAATTCCCACTGAGGGCAATACCGTGTTTCATGACTCTGAGCTGACTATTGATCTCAACATGCCTGCTGCAGGCAAGACTCGCAATCTGTACGGATACTACCCAATCAGCGAGGCTGCCCAGCAGCCTATGGTTGACAGTATTGGCTACTTTACCGTGCCTGACGCTACTGCACGGAGTGCGGCGATGTGTGCCGCGTGCCACACCCTGTATACCGACGCTTTTACTGTTGAAGGCGAGCCCACGGGCATACAGCTGCCCGAGCAGGTGGTTGCCTTGGAATGGGCTGAGTGGTCCGAATCCTCGTCAAAATCTTGCCAGTCGTGCCATATGCCGGTGGTGGTGCAGTCAGGGCCGCTTTCAAACATGCAGATAGAAGATGCCGCACGCGGGGAGATATCCACGCACAGCTTTGTTGGCCCCAACTCATTTCTCAAGCAACTCAATAACAGCAGCGATAATCCATTGGAGCGGGGCATAGAGGCTTCAACCGAGTTTCTGCAAAACGAGACTGCCACGCTCACCCTTGCAAGTAGCTTTGCCGTGGCACCTGGAGCAGATTCCACACTTATGCTGGATGTCACCATTGACTCAATGGTTGGGCATAAGTTTCCAACCGGCTTTCCTTCTCGACGGGCCTGGTTGCATGTGCAGGTCTTTGATGCCTCAGGCAACCTGCTGTACGAATCCGGCGGCTACAACGAGCAAGGCATGATTTTGGACAACAACGCCGACCAGGTGGCAGGCACCTTTGAGCCGCACTATTCCCTCATCGACCAACCCGGGCAAGTGCAGATATATGAATCGATAATGCTCAACAGCAACGGCGAGGCCACTTCTGTTTTGCTCCAAGGGGTTGCCTTTGCTAAAGATAACCGCATTCTGCCGGTTGGATTTGACAAAACCAAGGTACCGGTTGACATTGCGGTTATCGGCGACGCTCTCATAGACGATAACTTCATTGGAGGCAGCGACACTACCACGTATCTCATCAGCCTTCCGGCCGGCACCGGTGAGTTGACGATACAGGTGGAGTTGCTCTATCAATCAGTGAGCTACCGCTTTTTGGATGACCTGATGAGCTATCCGTCGCCTGAACAGAAGAAACTGGCAGAGCTCATTGAGCAGAATCCCAATCTACCGGTGTTAGTCACCAGGCAAGAGATTAAAGTAACCCGGTAAGTGACAGGAGTATTAAGGAGCAAGCTGCAGCTCAGTTGCCCGGGGCAAAAAACCATACTTTGCGTAAAAGTCAAAAGCCTCTTCGTTGCCGCAGGCAACTCTCACTATGGTCTTTTTTGCGTCAAGCGACTTGATCCAGTCAAGCGCCGCCTCGGTAAGCAGGTGACCCACACCCTTTTTGCGGTAGCCCTCCATTACGAACAAAGAGCCTATCTCGCCAACCCCATCAACCACACTGGCAATGCAGAAGCCAACACGAGCATCGCCGCTGTAGGCAATAAAAACAAGCAGCTCGCCCCTGGCTGCGCTGCTTAAAAGAGGCTCTTTTCGAGCTTCAAAGGTGAACTCCTCATAGAACTGCTTAAAATGGCATGTTTTTTCAGAGTGAAAAGCGTTAAGCTCCTCCCAGAGCTCCCTGACCTCATCTATGCACTCAATATTTCCGCTGAAAAGAGTAATCTCGTTGCTCATAGAACTCCTTCAAAGGTAGTTTTGGCTACTCGTAGTAAGTGTAACTGTTTTCTTGCGGAGGCAAAAGAATCTTTAACCTTTTGCCGAGGGACGGGCTTATTTGCGCGAGAGTAAGGTATTCTATTCAGAATTATTTTTTAGCTCAATATTGCCTATGTTGGCAGACGGCTACCAAGACATTAAGGAGCAGACTCATGAGTGAAAACAAAATTGCTAATCCAGCCCCACTAGGACTACTGGGATTTGGCATGACAACCGTCTTGCTGAATTTTCATAACGCAGGATTAACCGACCTGAACATTGCCATCATTGCAATGGGATTTGCGCTCGGTGGCGCTGCGCAGATAGTTGCCGGAATCATGGAGTTCAAGAAAAACAATGTGTTTGGCGCAACCGCTTTTACGGCTTATGGATTCTTTTGGTGGTCGCTGATTATCGTATGGTGGAACCCCCTTGCCGGCATCTCCAGCACAGCTGTTGTTGACGTTGATGGTTTCTCCAAGGGTCTGTACCTGTTTCTCTGGGGCCTCTTCACCCTGTTCATGTTCATTGGCTCGCTGACGCATAACCGTGCAACTCAGGTTGTGTTCTGCTCGCTCACCCTGCTGTTCTTCTTGCTTGCCGCGGGTCAATTTGCGGGATCAGAGCTCATCATCAACATCGCAGGCTACGTGGGTATCTTCTGCGGAAGCTCCGCCATCTATGCAAGCTTTGCGCAGATACTCAATAATGAATACGGTAAAACGGTTCTTCCTTTGGGGGAGAAGAAGGACTAAGTTTTCAAGCACAGTTGTAACTGTTAAACACAAGCCCAACCTGCCGATAACGCTGGCAGGTTGGGCTTTTGTGACTCAGGGGGACGGGGTTGGAACAGGGGGACGGGGTTGGAACAGGGGGACGGGGTTGGAACAGGGGGACGGGGTTAGTGTTCCAATTTGACCAAGGTCAAATTGGAACACTAACCCCGTCCCCCTGTTCCAACCCCGTCCCCCTGTTCCAACCCTTATCTCACTATTTTGTTTATCGGCAGTTCTAGGATGTCTGTTGCTCCGGCGGCTTTTAGGCGGGGGATCAGAATGTTTACGCCTTTTTTGTCGGCGACGGTGGTGAGTGAGTAGTCGTTGGTGCCGTAGAGTTGGCTGATGGTGGGGCGTTTCATGGCGGGTAGCTCGGCGATGACGGCGTCAAGGCATTCGGCGGGTGTGTTCATCAAGAGCAAGACGCGTCCCCGGGCTTCGATAGCGCCAAGGAGCAGCGTGCGGATTGCCTCAATGGCCTCGCGCTTGGCAGGGTCTTCCCAGGCGGTTTGATTGGTGAACAAGCGGGTTGTGGACTCGAGAATCACATCGATGATACGCAGCCCGTTGAGCTTGAGGGTAGAGCCGGTTTCGGTGAGGTCTACCAGCGCGTCCATGAAGTCAGGCACCTTGGCTTCGGTTGCCCCATAACTGAAGAAGATCTCAACCGGAATGCCCAGCTGCTCAAAGAACGAGCGCGTGATACCAGGAAACTCGGTGGTTATGCGGCTGCCCGGCGGTATGTCGCGCGCGCTGTGAATTGAAGATTCATCACAAACGGCCAGCACCATTTTTACCACACCGGTGCCCGTTTTGGCATAGGGCAGCTCGGCAATCTCCACTACATCTGACTCGCTTTCGGTCACCCAGTCATAGCCCGAAATACCCAGGTCAAAGTCGCCCGAAGCAACATACACAGGAATCTCCTGCGGCCTAAGGATCTTTACCTTGGCTATCCGGGGGTCATCAATGGTGGGGTTATAACCACGATCAGGCTTTTTCAGTTTGAGATTGGCATCTTCAAACAGCTTGTAGGTCTGTTCTTCCAGGCTGCCTTTGGGCAAAGCGAGTGAAAGCATGAGCTGTCCTTTCAAAGAGAGAGAGGCAAAACGCTGCGTATCACTTTATCACTTTAGCGTAGAGGAGTCACAATTCATTGAGCAAAAAGTTCACTGCATCTTGCTGTGGCTCGGGCAAACCATCACCGGAAATTTCTTTAAGTAGCGCTTGGGTCTCCAGGCCTTGAGGAATCATGAAGCCACTCTCGCGAAAAAGATCCTCTGCCATGAGACGGTTTGAGCGCCTGATAGCTTCAAAGAACAACTTGGCTGAGGCACTGCTAGAAGAGGACGAAAGAAACGCGGCAATTTGCTCTTGCTCTATTTTGCTTTGCGCGTAAGCCTGCTGAGCAGCGATGACCGCATCTCCCTTGGGCTGCTGGGGCGGATACTTGCTGGGAACCATTGAAATTGCTGCTGAGGGGCACGCTTCGGCACAAGCCCCGCAGCCAATGCATGTTTCGGGATCGATAATACTGTTTTCGGTGTTTGCTGCGCCGGTTGGGCACACATAAAGACACATGCAATCTTTGCCACACAGGCGGATAGTTCTAAATGCAATCATGGCTTACCCCCTCCCCACAAAAGAAATCTTGAATTTGGGCACCTTGCATATTGGACAAACATCGGGTGCGTCCTGGTCTATATGAATATACCCGCAAACGCCGCAGACGTATATATTTTTATCCTCAAGCATTGAGTCGCCCACGCTGGCATAGTGGTTAAGCAAAGTCCTCATTTCGTTAGAAGCCTTTTCATTCCACACCAAGGAGCGCTTTGCTCCTCTGTCGGCATACAGCTCCGCGGCGGCTTGCGCCTCAGGAAGCCATGCAGAAAGATCCTCGTTCAGCATGCTCCTCATGTTGTCAAGCGACTTATTGGCGCCAGAGACCATCTTTGTGTCATAGAACTCAGCAATCGTCTCAAACGCAGTCTTCTCATCTAAGAGCCGCTGCTTTTCGCAGGCCTTTGCAAGATTAGTGCAGATTGCTGAGACCCCTCCAGGCGATAATGCCTGAAGGCCTTGCAGAGCTGCGCCAGAAACAGCGGTAGAACCATTTGCGCAAGCAGAAAGCGTTGAGGCAGCCAGCGCCGAGGCGCCAACAACCAAAGCACCTTTCACAAAGGTGCGCCTGTTGATGTCAGATTGGGTTGACCCCTCTACTCCCTTTGCATCAACGGAAGAATCATCCAGTGGCATTTTCATCCTCCTTGATTATGTATTAAAACAAAAACATTATACGCCCTGTTTTAGCTCTTTAGACGCTGCGTTTTCAAAAAGCCCTGGCAGCGCTCGCCAGAACAATCAAAGCGACCCCTGTTCTGTTAGGCTAGTAACAGATCCGGGGTCGCCTTGGATTTGCCGAGTAGCAAATAGGGAAGTACTCACAAACAAATGCCCGTAGGATAATTAGGCTGGAGTGAGAGAAGACGGGCTGAAAGGCAGGAGAGAAGGAGAAGAGAATGAATCAGAAGGAGGGAGAATCATCCAAGTAGTACTTTACCTTTCAGTCCGTCTTCGTTAAAGGAACTAGCTTACGTTTCTTTCCCACGAGATATATAATACCCACCTACTATCGGCATATGGTCAGATAAATGTCATGGAGTTGTAAAAACTGGTAAACGAAACAGCAAATTCGACGGCCTTCCAGCACGCTGTTTTAGTGCCCGCCTAGAGGGGCACGGTGCTCAGATTGTAGCCGTCGCAGTTTTGGGTAATAGGGTTGATATACAGGATAAGCCTGGTTCCATCAAAGAAATCATAGATTTTTAGCAGGTAAATCCCGGTGGGCAGCTCGTCAGTAGCCAAGGGCATCAGCTCAACTTCTGGCAAGGTCTCCTCGTAGTCAGTAGGCGGCACAATCAGCTTGATAAAGGGATAACCAAAGCGCAACTCGTAAGAAAGATCAAGTTGCCTAAAGGCAAAAAAGACACTGTTTTGCCCCACCAGGAGCGCCTCGCGGGAGACTACGTAAGAAAAGAGCCAGAGACTCTCCTCTTCTTGCACAGGTCGCGTGGGAAAGGTGTCAGGCGTTTGGATGGCTCCATTGCCGCCAACAGTGTTATCAGAAGGGTTATCATTTGAGGGGCCATCCGGGGTATCGGCGGAATCAGCCTCGTCAGCCTCGTCAGCCTCGTTGCCGTTGCTTGTTTCGGTGGCTTCATCGGTTTTACTGGCGTCTCCCTCTCCTTCGTCGTCCTCTTCTGTTGTTCTGATGGGCTCAGAAAGCTCCAGCTCAGACCAGTTCTCAGAGATGAAGAGCAGCGAGATAATCTCACCAGAAAGGTCAACTGCGCAGCGAACATCGGGGTCACCGTCTAAATCGATGTCCGCATCTACCAGCACAAAGCAGGCGGGCTCTGCGGTATCAAAAGGCTCAAGGTAGCGAAAGCCATCGAGGATTCTCTGTAGGTAGTGGTCAGGGTCATCCCCAAGCTGCATTCCGCGATGCTCAAGGTTCCTCAAAAGAAAATCAGCCACGCCGCTGTCCTCCAGGATGCTTATCTCGTGGCCAACAAGGCTTCTGATTAAGGACTCGTCATAGACATTCCAAGGATAAAGCGTTACCGGCTCATCAAAAATATGATTCGTCACCATGTCATCTGTTGGGTTGGTCAACAAAACCAGGCGGCCGCTGAATGAGTCAAGAAAGGGATACATCATCGTGGGCAGCATAAAGCCGCCGGCAATGATTACCGCGGTGAGCAGTACGGTGACAAAACCGCTACGCGCATTGAGGCGCGCTGCTCTGATGTCCTGCTTCTTGGTGCCGGCAGGCTTGTTGAAGAGACCCTTGTTTTTGGTTGAATCAGCCATGATCCTTCTCCTTTTTGAGCAGGATGCTCACGGCAGTGCCTCTTTCGCGGACGCTTCTGATGTCAAGGCGTGAGTTATGGGCGCGGGCAATCTCAGAGCAAAGGGCCAGCCCCAAGCCGGCACCTCCGTGCTTGCGTGTGCGTGCCTTGTCAAGCATGTAAAACGGCTCAACAATAAGGGGAATCTCATCGGGGGGAATACCAATTCCCTCGTCCATAACGGTAATCTTAACCATCTCGGTAACCCGGGGAGGCAGGCTGTCCTCAGGCGCATTGCCAGCTTCAAGCTCCTCGTCTTCGTCCAGGAGGGCGTTTTCAAAGCCGGCGTAGACAAGCTCAACCACAAAGCGAATGGTGTCTCCGGGGCTTGAAGCCTTGATGCTGTTATCAACCAGGTTAAACACAAAGGACTTCATCAGCTCCTTGTCCATCGAAACCGTGATTGCCTCTTTAGGCAGATCAATCTTAAACAGCATTGAGGCATTATTGATGATGGGCTTAAGCACCGCTGCCAGCTCAGCGGTAAAGTTGTGCATCTCCACTTTTTTGGGTGTTATCTCCAGGCTGCCCACAACCAAAAGTTCCATGAGCTTGCCAGAAAGCTCCTGCAGGCGCTTGGTCTCGCTGACTATGACGTTGGCGTATTCGATTCTTTCTTCGTCGGTCACCTGGCGCTTGACCCGGAGGATGTCAGCAAAGCCGAGAATAGAGGTGAGGGGAGTTTTCATCTCGTGAGCCAGATTTGAGATGAATATCCTGCGTGACTCGGCCAGCTCCTCCAGGGCTGTTACGTTGCTTTCGATGGAGTCAGCCATCATGTTGAGGCTGCGAGCTACGTCGGCAACTTCATCGTGACCTCTGACATCGGCGCGCTTGTCCAGGTCACCGCTGGCAATACGGCTCGTGGTGCTGCTGAGGTTGCGGAGAGGGTTCAGCAGGCCGCGCACCAGCAACAGCAGAATCCCTGAGACTATGAGCGCAGAGATGACACCAATAAAGCGCACCTGATTAAAATCCTCACGAAACAGCTCATACGTAGGGCTGATATTAAAAGAGGTAATCAGCTGGTACTCTTCCTCGCCAAGCTCAAGGGTTGAAACGAGGTAGAGCAGGTTTTTGCCGTCGTACTCCTCAATTAATGAGGAAAAATCCGGCTCATTCAGCAGGTCTCTGGCGGTGGGCAGGCTCCCGCTGTTAATGGACTTTACCAGCGTGTGATCCTTAAAAAGCGAAATCCCCAGGCTGGTGTCAGCCTGCTGCCTGTCCAGCACAGCAATGGCCACTTGCAGGGTCTCCTCATCAGTCAAAGAGGTCTTGCGCTCTTTGAGCTGCGTGTAGATGATGTTGTTTTTGATTTCAAGATCCAGGTAGTTGTGCCGGGCCAGCGCGTTTTGCTGCTCGCGCTCAATGGCAAGTTGATGGTTGCCGGACAGCAATGCCAGCGACGAGGTATTGACCACTATGATCACAAGGGTCAAGGTAAGGAGAAATATCTTTTGCCAAAGCTTCACAGCCTCTGGCTTTCAAGCCGGTAACCAAGGCGCGAGATAGTCACCAGCGAGCCGTGCAGATTGAGCTTTTTGCGCAGCTGCTGCACGTGGGTGTCAACGGTGCGGGTTTCGCCGGTGTAGCTGTAGTCCCAAACCTGCGAAAGCAGCTGCTCGCGGGTGAGGGCAATGTCGATGTTCTTGACAAAAAACACCAGCAGGTCAAACTCCTTGGGGGTGAGTATGATGGGCGTGCCGCTGAGGGTTACCTCGTGCTTGTCGGTTTCAATGACGATGTCCTGGTAGGTGAGGATGCTGCTCTTTTGCTGGGTGCGCCTGAGTGCCACCTCTATGCGCGCCAGTAGCTCAACTGCCTCAAACGGCTTGACGATATAGTCCTCGGCACCCATGCGGAGCCCCCTGACCTTATTGGGCACGTCTTCCATAGCGGTGAGGAATATCACGGGAGTAGTGTCGTCGGTCTTACTCTCAAAGACCTCAAAGCCGTTGAGCCCGGGCAGCATAATGTCCAGCAACACCAGGTCATACTGCCCGGAGTCAATCTCGCCTACCGCTGACTGGCCATCTCCACAAATCCGCGAGGTATAGTTACCAATAGTAAGGGTTGCCTCAATCATACGGGCAATACTTTCGTCGTCTTCAACGACCAAGATATGAGCAGTCATCTAGAGCCTCTCTGTTATTGAGGATAATTAAGTGATAACAGTTCAGGAATAGCAAATCTTGATCGCTCAATCAGTGCATCCAATGAGCCTGATTCTAAAACAAGACCAAGAACATCGTCGCTGGTTGCTATCCAAACACCAGCTTCATTGTCCCAGTTTAGATTAACAGTATATTCTGACATGATGGTTCCTGCCTCTCAGTCTCTCACCACAGTCTACTATGTCTGGCGACTTTTGTTAAGCAATTCCAGCGATTCCAGGTGGGGCTGGCTCCTATGCCTGTCAGGCTTAATGTGGAAAGAGGATGTGGGCGGTGCCTTCTTCGGTGCTGTACTGTTTGATTTGCATTTTGAAGACTGATTCCAGGGCGCCGGACTCTAAGACCTCGGCTACTGTGCCGTGGAGGACGTTTTGGCCTTTGTTCATGACGAGCATGCGGCTGGAGTAGCGTAGGGCCAGGTCTAGGTCGTGGATGACCATGATGATGGTTTTGCTCATCTCGGTGTTGAGGCGGGTGATGAGGGTCATGAGGTCGTGGCAGGCCTTGATGTCGAGGTAGGTGGTGGGCTCGTCTAAAACAACGATGGAGGTGTCTTGAGCCAACACCATAGCGATGAAGGCCTTTTGGCGCTCTCCGCCGGAAAGGCGGCGCAGGTCGTGATTTCTGAAGCGCTCAATGCCGGCCATCACTATGGCCTCTTCGACCTTTTCACGGTCGGTTGAATCGAGGTTGCCTTGGTGGCCGTGGTAAGGGTAGCGCCCGCAGGCAACCAGGTCGTAGACGCTCATCACGGGCGGGCGAACCGCCTGAACCAGCACAGCCATGCGGCGGGCGCGTTGGCGCGAGGTCATGATTTGCGTGGAGATGCCCTCAATGAGAACCTCGCCCTGCTGTGCGCGCATGAGGCCGTCCATCAATTTGACCAGCGTTGACTTGCCGCAGCCGTTGGGGCCCACGATGGCGGTAACGGAGCCACGGTCAAAGCTTTCGGAGAAATTCTCGATAAAAGGCTCTTTGCCGTACGAGAAGCCCAAATCAACCAGCTGCACGGCAGGGGCTTCTAGGTTGGGGGTCCATTTGGGCTTATGAAAGCTCTTCTTATTCACCCTTGACCCCTAACCCGCGGCGGTTTTTAAGAATCAAGTAGATAAAGAAGGGGCCGCCCAAGAAGGCCATGATGATGCCCACCTGAATTTCGTAGGGAGAGAACATCACGCGGGCGAGCATGTCACAGGCAACCACAAAGGCGGCGCCGGTAACGGCCGAAAGCGGCGCAACGATACGATTGTCGTGACCCACTAAAAAGCGCATCAAGTGCGGGATGATGAGGCCCACAAAGGAGAGCAGCCCGGCAATACTCACCGCAGCACCGGCAAGGAGTGAGGCCAGGCCAAGCAGGAGGAGTCGGGTGCGCGCCACATTCATTCCCAGGGAATGAGCGGTTTGATCACCCAGCATCATGATGTTGAGCTTGCCGGCAACGGCAATGGCCAACAGGATACCGGGCAGAATCGTTATTGCAGGACCCACCAGCTGGTCAAACCTGAGACCGCTGTGAAAGCCGCCCACCAAAAAGGTGGAAGAAGCCACATAGGCAGCCGGGTCAACGATAAGTATCGTGTTCATGCCGGCCCCAAAGATGGCGGTGATTGCAATACCGGCGAGCACCACGGTTAAGCGAGATGACTTGGCACTCATGGCAATGGCAAAGATAAAGGCAGCCGAGATAAGAGCGCCCACAAAGGCAGCAATCTGCGGCAGCCAGAGCAGGTGGGGCAGCACCGAGGCAGAAAGCAGCACAAAAAAGCCGGCGCCGGCGTTGATACCAATGATATTGGGGCTGGCGAGAGGGTTATCCAAAACTCCCTGGATAAGCACACCGGCAACAGCCAAGGCCGAGCCGGCGAGCAGCGCCGCGGCCACACGGGGAATCCTCACATTGATGAGGATGTTGCGGGCCGGGTCAGAGATATCCCCGCCGGTGATGAGGGCGATGATATCAGGAAGGCCCACAGCCGTTGAGCCCACCACACAGGCGGCAGCTGCTGCAACCACGAGGGAAACAACAGCTGCCACGCTGATGGTGAATTTTCGACTTCGAGAAATCACCGTAAAAATACCTGTTTCTCGGTTTTACGCCCAGGCCTTAGGCATAGAGATACTTGAAAAGCGTCTCGTAGGCCTCGGCCCAGCGATCGTTGGGCTTATAGAGGAAGAGGTCTGGGCTTAAGGTTATGTAGTTACCGTTCTTTACTGCATCGAGCTGATTCCAGGCCGGGTGTGCGGCAGTGAGCTCTTGCAGGCTCCTCATGGCCTCTTCGGAGTTCTCGCCCATAGGCACCACAAAGATGAAATCAGGGTCGGCTTCAATTATAGCCTCAAGACTAAAGTCAGCAAGCAGGCTGGGGTTTTCACTGGCGATATTCGTGGTTTTGAGGTCTGCCATCATGGCACCGGTTTGGGTTGAGGAATCCTGCACGCGCGTGCCACCCGAGAAGGTGGTCATCAGCAGTATGCGGGGGCTTTCATTGGTGGGCACCTTGGCAATGACTGCCTTGATGGCGTTTTCAACGTCAGTGCCGTTTTTGGTGAAGAGGTCAGCGCGCGCGGTAATCTGGGTGCAGACCTTAAGCATCCTCAGATAGTCCTCAAATACGGTGACGGTAAAGTAAGCCACGGTAATGCCCGATGCCTCCAGGGTCTCCTTGAACTCCACCTGGCTGGCAGAGCCTGCCCTGCCGGTAGCAGAGCCGGTCATGATGACAAAATCAGGCTCAAGGGAGATGACCTTTTCAAGGTCTATGGAGGTAAAGTCACCTACGCGTGCCACGTTGGGAGACGTGAGGGGATAACCGCTGTAGGTATCAATATCATCGGAAACGCCGATGAGGGTTCCACCGGCCAGCTCCCAAACCTTGCCAAAGCTGCCCATAGCTGCAATCACGCGCTGGGGATTGTCAACGGTGATTGTGTTGCCCAGGTCGTCAGTAAAGGTCACGGGGCCGGCCTCTGCAGGCTCTGCAACTTCTTCTACCTCAGGCTCGTTTATCTCAGGTTCGGGGGTCTCGGTTTGGCAAGCTACAAGCATCGAGAGTGACAGGGTGGCTGCCAGGGCAAAGGTTAATAAAACCCTCAACCTTTGCTTGATTGTGCCCTTGCTGTTGCTCGTTGACTCTTTTGTTGCTTTGAAACTCATAGTACTTCCTTCCTGGTAATTATCTTGAACGCAGTCAGATTGATTTCTGAATCTGCCGGGGGTTATGAATCAAGGCTCTGGCCAGCTGCTCAATGCTCTCTGCCGTGAGCTGCTTGCCGTGGGCGCAGTACTCGTCAGCTGCCATGAAATCGCCGTCGTGGTAATAAGCCGCACGGGCACGGCACCCGCCGCAACCCTTTTTGTAGTCACAAGAACCGCAGGGGTCGGCGTAAGCCTCGGTGCGCAGGGTCTCAAAGATGGGGCTGTTGGCCCAGATTTCGTCAAAGCTTTGCTCGCGCACGTTGCCTACTTCTTGCTTCATATAGGCGCAGGGCTGCACAATGCCGTCAGGGTTGATGATGCAATAGGTCAAGCCGGCCAGGCAACCGCGTGAATACCGGGTGTCAACGCCCAGCTGCTCGGCAATGCGCACAAACTGCGGCGCGCAGGTGGGCTTAACCGAGATGGGCACCTCGGTGGACTTTTGCATGATTTTCTTGAGGAGGTCCTCGTTTTCAAGCACCTCAATGGAGGTCTCGGCAATGTACTCGCCACGGCCAACCGGTATCAAAAAGAAGGGCTGATGGGCAATCGCACCCTGCTCAACCGCGTAATCGATGACATCCAGAACCTCGTCTTTGTTCCAGTCAACAATGGTGGTGTGTATTTGAAAGGGGAGGCCGGCTTTTCTGCAGTTTTTCATGCCCTTAACAGCCAGCTTAAAGGCATCTGGGTCGCCGCGAAACTCGTTGTGCTTTGCGGCATCCAGGCTGTCGAGGCTGATGCCCATAGCTGCAGCTCCGGCCTTCTTGAGCTTTTTGGCAACCTTGGGAGTTATGAGCATACCGTTAGTGCCAAAAACCGGGCGCAAGCCCTGGGACGAGGCATAGGCCACCAGCTCAAAGATATCCTCACGCAGCAACGGCTCGCCGCCGCTGAAGATCATGATCTTAAAGCCTGCCTTTTTGATCTGGTCAATCAAAGTCTTGGCTTCGTTTGTGTTGAGCTCGTTAGCCGTTGAGGCTTCAAGGTCGTCTGCGTCTTGGTAGCAGTGCACACACTTGAGGTTACAGCGGTTGGTAGTAAGCCAGGAAACAATCATGTCTCTCTTACTCCTGTCGTTTTAGTCAGCACAGTCGTAAACTTGTCATAGCGTCGTGCAGTTTGGTGCTTAGGCGAATCTACATATGATACTGGGTTACAGTGGTTTTGTCTGTAACAAACCAGCAACGGTCGCTCTGCCTCTCAGCGTGGACAAAAGGTGTGGAACAGAGGGACGGGGTTAGTGTACCAATTTGGTCTGATGACCAAATTGGTACACTAACCCCGTCCCTCTGTTCCACACCAGCCCCGTTCCCTTTGTCCACACTAACCTGCTAGAATTTGTCAGGTTGAAAAAAGGTGCTGAGCGCCGTGTTGAAAGGAAACGCATGTCTGTTGTTGAACCCTCATTGGATGAATGGTTAAAAGAAGCCAAGGCAAGCCCCCAGGCCGCAGAGTGCGGCATGTTCCTCAGTCATAATGGCGTGGTGCGCATTACCCCTAAGCAACTTGTGCGTGAGGGCAAAGAGGGTCTGGGCGAAGTAAGCAAGATTGAGTTCTCGTATGATGCCGCCGCTGTGGATGCCCTGGTTGAAGAGGCACGCACCTGGCCGGGCGTCTACTACGTCAAGGTCTGGCTCAACGAGGGCGTGCTGAATGTGGGCGACTCCATTATGTACGTGCTGATAGGCGCGGACATCCGCCCCAACTGTGTTGATGCCCTGCTCAACTTGGTGGGAAGAATCAAAAACGAAATGGTGGAAGAAGTAGAGATATACTCCTGATCCTCGCGTTTTGTGCGGCAAGCTGCCGCGGTAAAATATCCTGAAATGTATCCTGAGATGCTCTAGAGAAAGGGATCCCATGAAAGAGCTCCCCAAAAACCAGCTGAGTCCTAAGATTAAAAGGGTCTGGCGGCTGAATGATTTAATCTGGCTGACCCTGACCTTTTTGTTGTGTGCGGTAATCTTTGGGGCTGTCTACCTAGCCAGCCTTGAGCTCTGGAGCCTGATTGTGGCCCTCATAATGCTTGCGCTCTACGTGCTGGGTATCATCATCTTTGTGGTGGTGATTCCGCCAATCAGGCATATACGCTGGCGCTATGAGGTTAACGAGGACTTTCTTGACATAGCACGGGGCATCATCTGGAAAAGACGCTTTATCATCCCCTTTATCCGCGTGCAGCATACCGACACGCATCAAGGGCCAATACTCAGGGCCTTTAAGCTCTCCAGCGTAACCGTCTCAACCGCTGCCGGCAACCACTCCATCCCCGGGCTGGACTGTGAAACCGCCGAGCAACTGCGCGACCGAGCAGCAGAACTTGCCCGCATTGCGCAAGAGGACGTTTAGCCAAAGGAGCATGTGCCATGAATGAGACACCTCGCTTTAAAGTTCACAACAGCTATATCTGGCTTGGGGGCCTTCAAGCTGGGCTTTCGCTCTTGTTTTTCTTTGTCATCATATATATCAGCGTAGTGGGCAGTGTTGCCGCTGATGCTGCAATGGGAGGCAACTCAGCAGTTTTTGTGGTGGTTGCAGGCATATTGCTTATACTCTTTCTCGTCATTGTTGCCCTGGTGTTTTTGCTGCAGTACTTTGGGTATAAACACCTGTGGTACGAGCTAAATGACAACGAGTTTAGCCTTTATTCGGGCATCTTCAGCAAAAAGCGCGTGCACGTGCCCTATCAGCGGGTGCAGTCGGTGAATCAGCGCGCCACGCTTATCCAGCGGATTGCCGGAGTGTGCACCATACATATCGATACTGCGGGAGGGGCCCAGAACAAGGCTGTGATGGTTCCCTATCTTAGAAAGAGCGATGCCGAGTGGTTACGCACGCAACTCTTTTATCGCAAGCAGCTGATAAATGAGGCTCATGCAGCTTCTGTGGCAGCGAGTTCAGCTACGGCGGGAGCGGCAGTTGCGGGAGTGACTGCGGTGGGCGTGGCTGCAGCAACGGCAGGCGTTTCTGAGGCAAGCTATTTACCGGCACCAGCGGGGCAGCCCGTGGTGTCAGCGGCGGCCATGCCGCCACCTCCAGCTCCCCCGCCGCCGGCTGGCCTTCCGGTACAACCCGGATTTGCTCCCGGCGCACCAGGCTATCCGGCTCAACCGGGCTATCCGGCCCAACCAGGCTTTCCGGCCCAACCAGGCTTTCCTCAGCACCCCCTGCCCGGAGCCCCGGGCGCAGGCAACGTGCTGGACGCTCCGGCGGCAGCCATGTCTGGCATGCGCGGTGCCTTTGGCGGCACAGGCTTTGATCTTGGCGCGGTGAGCTATACGTACGGCCTCTCCAACAAGCAGCTCATACTCACGGGCATGTCTAACAGCTCAGGCTTTGCGATGATAATCCTTACGGTTTTAGCCACTTTGATAAGCTTGGGGGCTGTGGTTATTCAGGCTATTATTGGCGACCAATTTTTTGGCGAAGGAGCACCCCCGGCATTTGAGTCAGTAGGGTTCATGATTCCCGTTCTTCTGGGAGGCTTTATTATCATGGTGCTCTTTTTCTGGATCCTCTCGATTATTGGAACCTGTATCAACTATGGCGGTTATACTGCCCGCAGACGCGGGAGCCGCATAGAGGTTGAGTACGGAATCATTCAGCATCGCTTTGACGGCGTTGATATTGACCGGGTACAGTCCGTTATCATCAAGCAAAGCTTTCTCAGAAAGTTAATTGGCTACTGTGAGGTGTCTCTGGGCAAGATTGATGCTCTCACCGATGTGCAAAAGCAGAACAATACGCAAGGCGCAGTTGTGCAAAGAGGCTTGATGGTGCATCCCTTTGTCAAGAAGAGCAGGGTGCCTGAGATTCTCGCCGGCCTTGTTCCTGAGTTTGCCGACGTGCCGCAAGATGTCATCAAGCTGCCTAAAGTGTCGCTCAGGCGTGCGCTTATCAGGCGCTGCATTGTTTTGGGCAGCGGCTTTTGGTTTGCGGTGACCGTGGCTATCGTGCAGGTGATTCTCAACCTGGCTCTCTCTGATGATCCCGATACTCTAACGGCACTCAATGTAATAGCCGTGGTTCTGTATTTGATTTGCGCGCTGATACTTGTCTTTGATGCCATTGGCGCAGTGTTGTGGTACCGGCGCTCAGGCTTTGCCTACAACCGCAACTTCATGCAGATAGCAAACAGCGGCTTCTCCTTTGAGAGCGTGAGCTTTCCCCGCAAGAAGATTCAGTTTGGCTATATCAAGTCTAATCCCTTCCAGCGGCTTTCCAAGGTTATGACCATCACAGCCAGAACAGCAGCCGGAATAGCAGGCACTAATGTGCGCTTGCTCGACGTTCACGAAGCAGACGCTCAGGTGTGGCTTAGCTGGCTAGAACCTCGCCGCAGAACCTGACACCTTGTACGTCCCTGTCAGGTTGCGCTTGAAAGAAGGACAGATGATTATCCCGCGGATTGAATCCAGCAGCAGGCCTTTTCAAGGCCTGCTTATCAATGTGGAGGTTGACACGCTCAGCAGGGGAGATGGCAAGACCTTTATACGAGAGGTTGCTCGGGTCACTGATGTGGTGGCCATTGCAGCGATTGATGACGAGGGTCGCATTTTGCTCATCAAGCAGTATCGGCATTCAATGAGAGGTCCGGTGTGGGAGATTCCGGCGGGGCGGCTGGATGTTGCTGGTGAGACACCGGCAGAGGCTGCGGCTCGTGAGCTCCGTGAAGAGGCTGATGTTCTTGCTGAGAGTCTGGAGCCGCTCAGCGTCTTTGGCAACTCGGTTGGCTGGACCACCGAGACAACGCACCTCTTCTGCGCACGCGGACTCACAGCCACCACTCCCTTTGAGCGCCTCTGTGAAGAAGCTGACATCGAAAAAGCTTGGGTCTCGCTCCCTGAAGCCCGCGCCATGATTCAAAACGGAACCATAGCCGACGCAAAAACCATAATCGGAATCCTGCTGTCATCCTAAAGCACCTGTCACCCTGAAGCTCCTGTCATCCTAAAGCACCTGTCACCCTGAACGTAGTGAAGGGCCTAGCCAGCGACTCACTGCCTGGGTTCTTCGCTTCGCTCAGGATGACACTAATATACGCCCCCTCCTACATATGGCAGCAAATAGAGATTTTTTGTGCAGAAATTGCGCTTGTCTATAAGTTTTCTTCCAAAAACCCCACTGATTCACCAAAAAGTGATCAATTGCGTTGCGTAGGCAACAGAATTGGGTGCTTTTGCAGAGAAAACAAGCTTGGGAGCATAGACAAGTGTAATTTCTGCACAAAAACTCGAGAAAACCTGTCATGCGTGTCAGAAAAACAGAAAAAGCGTCCCGCTCAGGATGACAAAAGGAGTTTGCGCAATCAGTACTCGCCTCTGTCAAAGGCTTGGAGTCTTTGGTAGAAGGGGTTGGTTTTTGCGAGTTCTTCAGGGGAGCCGCTTAACGTCAGCTTGCCGTCTTCGATGAAGATGACCTTGTCCATGCAGGAGACGCCTTGCAGGTGATGGGTAATCATGATGATGGTTTTGTCCTTCATGGTGGTGAAGAAGGTGTTGAGCAGGGCCTGCTCGGTTACCGGATCAAGCCCCACGGTGGGCTCGTCGAGAATCACGATGGGTACCTTGTGCAACAGCACGCGGGCCAGGGCAATGCGGTGGCGCTCTCCGCCAGAAAAGCGCAGACCGGCCTCGTCAACGAGGGTGTCCAACCCGTCAGGCAGGCGATTAACCAGGTAGCTCAAGCCTACTTGCTCGAGGGCATCCCACAGCTCCTCATCGGTTGCAGAAGAATTACCTATCCGCAGGTTTTCTGCGAGGGTTGTGTTGAACAGATAGGTCTGCTGCTGAATCACGCCTACGTAATCAGAGATTGAGTCCCCCAGCTTACTGGAATCAATGCCGTTGAGTGTGATGCTGCCCTTGGTAGGAGTGAGGTCACCGCGGAGCAGGGTTGCGAGAGTGCTCTTACCCGAGCCGCTGCGGCCTAAAACGGCCAGCTTCTCCCCAGCCTGAATGGTCAAATCAAGCTCATCCAACACGTTATTGATTCCGTCATGAAACATGAAAGAGGCCTGCTTGCACTCAATGACAAAGGGAGCCTGCAGTGCGCCTTGGAACAGCTCCTCGTTGATGTTGTTGCTCGGCAAATCGCCCAGGCGGTCTATGGAATCGCGGTATTTGTTGGTTTCGATGCTCGCCGCAGAAAGCGGGGCAAAGGCATCGATGAGAGGAAAGAAGCCCAGCACAAAGGCTGCTATCCAGTTGGCTATGCCGGCGCGTGACCCGCCAAACTCCTCGCCTGCCCACAGGAGTAGCGAAATGATGACGCAGGCAAACAGCACCTGCAAAATGAGGTCGCGCCTGCGCGTGGAGGTGTTGAGCAGGGAGTCAACCTTGCGCAAGGCCTTTTCGGAGCCCTGATATGCTTGAACGTACTCGCTGCTGCGGCCAGAAACTATCCAGTCGTTGACGCCCAAGACGTTGTCGGTCACTTGCTCGTACAAGTCATTCTTCATGACCTTGCGGCGCGTTTGGCGCGCTCCGTTGATGAGCACAGACACCAGGGGAACCAAAAACACAATAACAGCCAGCAATAACGCCATGTAAAGGGCAAACCAAAGCGAGAAAAACCCAAGAGCAATGATAACAAGCACGTACAGCGCCCACGCCACAATGGTGGGAAAGATGCTGCGCAGATAGAGGTTTTGAATATGGCCGATGTCCTCGGCGAGCAGGCCTAGAATGTCCCCGGTTTTGTAGCGCTTTTTAAAGAAGATGGCGTCTTTTTCGAGGACGGTATAAAGCCCAAGGCGCATCTTTGAGGTCATGCGCAAGATCCAGTCGTGGCTCACCAGGCGCTCAAGATAATGCAAGAGGGGCTTGCCCACACCAAAGATCCTCACCAGGGCAACCGGCAAGAAAATCACCATGATGTTATCCGGTGCCTCTGCCGCCTTGCTGATGAGATAACCCGAGCTAAACATGAGGGCTGCTGCAAAAACAAAGGTCAGCACCCCCAAGAAAAGTGCCAGGGCAAGCGAGCCGCGATACTGTTTAAAGAAGGGAGTAATCCAACGCTTAACCCCAATGCGGGTTCTCTTTGCACCAGCCTTTTTTGCGCTCACCTGGTTTTGAGCAGTGTCTTTTGCATCCTGCTGGGCATCGTGCTGAGTTTTGTAGACTGCGTCTTTGCTCATGCGGCACCTCCTCCCAGCTTGGAGACAAACGAGGCAAAGGTGCTACTGCTTTTTTGCAGCTCTTCAAGGGTGCCGCTTTCAACGATTCTGCCTTCATCAAGCACTATGATGAGGTCCATGTCATGCATCCAATGAAGGCGATGGGTAGCAAAAAGCACGAGCTTATCTTGCATTAAGGGGAGCATTTTCTGCTTGAGCTCAAGCTCTGTTTCTATGTCAAGGTGCGCTGTGGGCTCGTCAAAGAGCAGCACCGAGCGCTTTTTATCAAGGCAGATACGAGCGAGCGCAACACGCTGCGCCTGACCGCCGCTTAAAGGGCGAGCGCCTTCGCCAATCTTGGTGTTGAGCCCTTCGGGGAGCTCATCAATCAGGTCTTGCAGCCCCACCACCTGGGCGGCCTGCAACACCTCTTCTTCCGTTGCGCCTGGATGATAAAAGGAGATATTCTCGCTGAGCGTTGCATGAAAGATGTAGGGGTTTTGCGGAAGGTAGGCCAGCTGCTGCTGCCATTCTTCGCGGTTTGCCCCGGTGAGCTCGGTGTTATTTATGCAAATGCTGCCTTCGCTTGCCAATGAAAAGCCGCCCAGCAGATGTATCAACGAACTCTTGCCGGCTCCGCTCGCGCCGATAATGCCCACCTTCACAGGGCCTAAAACAGCAAAGGAAACCTTGCTGACCGCCTCAAACTCATCGTAGAGATAGCTGAGATCATTCACTGCAAGTTCTGAACTCTCACTCCACAAAAGATGCCTTGAGTCATTTAGCAGAGCATCAACAGAAGCATCTTCACTTTCCTCAGTTTTCAGAAGTATCTTCTGAATAGAAGCAAGGGAATTTTTGCCATCGAGGGAGGCGTGAAAGTCTGCGGCAAACTCGCGGATGGTTTTGAAGTATTCGGGGGCAAGAATTAAAACGGTCAGGGCGGGGAACAATATGATGGACTCATCCAAAAGCCTGAGTCCCAGCATAATGGCAACTGCTGCAACAGAGAGGGTTGCAAAGAGGTCAAGCACGCTGCTCGACAATATGGCAACACGCAGCGTTTTGATGGTTGCCCCGCGGTATCTCTCGCTTACCGCATAAATGCTATCGCCCTGCTTTTTGCTGAGCCCAAAGAACTTGAGGGTGTCAATGCCCCGCAGCGTGTCAACAAAGTGGTTTGCAAGCCGCTTGAATTCTTTGTGCTGCTTGGTAGCCTTTTCTCCAGCAAAGCGCCCCAGTATCACCATGTAAAGGATCACGAAGGGAAAAATCAAGAGCATGATAATGCCCGAGACCCAGTCTAAGATGAAGATAGGAATCAGCAAGAAAAACGGAATAACAAACAGTCGAACCATCTTGCTCAGCACAAGGCGGAGGTAGATTTCTACCTGCTCTATGCCCTCAAGGAGCAGGGTAGTGGTAGTGCCGGAGCCCTGCTCTTGCACCAGGCTTGAACCGCGGGAGAAGATTGAGTGCATGAGGTCTTGCCTCAGCTCATCGGCGCGCTCAAAGGCATAGGTGTCGAGCATCTTGTCTTTGGCATACCTGACAATCTGGATGCCCACAAAGCTCAAAAAGAAGAGGACAATCCAGAGCAGTTGTTCTGTGGTGGGGTGTCCCAGCCAAAGATTGGTAACAGCGCTTGAGAGCCCCCACGCCAGTCCAAGGATGACCAAGGCTTCAAAGGCAGCAAAAACTGCCAGTGCAATGAGTATTCGCTTTATTCCCGGGAGCTCAAAGAGCGCTTTGTCTAGCACGTAATACCTGCTTCTTGTTCTCTGGTGTCACCCTGAACGTAGTGAAGGGCCTAGTCTGCAACTCACTGCCTGGGTTCTTCGGCTCGCGCTACGCGCTTCGCTCTAGATGACAGGACTCTCCAAAAAGGATTGGTGCCTGGGAGACAAGCTGCCCAAGCACCAATCCCGTATGTCGTACGAGTATTATAACTAATATGTTAGGTCAGCGTCTGTGATCCTGCCTCTAAATGCACGATAGAGAATAAAGTGATAGAAGAGAACCAGCGGCACGCCAACAGCAGTGATGACCGACATGATAATCAGGGTCATCTCAGGTGAGGCACCGTTGACAATGTCAATTGATGTGCCTTGCGTGGCCGGAACCAGGTTGGGGAACTGTGACGCGCCCCAGAGGAAGACCAAGAACAGCAACGAAGCGCTCTGGGCGAGGAAGGACATAACATCGCTCTTCCTCATGAAGATTGCTACTACGAGGCCAACAACAAACAGTGCTGCCAAGCCGTAACGTACAATGGCGAGACTGTCGGCCATTTGAGGAGCAACAACAAAGAGCATCAAGACTGTTGCCAAAACAAAGACTACAAGGCCGATTGCCTGCAGGGGCATCCTCAGCTTAATTGAACGCTTGTGCAGAGGAGAGTTCTTGGGCGCCTTGAGCGCAACCCAAGCAGCTCCCTGGGCAAGGAACAAGACCAGGCCAAGCACGCCGCAAACCAAGGGGAAGGGCGTGAGCAGGTCAACAACAGGGATAGAGACAATTACGTCGCCGTTTGGTGCCAGCGGCACACCCTGCAACACATTACCTGCGGCAACGCCGAGGAGCAGTGCGGGCAGTGCAGAGCCAATGAAGAACAGAACATCCCAGATTTTCTTCCACTTTTTATCGCGAGACCTAAACTCAAGAGAGACAGCCCTCACGATGAGTGAGAATAACACCAGCATTATTGCCAGATAAAAACCTGAGAAGGTAGTAGCGTAGGCTAAGGGGAAGGCCGCAAAGAGGGCACCACCTGCGGTAAGCAGCCAGACCTCGTTTCCATCCCACACAGGGCCAATACTACGACGTACGATTGCCTTTTCTTTTTCATTTTTGGCTATGAATGGGTACAGAGCGCCTGCTCCCAAGTCAAAGCCGTCAAGAACAAAGTAACCACCGATCAAAAGGGCGATGAGCCAAAACCAGAGGATTTGAAAAATACTAGCATCCATTCTTACTCACCTTCCTTTACAAGATCGTCGCCTTGGGCAGCTGCTGCCGCCTCTACCTTGGGCTGTGCACCCTCGGGCTTTTTGGCTGCGTCATCGTCAGCAACACCTTCAGCACCTTCGAGGATTGGGCCCTTCTTGATGAAACCAAATACCACCCTCAAAAGCGCAACAAAGAGGAAGGTGTAAACCAGAGCAAAGAGCGCCAGGGTAATCATGAGCTCAGGTGCACTTACCACCTGGGAAACTCCCTCGCTGGTGAGCATGTGAATGCCTTCAGGTCCAGAGACCGAAGGATACACAACCCAGGGCTGACGACCGTATTCGGCGGTCATCCAACCACTTTGAATGGCCAGCATCGGAAATACGGGGGAGATAATCAGTATGCGTTGGAGCCACTTCATCTCGGTGATCTTTCCTTTGCGGAAGGAGAAGATGAGAGCCAAGATAACTATGAGGGCAATGAGGCCAAAGAGTATGACCATCAGGTGATATGACTGATAGACCAGATTGACATTGAGGTCAACGTCGCCTATTGCTCCCCATTGCTCGGTTTTAGCGAGGTCATTGAGGCCCGGATAAACTTCATCAAAGTTTCCTGCGGCAAGGAAGCTCGAGCCGCCTGGAATACTGAGGGCCACCACCTGTTCGTTGGCTTCATCCACAAAGCCAATGAGATGTAAGTCGGCTACCCCCTCTTCATACATGCCCTGCATCATCGCAAACTTGGTGGGTTGCTCTTCAGCAACAATCACAGCAGAGGCGTGGGCACTAATAAGCAAGAAGCAGGTCATGATTGCGCCAATCACGGCACCAAGCCTCATGGTGGAGATGGCAAATTCAGGATGCCTTTTCTTATACATATAGTAAGCGGAGATTGCCATAGCTACAAAGGCACCAACAACCAGCAGCGCCAGTACGGTGTGGAAGTAGCGGGAAGGCAGGGAGGGATTAAAGGCGGCCTGCAAGAAGTTGGCAAATTCAGGGATATAAGCTCTTTTGCCACCGTCTGCATAGAACTCAAGCGTGGCACCTGCGGGAGTCTGCATCCAGGAGTTTGCGATGAGGATCCAGAGAGCTGATAAGGCAGAGCCAAACCAGGTGAGCCAAGCAGAGATCAGATAGAGACGGGCGGACACCTTTTTGTACCCAAAGATCAGGATGCCCAAGAAGACCGACTCCATAAAGAATGCTAGGAGAGCTTCTGCAGCAAGTGGGGCGCCAAAGATACCTCCCACAAAGCGGGAGTAATCAGCCCAGTTAGTACCAAATGAGAACTCCATTGTGATACCCGATACCACACCCACGACAAACACCGCGGCGAGTATCTTGACCCACAACCTTGAGGCTGCCTCAACCTTGGGGTCTTTCGTTCTATGGCTGCGGGTTACCATTATGGCCATAATCAGGCCGATGCCCACAGACATTGGAACGAACATAAAGTGGAAAGCTGCTGTTGCGGCAAACTGAAAACGCGCCAGCAACAACTGCAATGCAGGATCGAACAATTCCACTACCATCACCTCTCTTCCTTGTTGTAGTACTTAAATAGGGGTTTACACATACAAACACTGTAACGCATTGCTTCTCCTAACAAAAGACTATAGTTGCGAGCTTATATGTTATCGAAAAAGTAACATATAATCAATAAAAGAGCAACACTTTTCAGCATAAATCATACGGGAAGCAAGCAAGTGTTGATTACTTCATGCTTTCTCTTACAACTCCCTTACGTTCTATTTGCTTTCAACTGAGCAATATGCGAAAAGTGGAACAGAGGGACGGGGTTGGTGTGGAACAGAGGGACGGGGTTGGTGTGGAACAGGGGGACGGGGTTGGTGTGGAACAGGGGGACGGGGTTGGTGTACCACTTTTTTTCCAAAAAGTGGTACACCAACCCCGTCCCCCTGTTCCACACCAACCCCGTCCCCCTGTTCCACCCCAACCCCGTCCCTCT
>WRBR01000015.1 GCA_009784425.1 Coriobacteriia bacterium | reverse complement strand
TTATTCCGGGATTTTGCGCTATTACCTGGGCTACAGCAGCGCCGAGCCCTCCGTATATTGAGTGCTCCTCACAGCTGACAACAAGTCCGGTTTTGGCAATACTTGCTCTGATGGTCTCACTGTCAAGGGGCTTTATACTAAAGGCATCGATGACCTCAGCAGAAATGTTGCTTTCTGCCAAACGCTCTGCGGCAAGCAGGGCCTGCTCAACCTCTGCGCCGCAGGCGATGATGCTGACATCACTGCCACTTTTAAGCACTTTGGCACGCCCTAACGCGAAGGTCTCGGACTCATCGTATATCTGAGAAACAGGTGCTCGACCCAAACGCACGTAGAAGGGGCCGCCCTCTGAGACCGCGATTTTGAGTGCCGCCTTGGTTGCTTGATAATCTGCCGGCACCAAAACGCGCATGCGCGGCAAAACGCACATGAGGGCCAGATCTTCTATCATCTGGTGCGAACCGCCGTCGGGCCCCACGCTGATTCCAGCATGCGAAGGCGCTATCACCACGTTGAGATTGGCGTAACACACGGTGTTGCGAATCTGGTCGTAAACCCGCCCGGTGCCAAACACGGCAAACGAGGCGCTCAAGGCCGTTTTTCCGGTGAGCGCCAGTCCACTGGCCACTCCCACCATGTTCTGCTCGGCAACTCCTACGTTGAAGAGCCTCTCAGGATAGGCATCGCCCAGTTTTTTGGTGGTAGTTGAGCAGGCAAGGTCAGCATCAACTGCTACCACGTCAAAGCCTTCCTGTACCAGCTCAACCAAGGTTACGCCTAGGGCCTCGCGTGTTGCTTTCTTTGTAGCGCTCATGTGCTTACCCCCAAGTCTGCGAGCGCACGCTCGCACTCCTCGGCATTGGGTGCCTTTCCGTGCCAGGCAGCGGTATTCTCCATAAAACTGACGCCCTTGCCCTTAACGGTGTGTGCGATTATGGCACGGGGACCGGGCTGTCCGCTCAAGCTCACCGCCGCTTTCAGGGTCTGCAAGAGGGCCTCAACATTGTGCCCGTCAACTTCCCAGACCAACCAACCAAAGTGCTCAAACTTGCTCGCAAGATCTTCAACCCTGCAAATGTCGTTTACGGCTCCGTCTATTTGATAACGGTTGTTGTCGATGATGGCAATGAGATTATCAGTTTTTTGATGCGCGGCGTACATGGTGGCTTCCCAGATCTGGCCCTCCTGGCACTCGCCGTCACCAACGAGACAAAAGACCTTTTGGTCTCCCCCACCCATAGCAAGCCCCAAGGCCATACCAACGGCTACGGAAAGCCCCTGGCCGAGAGAGCCAGCAGAAAGCTCCACGCCGGGCAGTTTGAGCATGTCCGGATGCCCCTGCAGGCGGCTATCGAGCTGGCGCAAGGTGAGGAGCTCCTCCTCTTTTAGGTAGCCAGCCTCAGCCATAGCTGCATAGAGGATGGGAGCGGCGTGCCCCTTTGAGAGCACAAAGCGGTCGCGGTCTTTCCAGCTGGGTTCATCTGCGCGGTAGCGCATGAATCCGCCAAACCAAAGTACGGCCATGATGTCAGCGGCCGAAAGTGAGCCACCGGGGTGTCCGCTGCCTGCCGCATGCGTCATGCGCACCACATGGCAGCGCATGCGTCGTGCTTTTTCCTGCAGTTCCTCAATCGTCATGTTAATCTTCACTCTCTAGCCTCCATTTATGATACGCCATGATGAAGGGGTCGAGTTTGCCCTCTTCAAGTACGGCGTCTACATTACCAGTTTCGTGCCCGGTGCGCACGTCTTTTACCAACTGATAAGGGTACAGCACGTAATTACGTATCTGGTTGCCCCAAGATGCCTCGGTTTTGTCGCCGCGCAGCGTGGCAATCTCGGCCTCGCGCCTTGCCCTCTCCAACTCAAAGAGCCTTGAGCGCAGTATCTTCATGGCTGTTTCCTTGTTTTGCAGCTGTGATTTTTCGTTTTGACAGCTTACCACGGTATTGGTGGGAAGATGGGTGATACGCACCGCAGAATCTGTGGTGTTGACACTTTGTCCGCCGGGTCCGCTGGACCGGAAAACGTCTATGCGCAAATCGGCGTCGTTGATTTCCACCTCAAGGTCATCGGGCAAAACCGGCAGCACCTCAACTCCGGCAAAGGTGGTGTGTCGGCGCTTTTTCTCGTCTGTGGGCGAGATGCGCACCAATCGATGCGTGCCGCTCTCTGCCCTGAGCAGTCCGTAGGCATCGGGCCCGGAAACAATGAAGGTGGCACTGTCAATGCCTACTACTTCGCCTGAGGTCACGTCGAGCACCTCAACTTTGAACTTTTTGTTTTGAGCGTAGCGCAGGTACATCTTATAGAGCATGTCTGCCCAGTCCTGTGCCTCCAGGCCTCCTTGGCCGGGATTGACCGAGACGATGGCATCGCCGTGGTCGTATTCGCCGCTGAACCACGACGAGAGTTCAATCTCGCTTAATAGTGCATCGAGCTCGGTGGCGATTGACGCGGCTTCTTCACTCATCTCCAGCTCTTGTGCGGCCAGCGCGTCAGCCAGCAGGGCCTCGGCCTTTTCATACTGCGCAAGGGTATTGCGAAGCAAGGCAGCCTGCCTGCTGATATCCTGTGCCTTATTGGTATCGTCCCAAAAGCCCGGTTGACTGGTGGCCTCGTCGAGTTTTTCCAGTTCCTTGCGCTTGGTCTCTAGTTGTAGATAAGACTCTGCCTGCTTCAGGCGATTTTGCAGGCTATCCAGTTGTTCGGTACGTTCATCAGCCATGAAGCCGGCAATCCTCAGGTAATTCCGTAGTTACGTTTACTTTTATACTTTACCAGTTAGTTCCCTAACCGGCTCCCTCAACTCACGCCTCACACTCACTCAAAATCACAGGGCATCTTAACTCTTAACTCTTAACTCTTAACTCTATACGTTTGCTCCGTGGCATTTTTTGAACTTTTTGCCGCTTCCGCAGGGGCAGGGGTCGTTGCGTCCTGCTGTTGCGTAGGGATCCTCTTTGTCTTTGACCATCGTCTTTGCCTTGCGGGGTGCCTCTTGCGCAACACGCGGGAGGTCGCCACCGCGGCCTCCGGAAACCTGCAGACCCGCCTTCATCTCGGAGCTTATTGAGGGCACATCGCCCGAAGGTCCGGAATAGCTTGCTCCTCTTAAGGTATCAGGGGCAGGCTGCTCTTCTAACACAGCCAGCTGTATCCTGAGCAGCGTACGCAGATAATCCTCGTACATCACGTCTCTCAGCACGGCAAAAGCGCCGTAGGCCTCGTTTTTATACTCAGTGAGAGGGTCCCTTTGCCCAAAGGCCCTCAGCCCAATGCCTGCCCGCAAGTAATCCATCTCCTGCATATGGGTCATCCAGCGCGAGTCCATGATGCGGAGCATCACCTGCGACTCAAGGCGGCGCATCTGCTCTTCGCCAATGGCATCTTCTTTTTGCTT
Source organism: Coriobacteriia bacterium (assembly GCA_009784425.1). Classification (GTDB taxonomy): domain Bacteria; phylum Actinomycetota; class Coriobacteriia; order Coriobacteriales; family UBA8131; genus WQXH01. The sequence goes on along the minus strand of WRBR01000015.1, from coordinate 26,785 downwards.
AAAGATGGTCTCTAAAAACTCATAAACGTTTTCGGCAAAGGCATTTTCATTGTCATAGGCATCGCCGGAGGCAAAGCGCGCCTTGGCGTCCATGTTTTGCTCACCGGTGAGCTCTTCCAGCCACTTGTTGAGGCCTTCCCAGTCCCAGTCGTCCATAACGCCGTCGCAGTACTCAGCAAGGTTCTTATCGAGCGTGTCATTCATGATGGTGAGCACCCGGTCGTGGATATCTTTGCCGTCAAGAATGGCGTTGCGCTCCTTGTAGATGGCTTGACGTTGCAGGTTCAACACGTCGTCGTACTTTAGAACGTGTTTACGGGAGTCAAAGTGCATGGACTCCACTTGGCGCTGAGCGCCCTCTATTCCCTTGGCTACCATGCCACTCTCAAGCGGCATGTCCTCTTCAAATCCGGTTCGCTCCATAACACCAGCGATGCGATCCATGCGAGTGCCGCCAAAGAGCCTCATAAGGTCATCTTCAAGAGAGAGAAAAAACAGCGAGACCCCCGGGTCACCCTGACGGCCGGAGCGACCGCGCAACTGGTTGTCGATACGCCTCGACTCGTGGCGCTCGGTGCCGATAACCGCGAGTCCCCCGGCAGCCACCACATGATCGTGCTCTTCCTTGGTGATAAGCTGCGCTTTTTTTCTTATGCGCTCAAGGTCCTTTTCGGTGACTTCTTCGGGGTCTAAGCCCTCGTTTTTCAGCAACTCTTCGGCCAAAAACTCAGGGTTGCCGCCAAGCAGGATGTCGGTACCACGGCCGGCCATGTTGGTAGCAATGGTAACCGCGCCCACACGCCCGGCCTGCGCCACGATATGCGCCTCGCGCTCGTGATGCTTGGCGTTGAGTATCTCATGCGGTATACCCCGGCGGTTGAGCAGGCCGCTGAGCAGCTCGGAATTTTCAATAGACACCGTGCCCACCAGGCAGGGCTGACCCCTGTGGTGGCGCTCGATGATGTCATCAGATACGGCCTTGAATTTTGACTTGAGCGTGCGGTACACCAGGTCAACTCGGTCATCGCGGATGACCTCTCTGTTGGGTGGAATCGCCAGCACGGCGAGCTTGTAGATTTGGCGGAACTCAGAGTCTTCGGTCATGGCCGTACCGGTCATGCCCGAGAGCTTCTCGTAAAGGCGAAAGTAGTTCTGCAAAGTGATGGTGGCAAGCGTTTGATTCTCTTCTTTAACCAGCACGCGCTCTTTGGCCTCCAAGGCCTGGTGGAGCCCCTCGCTATAGCGACGACCCTCCATGATGCGTCCGGTGAATTCATCTACAATCTTGACTTCGCCGTCAACAACCACGTAGTCCACGTCTTTTTTGAAGAGGAATTGAGCCTTGAGGGCCTGTTGCAGGTGGTTCACCAGCATGCCGCTGGGGTCACCGTACAGGTCAGATATAGAGAGTAGGGTCTCCATCTTGTGCAGGCCACTCTCGGTGGCGTAGATGGTTTTTTTGGCTTCATCCATCTGAAAGTCTACGCCGGAGCGCAGATTGGTTGCAGCGCGGGCAAACTGACCATAGGTCTCGGCTGCTCTGCTGCCGGCTCCGCTGATGATGAGGGGGGTTCGCGCTTCATCGATGAGGATGGAGTCCACCTCGTCCACGATGGAGAACTTGTGTCCGCGCTGAACCCGGTCGTCAGGCTTGAGCACCATGTTGTCTCTGAGGTAGTCAAAGCCAAACTCCGAGTTGGTGCCGTAGGTGACGTCAGCGCTGTAAGCGGGACGTTTTGCCTCGAGCTTCATGCCATTTTGCAGCAGCCCAACCTCCATGCCCAAGAACCTATAGATGCGACCCATCCACTCGCTATCGCGCTTTGCCAGGTAGTCGTTGACGGTGACGATATGCACGCCCTCGTCGTTCAATGCGTTGAGATAGCCCGCGAGTGTAGAAACCAGGGTCTTTCCCTCGCCGGTTCTCATCTCTGCAATCTGCCCCGCGTTGAGTGCCATGCCGCCTATGAGTTGCACGTCAAAGTGCCGCATGCCAAGCGAGCGCACGCTAGCCTCACGCACGGTGGCAAAGGCCTCGGGCAGCAAGTCATCAATGTCCTCGCCGCTTTCTACGCGCTGTTTATACTCTATGGTGCGGGCAGCCAGCTCGTCATCGTCAAGCTTTTGCGCAGCTGGCTCCAGTTCGCCTATGCGCGTGACGATTTCGTCAAAGCCCTTCAGCTGCTTATCCTCGCCGGAGCGAAGTATTTTAGAAAGGAAACTCGGCATTATTCTCAACTCTCAAATCTTAGCTCTGTCTGTTTTCCTGGATCCTTCGGCTGCGCGCTCTGCGCTTCGCTCAGGATGACACAGAGTTGGTACAGGAGGGACGGGGTTAGTGTACCAATTTTAACAAAGTTAAAATTGGTACACTAACCCCGTCCCTCCTGTACCAACTCTTAACTCTCAACTCTTAACCTCAAGGATTGTACCTCATTAGTTAGCGGCTGTTATCGAGTAATAGATCTTGATAGAGAGCTGTTGTTCTTTTGGAGGGCAAGATGCCCAATTCGTCAGCCAGATACTGTTTACAGGAGAAATAGGTCTGCATGGCGAGGGTGCGTTGTCCAGCCTCAAACTGCGTATCCATAAGCTCGCGGAATACGTCTTCGCGCGTTTCATCAAGATCAAAGGCTGATTGCACGCAAAACAGCGCCTTTTCCAGCTCTCCTGAGGCCCTGCGCTTTCGTGTCTCAAAAAGCAGCACGTCTACCATCTTTGAGCGAAAACCGGCCATCTTGGACTCAATAAACTCATCGGGTGGTATGTCAGCCGCCAGTGAGTCGCGGTAGAGAGACTCAATCTCCAGCAGGCTCTGCTCGTGGGCATCACGACTTAACTGCCCAAATAACACTGAGCGCGCCAAGGCCTCAAATTGCACGGTGTCAAAGCTGATGAGCTCGGGATTTAGCTGGTAAACCTCGCCGTTTCTCAAGAGATAAGGGCAGTCACGCACGCCCTCGGCGCCCAAGCCCCTGGCGAGCATGAACCAGCTGGTGTAGAGATTCCTCTGTGCTCGCAGCGGGTCGAGATAAGGCCACAGATACTCAACCACGCTCTCCCTGGACACCATGCGCGGCTGATTCAGCACGAGAAAGGCCACGAAGCGTCTGACCTTTGAGCGGGTAAGATACTTGTTTCTAAGCGGCACTCCCTCTTTACAAATCTCCAGCTTTCCAAACAGTTGCACCGTGAGAGGCAAAACGCCGGCTTGAGGCAGAGGGGCAAAATAGGGAGATGGCGCTGTGTTGCTGTCCAGGCTCATGGCTCCAAGACCAGGCTCCGAGCTTTTATTTGGGCTGCCCAAAGAGCGAGCCCCTCGGGCTTCTTTCTTGATAAGCGCTTCGGCTATCTCGAGGATCTGATGCGAGCTTTCAAGGTCTCCCCGCTCAAGGAGTGTAATAGAGAGCATGGTGATTCTACTGGCAACTACCGAGGTATTGGCTTGCAGGCCCTCTGTTTGCAGATACTCGGTAATGACCTGGGCTATGTCGTGTTCAAAGTGCCCTAACGATACCGGATCGGCCTTGATACCGCAGCCGGAGTCAACCACAGTGAACAGCGGATGAAGCTCCTCTAAGAGCCGTGGGATGTCAGAGTGCAACTCATAGTTGAGTTGAGAGAGTTCCTTAAGGGTGCACCTGCCGAGAAACGCTGCCAAGACCGCAGCCAAACGGATCTGTAGTGGCAAAAACTCATTCAAAAAGCGCTTGAGGCAATCCTCATAGGCGAGAGGAGTAAAGTAACCTGCCAACTTGAGCTCAAGGGCGCTAATCTCAAGCCTATCGCTCTGTAAATTCTGATAACGGTCATTTTGTGCCGGACAAAACACCAAAACCCGATACCCCTGCAACAAAAACTCATCAATTGCGTCGGACAGCCCCCTGGACGCCTCATCATCAAGCCAAGGAATAAAAGTGAGCAAAGCAAGCCTCTCCACCCCACTCCCCCCAGTTTTCTCCTTCCCTTCTTCACTCTTCTCTCTTAACTCTTCACTCTTCTCTCTTAACTCTTCTCTCTCTTGCTTGTTTGACAAAAACTCGGTGAGCATCAGTCTTCTTACTTCTTGGCAACTGCCGTTTTCTCTCACTTCAAAGACTGTCAGCTCCAAGGCCTGCTCATGAATCTCTGCAAATGCCTTGAGTAGCTCTTCTTGCCCGCACCTCCGTGGTGCCAACACAAAGCAAGGTTGCTGATTACTTGCCTCTATTCGGCTGAGCAGGGTCTTGGCCTTATCGAGTGATTGCTGGTAGTGGTCAATCAGGTGTAGCTCTGTGCCGAGTTCAGCTTTCATCTTGCGCCCACATTTCTCCCGAAATCCTTCATTTTTTCTTGCATTTCTAATTTGAGTGTGCTAGCATACTTGCTTGAGCAACTAATGTCAAGCTATAAACTTGCAGAAAATTAAGAAAATGGAAAGAGGTTATCATGGTCCCAACAAAAAAGGCAGAACTGCAAAAAGCTTTGCAAACTGAAAAAGAACCGCGTGAGACCGTCTTCAAGGGCTTTTATATCTACCGAGATCAATACACCCGACTCATAGAACTCACCGCGCAAAATAAAATCAAGGGAGTTGAACCCTCCAGCCAGTCTGAAATCCTCCGCGCTGCTTTGGACGCATACCTGGGCAAGTAAGGTATTCCCCTCTCGTTACTTGGGGCTTGGCCCAAAGTCATAGCTGCACGAGAAGACCCTGCATCGAGTTTAAGATGACAGCTGTACTTGTTACTTAAATACGCGTCCGTCTATGAGAAATCAGGCTCTCCTATGCTCTATATTGGCAAGCACGACTCTTTTTATCTCTATGAGTTGACCGACACCGACCTTATGTGGGAAAACGCCCTACTCAATAACTACGCTGTAGGCAACATTCTGTTCTTTGGGAATAAGAAGGATATTTGCCTGGGCCTAGAGCTTGCCAAAGCTGATGACCTCACTACTGCCCTGGCGTATCTGGATAAAGGCTTGGAGCAGGCTAATCTCACGTATCAAGTTACTCCGGAATCCTTTGCAACGCTTTACCGAGAACTTACCGACACCCAAACTAATCTCAATAGACGTGACGATTTGCTGTGCGAGCTCACTATCGATTTAGAGTCTCAGCGAGCCAGCAATCACATGCTCCTTGCCCAGCTGGAGGCCATGCGTGAGCAGGTTTCCATAGAAAAGTTGACGCGAGATGAGGTTTTGGGCGACCTTCAAACAGCCAGCGCAGAGACCTTTCGCAAGGACGAGGAGTTGCAAAAGGCCATAGATGCCAAGATACATCTGGAGCAGGAGCTGGCAGCGCGTATCTGCGAGCTACTCGAGCTTGACTCAGCCAACGCAGAACTAAAAAAACGGCTCGATGGGCGTAGTTTTGACGACCTGCCGCTTGCTACGGAGCCTTCCTTGCAAGCTGCTATCAGTGGCGCCCACGCTGCTTCTCCTTCCTTGGATAAAACACAAGCTCTACCTCTCCCCTTTGATTCCAAACAATCTATTGCCCAGGTGTACACCATGCCAAGCGGCAAGCAAATCCACATCTACCATGACTTTCCCCTTAACCAAAGGCGTGGTAAAAAGCGAGCTTCAGCTACCCTGAAGAGTTTTTTGAGAGTGGGCGTTTTGCTATTTTTTGGACTGTTGCTCTTCTTGGGAGGAAGCGCCGTGGCAACCGCCTACCTCAACAACATCAGCATCGGCGAAGGTTTAGATGTTACCCTCAAGACCCTGCTTCCATAACTGTGTCGTGAGCGCGCGCAACCGGCGATTCTAAAAAAAAGATTTTAGTAGCAAGTTCTGCTATAAATTTTCGGTTGTGAACGATGTTTTGCCCATTATTGATACCCAAGCATCATTTTTTGTTGCGTGCGCAACAAAATTCCTCGTATTTGAGCTGAAACGGACTAAATAATCGCGCACAACCGTAAATTCGTAGCAAAACTCATGGGTAAATCTTGAAACACAGTTTTTAGTTTGAATGACCTAATGATGAATGAAGAACTGGTCTTTTGCGTTGACCGTTATTAAACCTGTTTGTTATTGCTGTGCTTGGCAGAGGGCGTCGAGGACTTGGGCGGCGATTATTTGGCGTTGCAGAGTAAGGTCTTCGCTGCTCTGGGGCAGGGTGTCGATGATTATGGTGACGCGCTGAGTTCCGCCTCGCGCCGTTTGGATGGCCTCAGTTAACTGGGAAGTGAATTCCTCACCGGAGCTGAGGTAGGCGCAGGGAGCCTCCGGACACGGGGGCTTAGTAGGTTTTTGGAATAAGCCGCTTTTGGCCCTCTTTTGCTTTTTGGTATCGACTTTTTGGTCTTCTGGCTCACTGAGCAGCCTGAGGCCAACGAGCAGCATGTCTTTCTTGGGCGCTGTTTCCAGCGCCGTGGCGCAGAGTACCCGTGAGTTTATGGTGGTTGCGCGTGCAAGATTGGCTACCTTGTTGGCTATGACCCGCGTGGGCTCGTCGATACCAAATACGCAAACCGACGTGGCCTCCAGTACCTCCTGTGGGCGAGTGGGTGGCACGCGGCGTCCTTCGAGGTATATTCCTCGCTTGCCGTCCCAGATGTGCCTGAGTCTCTGTATCGTTTGCAAAGTTTCCGTGTCGAGGATGCCGGACTGGCCAAGACCCATGTTTTTTTGAAACTCCCCTAGCGCCTGTTCTGTTTCTCCGCCAAAGCTGGTGTCGATAAAGCAGGGAAATCCCATTGAGGAAAGCGCTGCCTGCAACTCCGCTACGTCGCGTCCTCTAAAGTGGGGAATGTGGAGGTAGAGCGGCCTGTCGCCCATCTGCATGGTAGCGTCTTTGAGTGCGGTCCAGGTGTTTTGATCGAGCGTGTCATCGCTGCCCAGCCCGTTTGATACTTTAAATGAAGTTACTGCTGAGGCAGTGAGCTCTCCAAAGAGCCCTTTTTCTGCCTCCTCTCCCAGACGATAGCCCAGCAGGGTAAGGCGCCTTTGTAAATCATGGATAGCCAGCTCTGAATGTACTTCGCGCTCTTCTTGCATCTTTATCTGCCTATCTCCAGCGGGCGAGTCTTCTCTCAAGGATATCAAAGATTTCGTAGAGGATGACCCCCAAAAATGCCATAGCAATGATTCCGGCAAACATACGCGGATAGCTGAGCATGGCCCACGAGTCGATGATGAAGTGTCCCAGACCCGTGGAGCCGGCAATCGCTTCTGCAAAGAAGAGTATAGCTACTGCCGTTCCTGACGAAATGCGGAGAGCAGTAAAGAGCGCCGGCAGCGAAGCCGGAATCACCACATGCAAGAATACGTCCATGCGACTTGCGCCGAGCGAGCGTATGCTGAGCACCGAGGCCTCGGGCACTTCTTTGGCCGCATCGCGCACGGTTATCAGCACTTGAAAGAATATGGTGAGGGCAATGAGCACAATCTTGGGGGCATCGGCAATGCCTAAAAGCACCAGTAATATGGGTAAGAAGACAATCTTGGGAATGGGATACAGAATATAGAGTAGTGGCCCAAAGACGGTATCCAGGCGCGGCGAGCGGCCTATTGCCAAGCCGAGCGGCATGGCGATAGCCGTACCGATTATCATAGCGATGAGCACTCGATAGAAACTGACCAGAAAGTCAGGCCCCAGTTGCGCGCCATAGGTAACCAGCATGGGCACCGTTTGCAAGGGCGTAGGCAAGGCCGGGCTGTTGACGATAAGCGACAGCACATGCCAGCTGAGCAAGATGATGAAGAGCGCAAGCGCATATCCCAGGAGTCTACGATGCATCGGACTCTCCCAGGTACGAGTCTGCTTTGGAACAGAGGGACGGGGTTGGTGTACCACTTTTTGCCTCAAAAAGTGGTACACCAACCCCGTCCCTCTGTTCCAAAGCAGCGCGGACTTCGGTTGCTTTGGCGAAGTACTCGGGGGTTGAGCGGTAGCCGGTGCTGCCGGCAAGGGGGTTTGCTATTTCGGTGACGATGCGGCCCGGGCGCGGGCTCATGACCAGTATCCGCTCACCCAGGTATACGGCTTCGTCGATTGAGTGGGTTACGATAAGCTGGGTGTATCCTCTTTGGCGCCAGAGCTTGAGGAGCAGTTCTTGCAGGCCTTCGCGCAGCTCCAGGTCAAGGGAGCTGAGGGGTTCATCCATCAACAGGAGGTCTACCTCGAGGGTGAGCACGCGAGCCAGAGCAAGGCGCTGGCGCATGCCGCCTGAGAGCTCTCCGGGATAGTTTTTGGAGAAGTCCTGAATACCAACCTGTTGAAGGATCTGCTCGGTACGCAGAAGGCGCTCTGGGCGCGGCACCTTGCGGATGCGCTGCCCCAGGTCGGCGTTCTCAAAAACGGTCTTCCAGGGCAGCAGGCCGTAATCCTGCAGTATGAGCCCGGTTTCAAGGCGCGGCTTTGTTACGGGCTTGCCCTTGATGGAGATTTTGCCCCGAAAGTCCCCGAGCAAGCCTGATGCCAGCAACAAGAGGGTTGATTTGCCGCAGCCTGAAGGGCCGATGATCGCCAAGGATTCCCCCTCGACAACGCAAAGAGAGAGGTCTTTGAGTGCTTCAACCTCTCCTGCCTTGCCTTCGTAGGTCTTGGAGACCTGCTTGAATTCCAGGGAAATGTTGCTCAATTGTCTTGCTCCTTGGTGTGGTAGTGACTACGTTTTGTGAACCGTTTGTTTATTGACTAGGTCCTTCGGCTGCGCAGCAAAGAGCGCTGCTTCGCTCAGGATGACAGTTATTTTTTGAAGGCTCCGGTTGCTTGGTTGTAGGTGAGCTCTATCTCTAGATAACCCTTTTTGTACATCCACTCGAGGACCGGGGTGACCATTTCCAAAGTTGGCCTGGCGGTAAGAGGATACTCACTAATCACATACACGTCCTGAATTGGCACCGGTAGCTGGGCTTTTTCTACCAAGAGATCGCGGTAGTTCTCGGGGTTGGCGTTGATGCGGTTTACTGCATCATTCCATACCAGAGCCAGGGTCTCGGTGAGCAAAAGACCGTTTTGAGTGTTAGCCAGGGCATCTTCTCTGAAGATCATGACGCTCTGCGAGAGGTTTTCGCCGGTGGAATCATCGGCCACTAACACCATGCCGGTTGCCTCGCCAAGAGTGAGGAGTGCACCGGGCAAGGCAGCAGCTGCCACCTGGTTTGACGCCATCATCTCGTAGCGCACGGGGACCTTTTTGATTTCCTCGCCCACTATCTGGTCATCAGGAATCCCCGCATTGCGCATCAGCCCATACATGACGTACTCAGGCACCGTGTTGGATCCCACGCCAATGGGCACGCCGGCAAGATCCTTCAAGGAGGTGATACCGCTCTCAGGGCTGGCCAAGATACCAAAGCGTCCCTGGGCAGGAGTGGCACCAAGGGTCACCCACTCCATGACCACCGGGGTGCCGGAGGCAGTGAGCGTGGCGGAGACCATGATGTCGGTCATGGCCAGGTCCACTGAGCCGCTCGCCACGGCGGTGGAGAGCTCCTGGGCACTTTGAAAGGTCATGACGGTTGCATCCAAGCCGTATTCGGCAAAGATGCCCTCATCTTCTGCCACCCACATGGGCAGGATGTCCTCGGTTACCATAGAGCCGATGACTATCTGGCGGTTTAACTCTTTAGGCTCGCCTACGCTACCGCCATTACAACCAAGCAGCAAGCCTCCACTTATTCCGCTTAAGGCAATAACAAGCACCAGTAGTACTGCGAGGTACTTCCTGGTGCTTGAGAGAGCCGATGCGGATTGAAAATTACTCGGGCACAAAACACTACCACCATTCAATCAACGTCTGCCAACACTAAATTTCAAAGAACTACTTTGCGCACATGCTTTTTACGTAGTCGTAATACTCATCGACCTCGGCCTGAATGCCGGCAATAAGATGCTCGTTCTCAGGCTTAAAGAGGTGTGCAAAGCGACCCTGCGTCTTGAGGAATTCCTCAATGGGCAGCAGATCCTTCTCACGGATCTCTTTCATGGACCACTTGCCGTTCTCAATCTCAAAGATCGGCCAGAACTTGGTGCGGAAGGCCAACTTAGAGATCTCAACGGTCTTCTCGCTCGTGTAGCGCCAACCTCTGGGGCAGGGAGCCAAGACGTTCAAGAAGGCTGGGCCCGGCGTATTGAAGGCCTTTTCTGACACTTCTACCAGGTTTTTCCAGTTGCCCACAGATGCCTGCGCGGCAAAGGGAATATGATGCGCAGCCACGATGGAAGTAAGATCCTTACGACGCTCCGGCTTGCCGGGGATGACCGCTCCTACCTCTGAGGTGGTTGCCCAGGAGTGAGAAGGCGTGGCCGAAGAACGCTGGATGCCGGTGTTCATGTAGGCACCATTGTCATAGCACACATACACAAAGTCATGGCCGCGCTCCAGAGCGCCGGAAAGCGCCTGCAGGCCAATGTCATAGGTTCCGCCGTCGCCGCCAAAGGCGATGAACTTGATCTCTTTGTCTTTGGCAATCTTGCCGGTGGCCTTGAGTGCCTTGTAGGCAGCCTCAACACCCGTGATGGTTGCAGCGGCATTCTCAAAGGCATTGTGGATAAAGGAGCAGTCCCAGGAGGTAAACGGCAGGGCCGTGGTTGACACCTCAAGGCAGCCGGTAGCAACGGCAACGACTACTTCGGTGTCGGGGCCGGCGCCCATCAGAATCTGCCTGACCGCCACCGAGGCTCCGCAGCCACCACAAAGGCGATGACCTCCCACGAGGCGCTCGTTGATTTCAGAAAGCTGTTTGATGTTAGCCATGATCTACCTCACTCCCAGATAGTTAAGGCTCTGATCAAGCTCACCGCTTGCCACTTGGGGCAGCTCGGTAAAGGCTTGACGTAAAGCGTCCAATGTGACGTCGGCTCCGCCGAGACCGTAGATGTAATTGCGCATAGGAACTTGAGCACCCGCAGAATAGAGTGCAGAGGCTACATCGAGGCCAATGGGGCCAAACTGTGCGCCAAAGCAATCGCTTCTGTCAAGAACGGCTACGGCCTTGGCATCCTTGAGGATGTCCACGAGCTCAGCAACCGGGAAGGGGCGATACAGACGGATACGTGCGATGCCTACCTTGAGGCCTTCGGCCCTGAGCTCTCTGGCAACCACGCGGGCGTTTCCGGCAGATGAGCCGGCGATTACCATGATGTAATCAGCATCGTCGCACTCCCACTTCTCAACAAACTCAAACTTACGACCGGTGATTGCGGCCCACTTGTCACCCTCGGCCTGAATGTAAGGCTTGGAGTTCTCCAGTGCCTCGCGTTGTACCTTTTTGAGCTTGAAGTAGGGGCCACCAAGGGATGAGAACATACCGTGAGATACGGCCTTTGGGCCGCCGATGAGGGCATTTTCTGGCACTCTGTCGCCTACATAGGCGGCTACGGTGTCGTCATCCATGAGCTCGCAGCGCTCCATAGCGTGCGTGGTGACAAAACCATCAAGCGTGGTCATGACGGGCAGCAACACGTTGGGGTTTTCTGCAATGGGAAACGAGATGATGGTTTGATCATAGGCCTCTTGTGCGGTTTCGGCAAAGAGGACTATCCATCCGCAGTCGCGGCAGCTCATGACATCAGAGTGATCGCCGTGAATGTTGATGGGGGCAGAGAGCGCACGATTGGCGTTGGCCATTACGATGGGGAGTCTCATGCCGGAGGCAATGTAGAGCTCCTCAAACATCAGGGCAAGACCCTGTGCTGCGGTTGCGGTGGCTACGCGGGCGCCGGCAGCTGAAGCACCAATGGAGGCGCTCAGTGCGGAGTGCTCGCTTTCTACTGCAACGTACTCGGTGTGCACGCGGCCATCGGCCACGTACTTGGCAAAGTTTTCTACCATAGTTGTTTGGGGGGTAATGGGATAGGCGGGAAGAACATCAACCTTGGCCTGCCTAAAGGCCTCGGCTACCATTTGGTTGCCGGTGGCGCCTAATACGGTTACGTTTGCCATTAGTTGCCTCCTTCCGCGCTGAGGCTGTCGGGCTCTACAATCATTTCGATTGCGTCAAAACGACACTCAACGGCGCACATGCCACAGCCTTTGCAGTGCTCAAAGTCAATGTCGACCATCTTTTGGTTCTCCACCAAAATGGCGGAGTCGGGGCAGTGTACCCAGCAGAGCATGCAGTCGTTGCAGTTGTCTTTATTCCACACTGGTCTGTTGGAGCGCCAACCACCAGTGATATACATCATGGAGTTGCCCGGATCGTTGACTATGCCGCCAGGCAGAAATTTGTCAGCAGTCCAGTGCTCGTACGTGGACACATCTTCGTAGGTTCTATTCATATGCTTCATTGGCTTACCACCTCCTGAGCGGCTCTGTCTACTGAAGCAAGGTTTGCATCCACCACGTCTTGCGTGAATTTCTTGCCAAAGTCAATAATCAGATTTTCCTTGAGGGCTTCCACAGTGACCATCTTGGCAACTTGTACCAATGCGCCCACGGTGGGGGTGTTGGGCATGTCACGTTTGATGGTATCAAGTGCAATGTGCTTTGCATCAACCACTGCGATCTTGATGGTGGGAGCTACTCCCAGCTCATCACGAATTTGGTCGATGCTCTTGGTTGTGTTGATAAGAAGGATTCCGTTTTCGTCCAAGCCCTCCAACACATCCACAACCGGCAGAAGGGTGTCATCAAGGACTACCACGATGGTGGGCTTAACGATGTTATTGTGGACATCGATAGGCACATCACTGATACGTGTGTAGGCCTTGAGTGGCGCGCCGGTGCGTTCCGGCCCGTATTCTGGCATCGCTTGAATGTACTTGCCTTTCAATAGTGCTGTTTCTGCTAGCAGTTTGGAGGCCGTGATAGCGCCCTGCCCGGCTCGTGCGTGCCAGCGGATCTCGATGAGATCACTCATAAACACTCCTCTCTATGTTTGAGGTATGCATCCTGATAACCGAACTCCCTTGCTTGGCCCTTAAATTTCTTAAAAGCGCAATACAAAAAAGACCGCTTGATAAGACGTCATACTATATCAAACTTTTCACTTTTATTGCGACAAGCTTGCAACAATTTCCCGTGCGGCTTGACTGGTGGCAGCTGTGGCACGCTCAAGGTCTATTGTTTTGTATTCTCCGTGGCTGTAGAGCACCCTGCCGTTGACCATAGTGAGGCAGACATCTGAGCCCTGAGCGGAGTAGACCAGGTTGTTTCTCTGGCTGTGCACGGGCTGCATCCAGGGGCCCTCTGTATTGAGCAGCACGAGGTCTGCCGCTGCTCCTTCGGCGATGAAGCCGGCGTTTTCTCTACCCTGACTTTTTGCGCCGTTTATGGTGGCCATAGCGAGTGCCTGCTGAGTGGTGACAACCTGGGGATCCAGCTCGCGTGCTCGTGCAAACAGTACGGCTGAGTAGAGCTCCTTCATGATGTTGAGATTGTTGTTGGAGGCAACGCCATCGGTGCCGAGGCCTACGTTGACACCGGCACCGAGCATGCCCGCAAGCGGCGCGATGCCTGAGGCGAGCTTGGCGTTGGAGCAGGGATTATGGGCGGCGGTAACTCCCCTTTTGGCCATAATCTGCCAGTCTTCAGGCTCCGTCCACACGCAGTGCGCCGCCGTGCAGGGCTGAGCAAAGAAGCCGAGCGAGTCAAAGAATGCCGTGGGCGTGAGGCCGCCGCGGCGCTCCTTTGCTTCTTTGTGCTCCTTCTCGGTCTCGCTCAGGTGGATGTGTGTGCTGACGCCCATCGCGCGAGCGTGCTCCCCTGCCCCTTGGGTTACGTGAGGATTAGAGAGATACTCCGAATGCACAAAGAGGTCCATCTTGAGACGGCCGTCTGCGGTGTTGTGGTAGGTCTTGACCAGTTGTTCCAGCTCGTCTTTTTGCGGCAGGTCCTCATAGCGCTGCTCCTCATCAAACACTACCGTGCCGTAGCTCAGATTAGCCTTGATGCCGCTGGCCCAGACCGCCTCGGCGCGCTCGTGAGTAAAGTTGTACATGTCGCTAAAGCCCACGGTGCCAAAGCGCAGCATTTCTGCAATGGCCACCTCGGAGGCGTGCAAGGCCGCCTGGGGGCTTATAAGGGCTTCAAAGGGAAAGACCTTGGTATGCAGCCATTCGTCAAGCTTGAGCCCCTCAGCGTAGCCCCTGAGCAGAGTCATGGGGATGTGCGTGTGTATGTTATAGAGCCCGGGGATGAGAAGCGTGCCCTTGGTGGGTATGAGCTCTGGCTTGCCTGCATCGAGGCTTGGATTCTGCCGCGGGTCATCCGGACCGGCGTACACTATTGTGGCACCTTCAACCAGTACGTATCCGTGCTCAACGGTGTAATCCTTGGAAAGATAGTCTACCTTTGCAAACAGTATGCTCATACCTACTCGATTCTTATATGTCTGCGTTTACCTACTTGCAGTACTGAACCAATGAGTATTGCGGCGGCAGTGTGGTACGCTCCGGCTGGCTGGGCTTCGCCAGCTACCTTGACGCCGCCGTTGTCTATTAAACGCCGTGCCTCACTCGCTGAGGCAGCCAAGCCACTTGCTGCCAACAGCTGAGGCAGATACACTTCGCCAGAGTCATCAACAACGAGCTCGCCTTCAAAGACGGGGATATCCTCAGGCAGGCCGTGGTCCTTGAACACCTTGTCAAAGGCCGCCTCTGCTTCTACGGCCGCGTTTGCACCCCAGTACTCGATAACGATATTAGCCGCCAGGCGGCGCTTTGCAAGGTTGGGGTGCAGGCTCCCGCTTTCCAGCGCGGCGAGTATTTCCTCAACCTCAGAAAGGTCGTAAGAGGAGGTGAGGTGATAATAGCGGGGCATCAGCTCGTCCGGAATGCTCATGACCTTGCCAAACATGTCGGCGGGCTCATCGGTAATGCCGATGTAGTTGCCATAAGTCTTGGACATCTTGTTCTTGCCGTCAGTACCCTCCAACAGGGGCAGCGTGAGGCAAACCTGCGGCTCCATGCCCATTTTTTCCATGAGCTCGCGGCCGGCGAGCAGATTGAAGAGCTGGTCGGTTCCGCCTATCTCCATGTCGGCCTCTACCACTACGCTATCATAGGCCTGCATCACCGGGTACAAAAACTCATGGAGCGAGATGGGCTGCTCCTGTTTATAGCGATTGGAGAAATCATCGCGCTCAAGGATGCGTGCCACAGTGAAATTTGAGGAGAGGCGCAGTATCTCGGCCAAAGTAAGCGGCGTGAGCCAGTTGCCGTTCCAGACCAGCTCGGTCTTTTCTTTGTTGAGTATCTTGAAGGCCTGGCTCACATAGGTAGCAGCGTTTTCGGCAATCTCCTCAGCGGTCAACGGCGGCCGCGTTGAGTTGCGCCCAGAAGGGTCGCCAATGAGAGCCGTGCCGTCGCCGATGATCAGGACTACCTGGTGGCCGATGTTCTGCAGTTGGCGGAGCTTTCGCAGGGGCACCGCGTGACCCAGATGCAAATCCGGTGCCGTGGGGTCTACTCCCAGCTTTACGCGAAGCGGTGTTCCCTTTTTGAGCTTTTCTTTTAATGCCTCGAGGGGCACCACATTGGCGCCTCCGCTCAAGAAAACCTGAATTTGTCGTTCGATGTCCAAAAAAGCCTCCTTGTAAACTAGCATGGTTCAGCCTGCGTGAGGCTGGGCATAGTTGTTTCAGGTTCCGGAGCGCGCGCGGGGCTATTCGCGTAGCGAATTAAGACCCGCGGTTTGGCGGAGGCCTCCGGGTTCTGAAACAACTATGCCCAGCCTCACACAAGCAACTCCATACTTTCTTTATTATAGTTTATGATATTAACAGACTTTATCTCAGCAAACTGAAAGGTGAGGTGCTGCATGAAGGTCTTTGTTGCCGGCGGAGCGGGTTATATTGGCTCGCACACGGTATATGAGTTGATACGTGCGGGGCACGAGGTGGTTGTCTATGACAATCTTTCAACCGGCCGAGCAAACGCCGTGCATCCAAGCGCGCGTTTTTATGAGGGCGACATACTTGATAAAACGCGCATTGCAGAGGTGTTAGAAGTCGAACGGGCCACCGGCCCCGTTGAGGTAGCCATGCATTTTGCTGCAAAGCTTATCGTGTCCGAGAGCGTTGCCCAACCCCTAGCGTACTACCACAACAATGTTGAAGGCGTACGGCAGATGCTTGCGGCCCTCGTAGAGAGCGGTGTTAACAACATGGTGTTCTCCTCAACTGCCGCCGTCTACGGAGAACCGCCCAAAGGCGAGTGTTTTGAAGACGACTACACCCTACCCATCAACCCCTACGGCGAAACCAAGCTCGCGTCTGAGCGCATGATCAAGTGGGTCTCTGAGGCGCACGGCCTTAACTTTTGCATCTTTCGCTACTTTAATGTGGCGGGAGCCGATGCAACCCTTGAAATTGGGCTCGATAAAGACCAGCTCACCTGGCTCGTTCCCCTCATCATGCAAACCGCACTCGGTCAGCGCGATAAGCTCCAGATTTTTGGCGATGACTACCCTACACCCGACGGAACCTGCATCCGCGACTACGTGCACGTGACCGATCTGGCCAAGGCGCACGTTCAAGGTGCGGAGTACCTCGCCCAAGAAAAAAACTCACTCCTGCTCAATCTGGGCTCTGGCAAGGGTTACAGCGTCAATGAAGTGGTTAACGCTGCCCTGGAGCTCTTTCCGTTTGCCTATGAATACGCCCCCCGGCGCCCCGGCGACCCGGCCAAGCTAATCGCCAACATACAACAAGCCCGAGAGCAGCTGGGTTGGCAGCCGTATCTCGGGCTCAAAGAGATTTTGCAGAGCGACTATAGCTATCGAAAAAGCCTCATCATTCCCTCATTGTTGCATAGCAGAGAGAGCCAGGACCTATAGGGGAAGGCGGCGTGGTTCCACCGGGATCAGGCGTGGGTCCAGGAGTAGGATCAGTGGGTTCCTTGGGCACCTCTGGATCCCTTGGTTTTTCCGCTTCTTCCCTTTCGCGCTCTTCCTCTTCTTCCTTACGTTTTCGTTCGGCTTCTGCGTCAGCAGCCTCCTTTTCGCCAGGAGTCATGAAGGTTGCTGCGGAATTGTAAAGCGGAGGGCCCGCAACAGGAAAGGGAACATACTCGCGTCCATCCATAGCGCCACTCATATACATGCCCCAAAATGGACACACCCAGTCCTCAGCCGTGTAACCGGTGTTGCGCTCCTCGCGGCAGCCAAGCCACATGGCCGTAGCGAGCTGCGGGGTAAACCCTACAAACCAGGCATCGCGGTAATCCTCGGAGATACCCGTTTTGCCTCCGGCGTCATGACCAACCACCACGGCGCGGTGGGCGGTACCAGAGGTGATGACTCCTCTGAGAACATTGGTGGCCGCATGGGCAATCTCAGGAGTGAGCGCCTGCACGCCTACCGGCTCATGCTCATAGATAACGTTGCCGTTGCTGTCAAGAATCAAAGTGATGGCAGTGGGCTCCACAAACACGCCGTTATTGCCGATGGTCCCATAAGCCGAGGCCATCTCAAGGGTGTTGACACCTTGCGAGCCCAGCACCACGGAATTAACCGGGGCCAGGTCACTCGTGATGCCACAGCGGTGGGCCACGTCGATGATGGCGCTGGGCCCAACGGCCCTTACCACGCGCACAAAGGCGGTGTTAGAAGACATCCAGGTGGCTGATTGCAAGGTGAGGTTTCCCAGATTGGCGTTGCCGTAGTTGGCAACCCTCCAGCCCTCGTACTCAATAGTGGCCGAGCCCGAAACCGGTGTGCCCGGTGAAAAACCTTGCTCAAGTGCCGCTATCATGCCAAATGTCTTGAACGATGATCCCGGCTGGCGACTCATATCGCTGGACGAAGACCATTGATCGGTGTAGAAATCCTTGCCTCCGCGCATGGCGAGGATATGGCCGTTGCGCGGATCAACCGTAGTAAGGCCCATCTCAACGTCCCAGTCAATCCCGGCCTCGCGCTCAGCGCAGACATACTCAGCCCAAGCCTGCAGACCCAAGTCGATGGTGGTGACAACGGTGAGGCCGCTCCCAAAGACTGTGTTGGTTGAGTATTGCCGTTCAAGGACGTTGCGCACATAAGAGGTGAAATAGGGCACAAGGTAGATGCCGTCGTCAGGAGTGTAGTTGATATTGAGTTCTATTGGGGTTGCTTGTGCTTCTTCGCACTCTTCCAGGGTTATGTAGCCGTTGACGTACATACGATCGAGCACGGCGTTTCGCCTGTCAAGGGCGTTTTGCGGGTAGTACACAGGGTTGTTATAGGTTGGCTGCTGGGGAATTCCGGCCAGCAGTGCCGCCTCGGCGAGATTGAGCTCAGAGGCATTTTTGGTGAAGTAATGCATGGCCGCAGACTGAATGCCGTAGGCGCCGTCACCAAAGTTGATGGTATTGAGATACATCATCAATACCGTTTCTTTGCTGTAGAGCTTCTCCAGCTCAATGGCGAGGTAGATCTCGCGCACCTTGCGCTCAAGGGTGATGTCGTTGGCCTCAGCCTGGAGCACCGTTTGGCGCACCAGCTGCTGCGTGATGGTGGAGGCACCCTGCGTGCTGCCACCTAGGATGTCGTTGACAGCCGCACGTGCTATAGCGTAGAAGTCAACGCCACTATGCTGCCAGTAACGTTCATCCTCAACAGCAATGATCGCGTTGAAGAGATATTGGGAAACCTGATGAGGCTGCACCGGTTCGCGGTCGTAGAAGTAAAACGACCCAATCAAGGTTACGCCGTCGTTTGCGTAGACCTTGGTTTTCTCAGCGTTGTTGTACTCCTCAAAATTTGAGATGGGAGGTACATCCTCCAGCCACTTATCAACCACCGCCAAGGCACTGGTTGCGCCAATGCCCAGTAGAAAAAGTAGCGAAATAAAGAACACGAGAATTACAAATGGAACTATCGGTTTTTTCTGGCCTGCCTTTTTGCGTTTTTTTCTTGAAGCCATCTAACCTCCTTCATCCACAAAAATAGTAGCAGGTTTGGCTCTTGCGCATGTCTCTTGTATAAAAACTGACACGCAAATGGCAAAAGGGCAAATTGGTAGGAGCGGAGGGACTCGCGTGTATTTGCTTCGCAAATCCGCGTGGACCTCGCGCAAGCGCTCGGACGTTTTTGCTACAAACGAGCCACTGGCTCGTTTGTTTAACGCAAAAACCCCTCACGGGTTCGAGTCCCTCCGCTTAAGAATTTGCTCTGGTGAGGCTTGAGCCTCACCAGAGCAAATTGGTAGGAGCGGAGGGACTCGAACCCTCAAGCCTCGCGGCGGTGGATTTTAAGTCCACTGCGTATGCCAATTCCGCCACGCTCCCCTTTGAGGTTAGTTTGGTGCGTCGTGAGGGGATCGAACCCGCGACCTTAGGATTAAAAGTCCTCTGCTCTACCAACTGAGCTAACGACGCACACGAATGAGTATTCTAGCAGAACAAATGTGACAGAGGAACAACAGAGTAGGTGAAAACTCCCTGTCTCATCTCACGCGAGGAGTATTCCTTGGAGGATGTCAGTGTCACTGACAACTAAGCTGTCTATATGCAGGGCCTCCATCAGGGTTGCCAGGGTGATGAGGCCGCCTATGATGACGGGGGCGCGACCAGGGTCTAGGCCCGGAACCTGTTTGCGATCCTCGAGCTTCAGGAGTGACAAGCTGGTGATTATAGCTTCCAATTGTGCTTTGGTGAGACGTTTGCCGTGGACCAAGGCTCGGTCGTAGCGTGTTATTCCATCTCGGATGGTGATGGCTGAGGTGGCGGTTCCGGCTACGGCGATGAGCACTGAAGGACGTTGCTGAAAGGCAGATAGAACCGCAGCGGTTTGCTCGGCTATCCAGGAGCGGGCGGCAAGTAGCTGTTCACTGCTGGGCGGGTCAGCGGCAAGAAATATCTCGGTAATGCGTCTGCTGCCTATGTCAAAGGAATGAGAGTTTAGTATGGTTGCGTCACTGGTGCCCAGGATAAGCTCTGTTGAGCCGCCGCCTACGTCGATGCTCATCACGGGCTCTACAAGCGAGGAGAAGCCGCTGAGGGTGCCCTTGAAAGACAGCTCGGCCTCCCTTGTTCCGCTGATGACTTCAACGTTAAAGCCGTATTTATGCAGCCAGGCAAGCACCTCAGAGGCATTGGCAGCATCACGCATGGCCGAGGTGGCTACAGCCTTGACGGGAATCGAAAGATCCCCCTTGCCGTCTATTGCATACTGAAACTCATAGTCACCTATCACTTCTTTGAACCTCAGCAGCGCATGCATCAGCCTGTCCTGGGCAAAGTCAGAGATAAGCCCGCTGGTGGTGAGACCCTCGCCTATGTTGGTGATAATCTGGTGACACTCAAGAGTCTCGGGGTTACCACTTGCACAGTCAGCAATCAGCAAACGGGTGGTTACCGTGCCTATATCGATGGCAGCTTTAATCATGAACGAGGAAAACTCAAGGGATGAATGGATCCGGTATTGGGTCGGGCACCGGCGCCTCCTCTATGGCAAAGAACACATCGAGGAATTTAATCCACCAGGTTTCGGTGAGCTCGCCCGATCCGTTGGGAACAGCCTGCGGCAGCACCGTTGATGACTCAGAGATGGCAAGCCCCGTTATGTTGACCGCCTGCTCACCGTGCGGTGTCCAGCCAAAACGCTCCCGGGCGCGGTCGGATATACCTTCCGGGGTGTTAAGATAGGCGATTTGCGAGCGAATGTGGCTGTTGCGATCCTCAACTGCGGCATGTTCTTGCAGCAGCTGCTCGTTGACTCTATAGGCAATGTAATAGTTTTGAAGCGCAGGGTAGAGCATCACAACGCTCATGGCCAGACAGAGCACCAATCCGGTGCTGACTATCCATTTGCTCAAGTTGCCTTTTGCTGCGTTTTTTCTTCTGTTGGCAACACTCATTACCTGGCTGCCTTTCTTACCTTGCTGTCTGCGTTTAGAGTTCGTCTTCCAAAGTTTCAAGGCGTTGCTTGAGCAGTCCGTAGCTACCGTCCTTACGGCGGTAGATTACATTGACCGCTCCTGTGTTGTTATCATTATACACGAAGAAATCGTGTCCTAACAGGTCTATTTGCAAGAGAGCCTCTTCTTCGCTCAGTGCTTCGAGGTCAATTTCTTTGACGCGTACGATATGACCGTCGTCGTCAAGGTTTGCCAGGTGCTCGTCTAGCGGCGGCACCAGCTCCTCACTGGGCAGCACTTCGCCCAGTTTTTTGCCGGCCTGACGGCGATCGATGACCTTGGTTTTATACTTACGCAGCTGGCGCTCTGTTTTGGCGGCAGCCACGTCGATTGCGGCATACATGTCCTCCTCGGCCTCTTCCGTGCGGATGATATGACCTTTGGTTACCAGAGTGACTTCTGCTACTGCGGGCTTGGGATTGGCGGGGTTTTTCTCCATTCGCAATACTACTTCTACGTTCATTGGTGTGATGTTGAATACTTTGAGTGAACTGCCGATCTTTTCCTCAACATAAGACCTTAATGCATCGCTGACGGTCATTTTGCGGCCAGTGACTTTGATCTTCATAGTTGCGCCCTTCTCGAGGTGGATAGTTGTTAAACAGTATACAAAAAAAGAGAAGAGTTAAGAGAGAAGAGAGAAGAGTTAAACGCCAACTCTTCTCTCTTCTCTCTTCTCTCTTCTCTCTTCTCTCTTCTCTCTTCTCTCTTAACTCTTAACTCTCAGATGATGTGACCCAAGAAGTCTTTGGTTCTGTCGTGTTTGGGGTGATCGAACACGGCTTCGGGGGTGCCTTGTTCTACGATGACGCCCTCGTCCATGAAAACGGCTCGGTCTGCTACGTCGCGGGCAAAGCCCATTTCGTGGGTGACCACTATCATGGTCATGCCGCCTTGGGCAAGTTGACGCATAACGTCGAGTACTCCGCGCACCAGCTCAGGGTCAAGAGCAGAGGTGACCTCGTCAAAGAGCATAACGTGGGGGTCCATAGCAAGAGAGCGCGCAATAGCCACTCGTTGCTGTTGACCGCCGGAGAGCTGCGAGGGCATGTACTCTGCCCTATCAGAAAGGCCCACTTTTGCGAGCTGCTCCAGGGCAATTGCCTCGGCCTCTTCGCGTGAGCGTTTTTGCACCTTTCTGAGCGCCAGCATAACGTTGCCCTTGGCAGACAAGTGCGGAAACAGGTTGAAGGACTGAAACACCATACCTACGTGCTCACGCACCTTGTTGATGTTGGTCTTGGGGTCGGTGATGCAGGTGTCCTCAAACCAGATTTCTCCCTCTGTGGGTTTTTCTAGTAGATTGATGCACCGCAGCAGCGTTGACTTGCCCGAGCCTGAGGGGCCTAAAATAGTGACAACCTCTCCCCTGCTCACTTCAATATCAACGCCCTTGAGCACCTCGAGGGAGCCAAAGTACTTGTGGAGGTCGATGATGCGGACTACCGGCTGCTCAGAGGAGTTAATCATGCTTGTCATGGGGGCCCTCCTCCTCGTCCAATCTGAGTTTTTTTGCACTTCTTGAGTTTTCCAGCGGCTCATCAGGTTTTTTCTGGGGAATCAAGGTTTCAATACTCCCTATGCCAAAGAGTCTGCGTTTGGGCTTTTTAACCGGTGCTTCGGTGCTACCCTCAGCAGCGGCAAGTTTTTTCTCAAACTCCGCGATGATCTTGGTCAGCGGCAGGGTGACCAGCAGGTAGTAACCCGCAGACACAATGTAGGGCGTCATATTGCCCGAGGAGGCCACCAGAGACTTGGCAAACATCATCTGCTCCATAACCCCTACGGCAGCCAACCGGGCGGTGTCCTTGTAAAGCAGAATGAATTCGCTGGTAGCGGTGGGGATGACCCGGCGAATGGTCTGCGGCAAGATAACATGGAACATTGTTTGCACCGGGTTCATGCCCAGAGAGGCCGAACCCTCAAACTGCCCCTTGTGGATAGACTGGATGCCGGCTCGGAAAATCTCGGCCAGGTAGGCGCTGGAGTTCACCGCCAACACTATGATGCCGAGCACATAGGAGTCGAGGCTCACCCCGAGTAAGGGCAGGCCAAAGAAGGCAATATATATCTGCAAAAAGAGCGGCGTACCACGGATTACGTTAACGTAGATGGCAGCAAAAAAACGTATGACCCCAAAGCGAGCCATGCGCAAGAAGGATATACCCAGGCCTATGGGAATAGCCAGCGGAAAGCCCACCAGTACCAGACCCAGCGAGCGGAGCCAACCAAAAAACAGAGCCGGCACCGAGGCAACCAGATACTGCGGGTTCAGGAATATCTTGAGAAAAAGCACCGAGTTCCACGCCTCAACCCAGGGCTGATCATCCATCCACTGGGTGATTTGGTCTACCGTGGTGGCAGCAATCACCGAGATTGTCTGCGATTCCTCAAGCTTGATCTCTCTGCCTGTGGCGTCTATATAGCTGCCTGTGAGAGTATACTCGCCGCTCGCTTCAGGCAGGGCAACGTAGAACATCTCCAGGCGAATGAGCAAATCGGACTCCACCAGCTCGTCAAATACCACAACCGTTTGGGTGTTGGATATGGTGCTCGTGAACTTGGTGTCAAGGCGTATGGTGCCTTCGAGCACGGTAGCCTTGGTGTTGGCGTGCTCGCCGAGTGAGGAGCCCTCGGGAAATACGAGGGTAATCTGCTTAACCGCTTCGTTTCTGTCAACCGTGGCTTCCCAGGTGATACGCGTGGGCACTCCGCCGATGATCTGGTTTCCGGTGATTTGATTGGAGGTGGCCGTGGTCTTCTTTACCGTGAGTCCCTGCGCCTGCGTAGGAGGCGCCATAAAACTCACCAAGAGCGACAGCACCGCCACCATGACCAGCCACGGGCGCAGGACAGTGAAGACGGTGCTGTATTTTCTCGGTTTACTCAACGTTTCATAGTTTGTGAGCGCGGGGCGCTCCAGGGCTTACGTACCCAGGCTTGGTGGCTTGAGGTCGGGGAAGTACTTGAGGAAGATCCTGTCAAAGGTGCCATCCTTCTTGAGAGAAATCATGGCATCGTTGATGGCCTGCAAAAGGCCGGGGTTATCCTTGGACACGGCAAAACCGTACTGCTCGCCCGTGGGGATGACCTCAACAATGTGGCAGTTGGTATAGCTGGTTGCCACGTATTGCGCAGCGGCCGGCTCATCAAAGAATGCAGCCTGAATGTCGCCTGCTGCCAAGGATGCCATCAGCTCAGAGGCCTGGTTGAACTCCTTGAGCGTGGTGCCCGAGCCGGTGAGGTTTTCTCTCACCCAGTCGGCGCCGGTGGTGCCGGATTGCGCGCCTACGGTGAGGCCGTCAAAGTCCATAGCGCTGGTGTAACTAGTGCTAATCAGGGCAACAGCAGCCTGATTGGAATCAAAATACGGGAGGCTAAAGCTCACGAGCTGCTTGCGCTCATCGGTGATGGTGAATGAGGAGGCTCCTACATCCATCTTTGTTCCGGAGGCAACTGAGGCCAAAATGGTGTCAAAGTTCTGCGGGGGCAGGTACTCAAGTTCAAGACCAAGCTCGTCTGCAATTGCCTGCAAAATCTCCGGCTCAAAACCTACGGGCTTGTCACCTTGCATCTGCACAAAGGGCGGGTAATCGCAGTCAGATCCAATGGTGAGGACGCCGGAAGTTACATTGATCATCTCGGCATCAGTGCGCGGCTCACTGCCGCCACCGTTGCAGCCCGCCAAAAACAGGCTCATCGACAGAATCAATGCCAGCGACACGCTCACAAAGATACTTAACAATTTCTTCTTCTTGAACATATTTACTCCTAATCTCGTTTTTCTCTTCTCAGTTTTAGTGCAATACGCATAATTCTATTCTTGCTAAAGCCTGACTTACATTACAGTTTGTTGCCTAGATCCTTAGACTACGCACTAAGCGCTACCCTCAGGATGACAAAGGTTCTTCTCTCTTCTCTCTTCTCTCTTCTCTCTTAACTCTACTTATCCTGCGTTTTCTGGATCGGGAAGATCGTCTCCCAGATCCACAAAGTCAGGATCAAATGGTTCATCAACAACGGAGGTTTCTTGGGAGGTTATTGCAGAGTTGCCCATAACCACCGACGCAGACACGGGGCTGAGCCACTTGGCTAAGATGGTCTTGAGGATGCCACCGTCGCGAATGGTCCTGAGGGCCTGGGTGAGGGCATCGGCCAGCTGGGTATTTTCTGCTGACACGGCTATGTAGACACCAATTGGGTTGCCGAGCATTTTTACGCAGGAGATATTGGTGAACTCCAAAGCGAGATAAGAGCCCACCACCGCATCGGCAGCGGCATAGGCAACTTCACCTCTCTCAAGTGCCCTGAAAGCATCTTCAAGACTATCGCGGGGATCAGCTGTGCCTACACCTATCATCTCCTCAAGGCTCCAAGAACTCATGGAATCGCGCTGAGCAGCGATGCTTGTGCCTGCAAGGCTTGCCAGTTCCACTTGCGGGGGCGTATCGGATATCACTATAGTAAAGAGCGCCGGGCCGCTTTCGATGTAGGGACCTATCTGCGTGCCGCGCACAGTAGAACCGCCGGTTTGCTCTATGTCCATGACCATGTCAACGGAGCCTTCTGCAAGCAGACTCTCTGCGCTGCGGCCGGCTGTGTCAACTAGTTCAAGCTTGAGGCCAAGCTCTTGAGCAATGGCTGCCGCAACGTCTACGTCGATGCCAACGATGTTGCCCTCTCTGTCGAGGCCGGCGTAGGGTACCTTTCCGGAGTCAACCCCTACCCGCAGCACTCCCTCAACGCCAATGACGGGGCTCGATATCGATGGGGTCAGGGAAATGTCCCTGCTTCCGGTTGTTCCCAGGCAGCCACCCAGGGACACCAGGGAAAGAGCCAGTAGAGATGCTAACGCTAACGTTGCTGCAGTTCTGGCTCTCCTCAGATACTTCATACTTACTCCTTTTCGCTATGCCCCTCGGCTGACCTGGTCTTTGTCCCCACACTCGCATACTGGAACTTTTGCTCGATATTATCTCACTACCGGCTCTCTCGCTGGGGAGGATTATTCCTCAGTCACCCAGCGGTACGTCTTACACCTAAGCCGCGCCATGCTCACAACACCGAGGTGCTGCTTACGTGGGTCCTTTTGGCCGCGGCTACCATGGACTAGGAATGCGCAAACAAGGTGAGCGCACTCCGCAACCACAGACCCGAGGGGTTTACATTTTAGCAGATATCACACGGCGCTCGCGATTCTTTTGAGACAAGAAAGCGGTTCTCCCGTCTTACCATGCTCGTGCTATGCAGAGGGCGCGCACCTCCTGGGCGCCTCCCTCTAAGAGGGCAAGGCTGGCTGCTTCCAGGGTGGAACCAGTGGTGTAGACGTCATCAATGAGAAGGATGTGTTGGGGCAGGGGCTCTGCTTTTTGGATGAGTGAGAAGCTTTCCTTGAGGTTTTGTATACGCTCCTCTCGGTTGAGGCGGCGCTGGTCTTTGGAGACCTGTTTGCTGAGAAGTGGCTCTGCAGTGAGGCCCGTTTGCTGCGCTAACTCTTTGGCGATATGCTCCATGTGGTCAAAGCCTCTGCGCCGGAACGTTTTTTTATCCACGGGAATCCAGCTTATGACGTTGGTCCAGTGAGGCCAGAGTGCCGGCAGGGCTTGGTTCATCAACTTGGCCAGTATGCCTGCCAGGCGCCGCTCATTATTGTCTTTGTAGAGCACTATTATGCGTCCCGCCAGCTCATCTAAGCTCAAGGCACAGGCGGCCATGTTAAAGCTCTGCAAAACTTTTCCCTCTCGCGTGTAGCATTCGGTACAAATCAGCGAACCAAAGGGAGCACCACACTTTAAGCAGGCAAACTCTTGGTTGGTGTAGTTGAGGGCAGCAATGCAGTCTGCGCAGAGCAAAGAACCCGCCTGTTCGCATCCGGCGCAGCGCGTTGGCCAAACCAACTCTAAAGCTGCGTGGGCCAATGACGGTTCAGGGAATTGTGAATTCCTACATTGCACACGATTATAGTAACATACTAGTATGCATAAGTCACTGACTAAGTGAGCGCTCA
>WRBR01000014.1 GCA_009784425.1 Coriobacteriia bacterium | reverse complement strand
TCCAACAAAACAGTAGCCTGCTTCGTCGGTGTAGCCGGTTTTGATGCCAATAGCCGTGGCATCCTTCAGGTAAAAGCTCAAGGCATCGGTGGTGATGAAGTTCAGGATATGCCCTCCGGCGTTAGCCTCGTGGGTGCCGGTGCCCACAATCTGGCGAAAGGTGGGATTACGCATGCAGTATTGCGCCAAAACCAGGTAGTCACGCGCCGTGGAGTAATGGCCGTCAGAAGAAAGGCCCGACGAGTCGGCATAGAGGGTTGAGGTCATGCCCAGCTCTTGCGCTTTTTCGTTCATAAGCGCAACAAAGCGGCTCTCCATGCCCGCGATGTTTTCAGCAATTACCACGGAGGCATCGTTTCCTGAGGGGAGCATCAGGGCATAGAGGCAGTCAAGCAGAGTGATTCTCATGCCCGCAGCCAGGCCCGCACTGGTGCCTCCGGTGTTAGCTGCACCATAGGTCACCACGAGAGGTGTTTCCAGCGGTAAGCTCTCAAGCGCAATGATGGCCGTCATCATCTTAGTAGTAGACGCCATAGCCACCTGCTCGTCTATGTTGCGTTCAAAGAGGATGCGCCCGTCTCTGGTGCAAAGCGCTGCTATGGGTGCCTGGACAACGGGCAGGTCGTCGGTAAGGCGCTCATAGTCTTCGGCAGGCCTTCCGTCGATGCGGTCACCCGGCTGGAGTTGGGGGTGTTGAAGATACTCCTTTAAATAGGGGTGGCCCACGCGCTGCTCATGCAGAGTAAGGGTGCGAGCCTCAGGCGACGGAAGAGAATAGGCAGACGAAACAATGCCAAAGAAAAGCGAGCCTGCAAGCGCAAATACCAGCAAGATGATGATGATCCACCTCACAATGTACTGCGTGGTGTTTTTCTCGCTAGCCTTTTTGTTTTGCGCGTTTCTTACCTCATAATTGCTGCGAGAAACACCTGTTTTCTTTTTCTTTTGTTTATTCTTAGGCATAATCCCCACTCTACAAATCGGCGGACTTTAATAATCGGTATCCGAGGCTTTCAACAATGTCTGCGATTCCCTCGATGTTTTCTGCGCGAAAGACCACAACAACCCCCTCTTTGCCTGACTCAAAACAATAGGCATATTCGAGGTTAAGCCCTGCTTTGTCAAATGCTTCCAGCAAGAGGGCGAGGCTGCCGGGCACGTTGGGAATCTCAACCGCAGAAACATCAACCAAGCGCACGCGGTAGCCGGCTTCGGCGAGAGCCGCCAGTGCGTCCCCCGGCTTGTCCACCAAAAGGCGGGCAACGCCATACGAGGCCGTGTCGGCAACGGTCAAAGCGCTCATGTTGACGTTTGCGTCAGCCAGTGTTCTGCACATGGCTGCCAGGCGTCCCTGTTCGTTTTCCAAAAAAACCGTTACCTGTGTGGGCATGTTATCACCTCTACAACTGTCTCTCGTCAATGACGCGCTTTGCCTTGCCAGTTGAACGCACGAGCGACTTAGGCTCAACAATGCTCACCTTGACGCTTATCTGGAGGCTGCTCTTGAGCTCAGCGGCAATGCGCTGCTGCAGGCTCTCTATTCTGCGAATCTCATCAAAGTCAAAGTCCGGCACGGTCTCAACTCTGAGCTCAACCATGTCAAGCTGGTCTTTTTTGGTGAGGATAATCTCGTAGTGATTGGTGACCTCGATGAAGTCTGCAATAGCCTGCTGGAACTGGCTTGGGAAGACGTTAACCCCGCGAATGATGAGCATGTCATCGGTGCGCCCAGAAATGCGATCCATGCGCCTGAGCGTGCGTCCACAAGAGCACTCCCCTGGCAGTATGCGGCTGATGTCGCGAGTTTGGTAGCGCAAAAGCGGCGAGCATTCCTTGGTGAGGGTGGTAAAGACAACCTCGCCAAACTCTCCATCCGGCACTGGCTTGAGGGTTTCAGGGTCAAGTATCTCTATGATGAAGTGATCCTCGGCAACGTGGAGACCGTTTTGTGCGCGGCACTCACAGCTCACGCCCGGGCCCATGACCTCGGAGAGGCCGTAGATATCCACCGCCATTACACCCAGTTTATCTTCTATCTCCTCGCGCATGCCCTGGCTCCACGGCTCGGCACCCAGTATGGCAGCGCTGAGCTTAAAGTCTTTGGCGGGGTCGTAGCCCATCTCAATGGCCGTATCGGCAATAAGGAGGGCGTACGAAGGCGTGCAGGCGAGGATGTCTGAACCAAAGTCATTCATCATCTGTACCTGCCTGCGGGTATTGCCGCTGCCCATTGGCAGGATGGTGGCACCGCTGCGGATGCCCCCCTCGTGCGCCCCAAGGCCGCCGGTGAACAAGCCGTAGCCATAAGCTATTTGGATGATGGACTCACTGCCGCCACCCACCTGGGCGATGGTGCGAGCAAAGCAGTCTCCCCAGTTGTTTATGTCTTGCTGGGTGTAACCGCACACCGTGGCGTTTCCTGTAGTGCCAGAAGAGGCATGCAGGCGCTGCACCCTGTCCCTGACATCAATGGCAAAGAGACCAAAGGGGTAGGCATTGCGCAGATCTTGCTTGGTGGTGAAGGGCAGCTTGCCTAAGTCTTCAACCGAGCCGATGTCACCGGGCTTAACACCCATTGCATCCATAGACCGCTTATAAAAAGGAATATTTGCATAGCAGTTAGTCACCGAGGCAAGTAAACGCTCGCTCTGCAAGGCAAACAGAGCCTCTGGGCTCATCGTCTCGATTTCTTGCTGATAGTAGCGCTCTTGCTCCTTGGCAGTCATACTCCTCAATTCCACAATTCTCTTTATTCTACTGAACCTATAGGTCCTGCAACATTCGCCTGCGGCGAACGCGCAGGACTACAGGAGAGGTTGTTCTCAGTTTATGCACTGGGGCCAACCTTGACTATTTCATGGGTGGCGTCGTACGAGGAGTAGAATATCCTCTTTTCTTTCACATTGCCTTCGGCATCATACACGATTCGGGTGACTTCGACCTTGGAAGCCTTGAGCCCTGCTCGGTCAAGATAGCTTTGTCCCGGCGCCAGATTCTCGTCAACAATCTCTAGCTTGATGAAATCTGCGCCTTCGACGAATTCGCCTTGGATGCTCTCCACTGCGTAACCGGGCGAAATGCCCCAGAATATGCAGGTGATGCTATCTTCGGTGTAGGTCATGGTGAGCAGCAGGTAGTTGTCAGTGTCATTTTGAAACTTAAGATCGGCATAGGGGTAGGCAATGGCAGCATCGCGCCCCAGAGGATAGCGCTCGGCGCGCAGGGAATGGTTGACCCTCTCAATAATGGGATAACCTGTTTCCCAGGCGGCATTGAAGATGGTGGTTGCCACCGTGCAGACTCCGCCGCCCATGCCGTCCACATATTCACCGTGTACAATTATCTGAGCATCCACAAAACCGTTAGCCGCCGTGAACTCACCCACGCTCTCAATGAGCGACCAGGTTGCATGCGGGGCGATTATTGAAGAATTGATGTGGTTGGCTGCCACATGGATATTGACCACTGATTCATAGGGAATATAGGGGTAATGGAGGGTGTACTCACCGATTCTTGTTGCAAAATTATAGGACTCAGCTTCGCTGGTTTTGATGCTAGGCTCCAGTACGCCAATCTGTATAGGAACCATTCTGTCTTGGTTGTCATCGCTGTCTTTAGCAGCCAACGCGTCACCAAACAGCAGCTCTTCTAGGTCTTCTGTGAGCTGTTCGTAGTTGATTCCCGTGCCATTTTGACTGGGGAGAATCTGCAGCACGCCCTCAACCACCACAAACTCGGCGTTGAGTGGGGTGACTTGGTCTTCAAGCTGCCCAATTATCAATGGGAGGTGAACCTCGAGCAAAGCGGCATCCACCGAAGGCTCCAGCTTCCAGTTTCCCCGATTGTCTTGGACAACCTCAGTGTTGATGAACCAGCCGAGATGCTCAGGCAAGAGCGTCCAGTTGCTGCCGGCATAGGTGAGGGTGACCGGCTCAGCGATTATCTGCTGAATGTTCTCTGCCACTTGGCGGGCAGCTTCTTTGTCTACCCGCATGAGACGATCGACCATAGGCACAATCACCTCGCGGTTCTCGTCAAAGAATGCCTGTTGAAGCAAACTCTCAAAGCGCGCCTCGTCCACCACTTTGCCATTTTGGCCGTTGACAACAATGAATTGGTTGCCGTCAAAACGAATGGTTGCATTAATCATAGGATTGCCGATGGACTTGGTGAGCATCTCCTCTAGATATCTGAGCCTGTCCTCAGAAAACTCAATTCGAGGAGCAATGGTTACGCCAAAGATATTGGCTGCCAAACGCCCAAAGAAAAAATTCCCACTGCGGCCTATGCTATAAGCCTCAGCAGCAAGCAGGCGTCCGTCAACCTCAGCGTTAAGTGTTGCAGGGCTAATGCTCCAAGAAGATACGATGGCGTTGTCCTCGGTTGGATTAAGATCGCTCACCCCATTGCCAAGCTGGAGCGTATTGATGGTAACACCGTGAAGAGCAGCACCTTCACCGGCATAAAGATTAACCGGAGCTTGCATCGCAAGCGCGCCCAGCTCCGCAGTTAGCAGTTCTGCCGCCTCTTCTTCTGTCATTGCACTCACGTCTATGGTGCCTACATATACACCATGATGGATGACTCCAAAGTTCCTCACCCCGTCGCAGCTATAAAAAATCAAAAAGGAGAGGAGTAGCAGGCATGCTACTCCTGCAATAAGTAGTTTCTTGGGAGTGTTGAGCACTTGCAGAACAGCGGCTCCGCCCTGGCGACTTGTTTGCTGCTTGCCCTGGCGGTTTGCTTGCTGGCTGCCTTGGCGGCCGCCTTGGCGATTGTCTTGACCAGGCCAGCGATTCTTTTGCGCAGCGCCTTGATTGTTTGGCCTTTTTGAGCTGCTGGCGGCCTGTCTGGTTGACTTGGAGTTCCAGGCCGAATCATTTGAGTGCCATCTGTCGGAGGAGCTTGAGGCGGCACGGCTTCTGTGCCCTCCGTTAGAAGAGTAATCAACTTTTTTGGCTCGGTTTACGTAATGAAAACCTGTTGCCCAGGCAAGGATTACCCCAAGATAGAGGAACCAGATACCAAGAGGCGCTTCGCTTGCGCCCCATCCGGGTAAGAAACTGGCCTCGATGAGCCCAAGCCCGCCCAACTGGGGCCAAAAAAGGATGAGGGAGCAAAAGCCCGCCATATTGATTGCCGTTGCCGCCTTGCCAATAAAGGCAACCTTGAACTGTTGTCTCTCGGCGGCGCTCAGCCTTGCCATAAAAATAAACAGCAACACATCGCGGGCAATCAAAAGCACCACTATCCAAAGTGGCACTCTGCCTATGGCAAAAACGGCTATTACGGCGGCGGCGATGAGAACCCTGTCAACGATGGGGTCAAGCTGCTGCCCCAGCCGTGAGACCTGCCCGGTTGACCGGGCAACGGCTCCATCAACAAAGTCAGTGAGCACCGCTATCAGAAATAAAATGAAGGCGGCAACGTTGTTTTCGTACACCACCAACAAAACAACAAAGACGGGTACCAAAAGCAACCTGATAACAGATATCAGGTTTGGTAGAGTGAAAATCTTGTCGTTTACCTTTGTGTTCACCTGGGTATATTCCACAACCAATCAAGAAAGCAAATAAACCATATAAAATTATATCGTTTACTCCCAAACTATACCAAGATTGGCACGGTTATGACAAAAGAAGTAATCCCTCAGGTTTAGGTGTTCTTGAGGGCTACCGTGGCCATGATGTCGGTTGCGCTTTCGCAGGCATCAATGCAGCGCTCCAGGTGCAAGAAGATGTTTTGCCATGACAGGATAAAGACCGGGCTGTCTACATAGTTCTTAAACAGGTCTCTTATTGTGCGCAGGTACAGATGATCGGCCTCATCTTCAAGATCATTGACCACAATGATTTTATCGTTCAGCACCTTTGATTTTCTGAAGTTCCTGAACTCCACGAGACAGTCACAGAGTGCATCGGTTGCCCTCACGATGATACTGGCCATGTCAAATGCCGGCTGATAGATTTCCTGGATATCATACATATACAGCTGTTGGACCACATCATCGATATAGTCAACAACATCATCCAGGCGCAACGCTATCATAGCTATGTCCTCGCGCTCAATGGGCGTGAGAAACTCGGTTGCTATATGGGTAAAGAGTTCATGGATCTGGTCGTCAGCCGCATTCTCAATTTCGTGCATCTCGTCAACACGCTGCTTCAAGGTAGCGGGATCAAACTCTTCAAGTATTTCAACGAGCAGTTTTGCCTCTTGGGACGCAAATTCCCCCATACGTTCCAGTGCAACAAAATAGTCAAACTTCTCTTTAAAAATCATGGTATCTCCTTAGTTACTACTTACTGCTCTAATCTTCAACGATTACTCAAAAAATACCTGCAATACCAAAACAAATAGCGCACCCAGGGTAATTGACGCCGGCAAGGTGATGACCCAGGTAAGGGCTATATCCTTTGCCTTGCCCCATTTAACGGCCGAAACCCGCCGTGCCGTGCCCACGCCCATGACGGCAGAGCTGATGGCTTGCGTGGTGCTAATGGGGGCATGCAGCATGGACATGATTTGGATGACGATGGCCGAGGTGGTCTCGGCTGCAAAACCCTTAACCGAATCGAGCTTGGTGACGCCGTGGCCCATAGTACGCATGATGCGCCAGCCGCCAGCGGAGGTTCCCGCTGCCATAGTAAACGCGCAGAGGATCTTGACCCAAAGCGGTATATGCGAGGCATCCTCAGCAAGAACACCGGGAGAAATATAGAGCGCGCCGCCAGTGAACAGGGCCAAGGTGATAATGCCCATAGTCTTTTGCGCGTCATTGGTGCCGTGGGCAAAAGCAACCGCAGCGGCTGAGATAATCTGGAGCCTCAAAAAGACTCGGGAGGTTTTTCGGTGGTTGAGGCGTGCGCAGAATTTGCAGATTGCCTTCATGAAAAGAAAAGCCAGGATGAACCCAATGAGCGGTGAGGTGAACATGGGGATGACAACCTTCTGCAGCAGGCCGTCCCAGAGGATGCCTTGAAGCCCCATTGCCCCAAAGGTGTAAGCAAGTGATGCGCCAATGAGGCCGCCAATGAGCGCGTGCGACGATGAAGAGGGTATCCCCTTCCACCAGGTAAAGAGGTTCCAAGTGATGGCTCCCAGCAGGGCACCCATAATCACATAATCTGCAAGGGGGGCTCCTACCAAACCTGACGATATTGTCTTGGCAACTCCCTCGCTGGCGAGCGCGCCAAAGAAGTTCATGATTGCTGCCAGGGCAATCGCAGCGGTAGCAGGCAGGGCTTGCGTGTAAACCGTGGTTGCTATTGAGTTTGCGGTGTCGTGAAATCCGTTGATGAATTCAAACACCAGGGCAAACACAACAACCAGTATCAGTACAACGTCCAAGCTACATCACTCCCCATCTAAAAGACGGATAAAAGTCTCATTAATCAGTTTTGGGTTCCCCTGCCCTTTGGTTGCTGCCATAGCTTTGCCCACAAAAAAGCCCAGTAAGCCGGTTTTGCCACTGCGGTATTCTGCGGCTTTGTCGGGGAATTCTTTAAGTATCTCCAGGGCAATTTGCTCCAGGGCGGCGGTGTCGCTGACCTGTTGCATGCCTTCTTTTTCTACTATCTGAGCGGGTGCTTCACCCGTTTTGAGCATGTGCGCAAAGACTTCTTTTCCCTGTTTAGACGAGAGCGTGTCTTTTGCAATCAGCTGGGCCAGTTCTACCAGGTGGGCAGGTGTCAGCTTTGTCTCTGCCAGGACGTGGCCGGAGGTGTTGAGAGAGGCCAGCACATCGTTGAGCAGCAAATTGGTAAAGGGCTTTGCCAGCTCTTGAGCCTGGGCTGCGGCAAAGGCCATGCCCTCGTCAAAGAACGATGCTACGTCCCTGTCACTTGCCAGTGCGCTGGCATCAATGAAGGAAAGTGCATAGACTTCCATAAAGCGGGCACGCTGCTCGTCCGGCAATTCCGGAAGACGGGAGCGCACCTCTGCAACAAACTCATCGCTCAGGTCGTAGGGGGCCAGGTTTGGCTCGGGAAAGTACCGATAGTCGTCTGCGGTTTCTTTCAGGCGCATTGAGACGGTGTGCTTACTGGCGGGCTCCCAGTGCCTTGTTTCCTGCACCACGCGTCCGCCGCTTTCTAGCACATCGGCCTGGCGGCAGATCTCGTAGGCAAGGCCGTCGTGCAGGTTTTTGAATGAGTTCATGTTTTTGAGTTCGGTCTTGGTGCCCAATTCTTTTGCGCCACGTTTGCGCAAGCTTACGTTGCCGTCGCACCTGAGCGAGCCTTCTTCCATTGAGCAGTCGCTTATCCCTAAGGTCAGCCAGATTTGGCGGAGGCTCTGGAGAAAGAGGCGCGCCTCCTCAGGGGTACGCAGGTCGGGCTCGGTGACCAGCTCAATGAGCGGGGTGCTGCAGCGGTTGTAATCTACCAGGGAGTAATCGGCTCCGGTTATTCTGCCGTCGGTTCCGCCAATGTGAACGAGCTTGCCCGCGTCTTCTTCCATGTGGATGCGTGTGATGTTGATGCGCGTTGTGTAACCGCTGCTTGCGTACGATGCCGGCAGCTCGGTGGTGCCTTCGCGGTATTCCCGCTCGCTTGCCGCAGGCTCAGTGATGTTAAGGTCAAGCCAGCCACGCATGCAGAAAGCCACGGGGCCCTGGGTTATCTGGAAATTACTACTGATGTCGGGGTAAAAATAATTCTTTCTATAGAACATCGTTTGTTGCTCAATGTCACAGTTGGTAGCTATGCCTGCCAAGATGATGCTCTCGATGGCCGCCTTGTTGGGCACAGGCAGCGCCCCGGGCAGCCCCAGACAAACAGGGCAGATGAGCGTATTGGGCTCGGCACCAAACTCAACGGGGCAAGAGCAGAACATCTTAGTATTGAGGGTGGTGAGCTCTGTATGAACCTCAAGGCCTATGACGGCCTCCCAGGTTTGTAGCACTTTGAGGAGGTCCTTCATGCGGCGCCTCCTTCTGGTGAAGCTTGAGCGGATTCTCCCTGTGGCGAGCTTTGACCTGACCCACCCACTTGCGAGTCTTGGGCAGACCCTCCCGCTTGCGAGGCTTGCTGCGTGCCACTGGTGTCCGGCGCTATGCGGGCGATGTCCGGATAGCAGGCCTCTAGGGCAGCCGCCACTCTAAAGATGTTCTCATCCTTGAATTGCGGGCCAATTACCTGCACGCTTACAGGCAGGCCGCTTTCCTCCCCAAGGCCAACGGGTAGGCTCATGCCGCCGTTGCCAGCAATGTTGATGGGAATCGTGAAGATGTCCGAGAGATACATGGATACAGGGTCGGCAATCTCACCAAATTTGAAAGCCGTGCGCGCAGTTGTGGGGGTGAGCAGAGCATCTACCTGCTCAAATACCTGGTGATAATCCTGCGTGATAAGCGTGCGCACCTTTTGCGCCGGAAGATAGTATTGCTCATAAATGCCGCTTGAGAGCAAATAGCTGCCCAGCATAATACGGCGACGCGCCTCGGCGCCAAAACCCTGGGCGCGGCTCTGCTCGTAAAGCTCATCAAGATTGCGGGCGTTTGGGCTGAGGTAGCCATAGCGTATGCCGTCAAAGCGGCTGAGATTTGAGAAGGCCTCGCAGGGTCCTATGACATGATAGGCGCTGAGAGCTGCCTTGGCATTTGGCAGCTCAACTTCTGTTATCACGGCACCGAGTGACTCAAGCTTGCTAATGGCATCCTCCAGCGCGTTATGAATCTCAGGGCTTATTCCATCTGCGTCCACATATGAGCGCACAATGCCAATGCGCATGCCTTTGACGCCTGCCCCGACGCTGCTTGAGTACACCGCGTGCGCATCTTGTGACATGCAGTCAAGCGGGTCCTTGCCGCTCATTGCGTCTATGGTCTCTGCCACGTTGGCAACCGAGCGTCCAAAAACTCCCGCTTGATCGAGCGATGAACCAAAGCCCACCACGCCATAGCGCGAAATAACGCCGTAGGTGGGCTTAAAGCCCACAACGCCACAGAATGAAGCCGGCTGCCTGATGGAGCCACCGGTATCGGAGCCCAGCGCCACGGTAACCATGCCTGCTGCAACCGCAGCCGCGCTGCCGCCGCTTGACCCGCCCGGCACGCGCTCTAGATCCCAGGGATTGTGGGTGCAGCCAAAATACGAGGTCTCGGTTGAGGAGCCAAAGGCAAACTCGTCCATATTGAGCTTGCCCAGAGGCAGGGCACCCGCCTCCAGCGTTTTGGTAACGCAAGTGGCGGTAAAGGGAGACTTATAGTTCTCCAGCATCTTTGAGGCACAGGTGGTGTGCGTGCCCTCCAGATTCATGTTGTCTTTGTATCCAATGGTGGCGCCAGCCAGGAGCGGCGGCGCTTCGCCTGCCGACAGGGCGGCATCCAGTTTTTCTGCAGCGCGGTACGCCAGCTCAGGGCAGAGCTCTATGAAGGCATGGATGACTTTATCTCTGATGTTGATGGTGTTGAGGGCATCTTGAACCAGCTCCTCAGCAGAGAACTGACGCGTAGCTAAGCCAGCGCGGATTGCCGCAATAGAAAGATTAGAGTAGCTCATCGATTACTGCCCTCGCCGAGTATCGTGGGGATACGATACTGCCCGTTTTCTGTTGAAGTTGCCAAGGCGAGCGCTGTCTCGCGCAACATGCTTGGTTTTATGACATCCTCGCGCATGACATTGGACAAGCCGTCAATAGGGTGAAAGGTTGGTTCCACGCCGGAAAGGTCATATTGAGTGATGGGTTTGAGGGTTTCGATGATAGCATTGAGGTCGCTCTTGAGATCAGTGACCTCACCATCGACCAAGGCAATACGCGTGTACGCAGCGATTTCGCGTACATCCTCTTCAGTAAGGTACATTAACGCCCTTTCACAACAAAAAACACACTCGCATAGTGTAGCGCAAGCGCCCTCTGTCAAACAGCCAAATGTAAAGTTTTAATCAAATTTTTCACCGCCTGAGTTACTGTTCACACTATCCCGTCACTCCGGCCTCCGAGCCGGAGTCTTGGGTGGCGCAATCAAGATTCCGGGTCAAGCCCGGAATGACGATTGGAGTGTGAACAGTAACCCGCCTGAGTGGCACACTCGAGGGAGTTCATGCCGCGTTTGCACGCAAAAGAGCGATTATTAGGCTGATTTGACCCAAAATCGGCCTATTATTGAGTGAAAATCGTTCTTTTGCGTGCAAACGCGGCAGGAACTGAGGGATTTGTGTCAAGGGCTCGGTGCTGACAGGATTGCTTCGATGCGTTCTTTATCTGATGGGCATGGGATTGCTTCAATTCCGCGCTTCATGACGGTTTCGTGCCCCTTGCCGAGAACCAGGATTATGCTGCCCGCAGGCGAATCTGTAATGGCGCGCTTTATAGCCTCGCTGCGATCTTCAAAAACGAGCGGAGTTTTACCTGCGGCTCTCACCACCTGGGCAATCTGCTCGTTAATCTCTGCCAGGGGCTCTTCCAGGGGGTCGTCTTCGGTGATGTAGATGTTGTCTGAATACATAACTGCTACAGCAGGTAGATCAAGGCGCCGCTCCAGGCCCTTGCTTCCTGTTGCGCCAAAAACGCAGGAGATGGGTCTTTCCGGGTGCTCCTCAGCGACGGTGGCAAAGATGGTCTCAAAACTTAACTTGTTGTGCGCGTAGTCGATGATGATGAGCTTGTTTTCAGGGCCGGCCATAAGCTGCATGCGCCCGCTTACCTCAGAGTGCGCAAGGCCTTGCTCAATGTGCTCAAGCGGAATACCCAAGGCAAGCGCCGCCGTAATTGCCGCCAGAGCATTCTCAACATTGAAGAGCCCGGTCATGGGGAGCGCAAAGCGCCTTTGCCAGTCTTGGCTGCTCGCTAAAAAACTGATTCCCTGGGGCGTGGAGCTTATCTCGGTGGCAACTATGTCTGCCGCGTTTGATCTGCCATACGTGAGTATTCTCTCGCAGGACTCCGCAGCCTTAAGCGCACGCTCAAATACATCGCATTCTCTGTTGATGACGGCAGTCTTACTTTGCTCAAAGATCTTGAGTTTGGAGGCGAGGTAGTCCTCGTGGTTGGGGTGCTCAATATCGCTGATGTGATCCTCGCCGATGTTGAGGAAGCCTGCCACCTCAAAGGGAACATTGTGAGTGCGGCCATACTTAAGCGCCTGACTTGAGACTTCCATTGTGAGATATTCAATGCCGCTGTCTACCGCGTTTTTGAAGTGCGCGTAGAGCTCTAGGATATCCTGCGTGGTGAGCAGGGATGGCGCGCAGCTTACACCGTCATAGTTCTCAATGCCCGAGAGCCAGGCACTGCCGGGCTTGCCCTGCTCGGCTAGCCAGCTGTTAAGGATAGACTTGAGTAGATAGGTGGCGGTGGACTTGCCCTTGGTGCCGGTAAAGCCAACTATGGTGAGTTGCTCAAGGAGTCCTCTGTAGAAGCAGGCGGCTATCTCTGCTATGGCAGGGCGAATCTCACGCACCAGCAGAGCAGGAGGCGGCTCAAGGTCGGCGCTTGCGAGATACTCGGTGTAGTCCTGCTCGCTCACATAGGCAACCGCGCCTGACTTAACCGCCTGGGCAAGATACTCCGGTTTAAAGTGAGCGCCTTTGCAAAAGAAGAGTGTGCCGGGCTGAGCATCCCGCGAGTCGTACGACAAACGAGTGATAGTAGTATTGTCATTTTCCGACTTGATCAGCAAATCCATTGTCTCAGAGACCTGTTTGGAACAGAGGGACGGGGCTACTGTCCCACTTTTTTGAGAAAAATGGAACAGTAGACCCGTCCCTCTGTTCCAAAAAACTCCCAGCAAGTTACCGTGCTCGGCTAGCAGGCGAGCGCAGTCAGAAAGCGTGGTTTTTTGGGGTGTCCATACCATTTGTTACAATGGTACCTGTTTTTTGCCAGTACTTCTGAGGAGAAAGGACTCCCTGAGGATGGAAAAGGGTGTCGAATCCTTACCTCGAACGCTTGAACTTATCACCGACCCGCAAAGTGGCCTTGCTAAGCTTTGTTTTGTTGAGCAGAATCAGCTTCCTCACGCGCTGGTTATAAGCGAAGCAACGCAGGCTCAGCAAATAACAGTGGCTATCAAGACCTTGGCGGTGCGCGGGGCTCCTGCCATTGGAGTGGCTGGCGCTGCTGCGATTGCGCTCTGGGCAATCAATGAATGCGAGGGCACAGACGCGGCGGAGCTTCTGGAGAGCCTTGAGGTACTTGCCGCACAGATTATCGCAACGCGTCCAACGGCGGTTAACCTGTCCTGGGGCGTCAAGAGGGTGATGCACCTGGCGCAGAGACTTGCGCAAGAAGCCGCCGGCCCTGCCATCATCAAGCAGGCACTCTTTAACGAAGTCAAGCTCATGGAAGCAGAGGACGAAGCAGTTAATCGTCGGCTGGGCAAGATTGGGGCTGCGCTTTTGCCTGAGCAATGCCGTGTACTCACTCACTGCAATGCCGGAAGCCTGGCAACGGTGTTCTTTGGAACTGCCTTGGGCGTGGTGCACACTGCGGCCTCACAGGGCAAGATCAGGGAGGTCTTTTCGTGCGAGACGCGCCCGGTGCGCCAAGGTGCCCGCTTAACCACCTGGGAGCTCTCCCGTGCAGGCATTCCTTGCACGCTTTTATGCGACGACGCTGCGGCAGTGCTCATGGCAGAAGGCAAGATTGATGTTGTACTTGTTGGCGCCGACCGCGTCTGCAAAAATGGCGACACCGCCAATAAGATTGGCACCTACAACCTGGCAGTGTTGGCGCGCCACCACGGACTGCCCTTCTATATAGCGGCACCTTCTTCTACGATTGACACCAGTGCTGAAACCGGCAAGGATGTGGTAATTGAGCAACGATCCGCCGATGAGGTCTCGCTTGTTTTGCCGGATAACACCCAGGTTTTCAACCCAGCCTTTGATATCACTCCCCATGATTTGATTACCGCAATTATCACCGAACGCGGTGCCTTTAAGCCGTCTGAGCTAGCAGCAGTATACTGAAAAGAGGACTCCATGACATCCACTGAGCTTGAGAGCTTTGACCCCGTTTCTTTTTACCTGGCGCGTAAGCACTTTTTGCAGACTGAGCCCTGGGGGGAGTTTCAGCGGGCGTACGGCAATGAAACCGTGAGTAGAAGCGGCACGGCTTCTGACGGGGGCACTTGGGAGTACCTGGCAATTGTTGAGCGAGGGCGTTTTTCTTCGCGACTTTACTGCCCTTATGGACCTTTCTCTACCACCAAAGAAGCGCT
Organism: Coriobacteriia bacterium; assembly: GCA_009784425.1. Classification (GTDB taxonomy): domain Bacteria; phylum Actinomycetota; class Coriobacteriia; order Coriobacteriales; family UBA8131; genus WQXH01. The sequence continues at coordinate 16,841 of WRBR01000014.1, read as the reverse complement.
GCGGGAGGCCTTGGATTCGCTCAAGAAGGAGTCGCGCAGTTATCTGGTTGACTTTGCCCGGGTAGAGCCTCGGGGAAGCTTTAACGCAGAGGACTTGAAGGAAATGGGTCTTAGGCCTGCTGCTCGAAATGTGCAACCTCCTGATACCATTGTCAACGACGTGCGCGCCAACGCGGTGTCTGAGGAAGACATCCTTCTCAGAGGATCAACCACGCGCCGCCAACTCTATCGTTACAGCCTGCGCGACGGTGTTGAATACAAAACATCGTATAACCCCGCGGACATTAAGTACTTTCTTGAGATGATTCATGAAGTGGCCAAGCGCACCGGCATCACTCCTCACGAAGATGCCTACTTTGAGACCCTTGCACAGACGCTCTTTCCTCAGAAGGCGGCAGGCATGCTCCTCTCTGTGCTGGATGACATGCCCATTGCCACGCTCATCTTCTATACCGACGGCACTACGGCGGCCTATGCCCATGCCGGCAGCGTGGACGGCTACAAAAAGATCAGCCCTCCAAGCGGCTTATTCATGCACCTACAGTTCTTCGCCCGCGAGAGCGGTCACACGCTGCTCGACACCTATGGCGTGGCCCCCGAGGGCGCCGGAAAAGAGCACGACTGGGCAGGCTTTACTCAGTTCAAGGAATCCTTTGGCGGCGTGCGAGTACACTGCCCCGGCACCTGGGAACTCCCCGTAAATAAACTCCGCTACACCCTCTACAACCTGGTTGGGAGAATCGTAGAGAAGTAGTGACTCACTGGGGACGGGGAAAGTGACTCACTCGGGGTGGCAAAGGATACCCTCTGCTTGCTTTGCCTCTGTCCCAATCTCTGTCGTTGTGGAGGCCTGCCTCATACATCAAGAACTTAATCGCTAGTTGCTCGAGGGTTCTGTTTTTGGTTTTCTCGTCGAGCTCGTTGAGGCTCAGGTATCTAATCAGGTTCCAGTTATACCAGCGGTTGTTTTCTTTCATGCTGCCGCATTGGTCTTCTTCTTGCACTTTGTATTGAATCCTCCAGAGCGCATCCTCCCATACTGAGAAATCAGTTGTTTGCTCGCTGAGCTTGAACAGGGCCGGCAGCGTGGCATCACTTATGCCGCCGAGCATTTGTGTGTCAATCCTTTTGGTATGCCCATTCAGGTATTGGTTCACGTTGTAGTTGGCGATGATTCCGTCGGTGTTAGTAAAGGAGAGCGCCAAAAATAGCACCACTGTGGCTGCGATGCAAGGGCGGGCGGCGTTGTACGGCTTGATGTGCCAGACCAAAAGCAAGGTAAAGACAACAAGCAAAAGCAGCATGAAAACCGAGGTGTAGAGACGCAGGGGGCTCAGTCCGTAAGCTCCAATGTAGAGCAGCATTTTGCTGCCAGCTGTTACTACCAGTGCTATGGTGAGCAGGGTCAAAGCTGCGGTGAGCAACCTAATGGCAAGGGGAAAGGTTCCGGGCTGTCGCTTGGCGAGAAGATATACTACGCCCAGTATGAGGAGATTAATACTCGCCACACCGCAGAGCTCAAAGAAGCCTTGTCGTGCGTACTCGGCATAGGTGTAGGTCTCTGGCAAATCTCCAGCCAGGCCACTGGTGAGGTAGGTACCCATCGCTATGAAATAACTAACATACAGCACCACCAAAGATGCAAGCGGTACATAAAATGCCAGCCCTCTAATCCTCTGCAGGCGAACATATAAGCGTTGCAAGCCGTCGTAACTCATATTGTCGCAGTGACGCCGAGCAGCGTTGCCCTCAATGCTGCCAAAAATATAGACCGCGAGCGGGATTCCCAGAAAAAAGTTCAGCCCCATAGCCTCCCAATTAAAGTCCAAGAAGGTTTCATTGATATCGGCAAGCATCTTTGCAAACCCGTCATCAGACTCAGCCAACAACGTACAGATCAGGACAAAGAGAGGAATGAATATAATGATGCCTATGAGCGCTATTGCTACCGCCCCCAAAGCCCTTTGCCCCTCGCTGGGCTTCCACTTAAAGAGGCAAACGAAAAAGCGGTAGCAGTTTACCAGGGGAACAATAAATACCTGATTGATAAGATCCATGACGATAAAGCCGGAGAGCCTGGGGATGATGATGCTCCTGCAGGAATACGCCACCCAGATCAAACAGGCGCTGGCCTCAAAGAGCCAGATGAGAATGTTGAAATCTCTGCCGCCATACAAAACAAAGGGCAGAGCTCCTGCCACTGCCACAGCCAGGGCTACCCTGCTTTTGGCATTTTGCCGCAGCCCTTTGGCGCGCATATAGATGAGAGCGGCAGTTATGCAAAGCAAGAAAAAGAGCGTGGAGCCTAACCCTTCTGCTGCACCAAAGAGCAGGTTCCACTCCCAATAGAAAAACCCCAGAGCCAAGAGTGCCAAGGCCAGCATGGCCTCAGGCAGGTACTGGGTTTTGCAAGGGGGGTCTGCGAGCTTGTCTGCTGACTTTTTTGCCGCCTTGCCTGCCGCCTTATCCTGCGGCGCAACCCCTATCACACTCTGTGCCCCTTCGTCCGGCAACGCATCCCACGCTACGCAAACCGGCTCGCCGGTTGGGGCGGGATATTCGTTTTTGGGCAAAGCGCTGCCCTGACCTTGACTAGCATCCATTTTTGGTTCCTCTCTATTGGTATTACTGTGGGGTCAGAAAGAATCAGCTTGTGTCTGGATTATCAACTCCTGCTGTGTTTTCATCACTGTGGTCGTATTCAAGCAGATCGCCAGGCTGGCATTCCAATACACGGCAAAGCGCCTCGAGTGTGGTAAAACGCACCGCCTTGGCCTTATCATTCTTCAGAATAGAGAGGTTGGCCGGCGTGATGCCAATACGCTCCGCCAGCTCTCCGGCGCTCATCTTGCGCTTGGCCATCATCACATCAATATGTAGCTTGATTCCCAAGGCGTCCTCAGATCGTAAAGTCGTTCTCGTCTTTGAGGGCTACTGCCGCCTCAAAGAGATTCTTAACCACCCTGATGGTGATGCCAAAGAAAGCGGCGAGCACCGCCAGGATAATCAGATTGATGTTGATAATGAAGGCGCCAATGAGCAAGATGGCTCCTGCGGCAAAGCAACACCAAGAGATGATCCGCAGGTTTCGTACGTTGGAGGCGGTAAAGACCTGTTCACGTCTCACGGCTCTGAGCAATCGGTCCAATGCCCAAAGAGCACCAAATGCCGGCAGGCAAAAACACAGATAGGTGATAGTTAAGGGGAGCGGATTATAGCCCGGCAAGACTATTCTTAGATCATTTAAAGTTGCCACAATAAGCAGCGCCGCCAGCAGTAAAGCTAACACCATAATGATACGGGTGCAGACCAACGAAAGCAGCACAGATCTATCGCGATTCCACAAAGCCATCAACCTCTCTTTCAGAGTTTTTAGGTATGATAGCACAAGATTTATCGAATATCAATAATTTTTTGTTTTGTAACAATAGATTTTAGTTCGGCAGGACGACAGGGGATGTGGCGCACTACTCTTCTGTCTTGGTGTGGGTCTCCATGCTCATGGTTAAAGCTGAGGGGGCGTACTCCGGACGCATGGTGAGTCTTTGGGCCTTAGGCGGGCAAGATCTTACGCAGGCCATGCATTGCACGCAGGAGAAGCGGTCGATTGTCCAGGTAAGGGCTTCTTTGTCCACGATAAGAGCACCAGCCGGGCAAGCCTTGTCACAAATACTGCAGAGGATGCACTTTTCCATGTCATTATGAACATGCCCTCTGGTGCGCTCGGTATACACGAGAGGCTCGTGAGGATAGCGCCTGGTTACCGGCTTGCTCATCAAGTTCTTCAAGGTCATACCTGTTAGTTTAAGGCCCATTTATCGCTCCGAACAACTGATACAGGGGTCGATGGTCAAGACATTCAAGGGCACATCTGCCAGGTCGCATCCCTGCAGCGTGTGCACCATGCCGCCGAGGTTCATGAACGTGGGGGTTCTGATCCTGAAGCGCTCAAGGAACTTGGTTCCGTTGCCTTTAGCATAATAGAAGCACTCGCCGCGAGGCTGCTCAAGCTGCCATACCGCACGAGCGCCAGCAGCAGGAGAACCTTTGACCTTGGTCATGATCTCGCCCTCTGGCATCTTCTGAATAATCTCTTTGATGATGTCTATCGACTGAAAAACCTCATCGCCGCGCACCTTGCAGCGGGCGTAACCGTCGCACTCGTCGGCGGTAACCGGCTCAAAGCTGCCCAGCAAGCCGTAGCCTCCGTGACCAAATGTCCTGATGTCCTCAGCAATACCCGATGCCCGGGCAAAGGGTCCTACCACGCCAAAGCCTATGGCCTCTTCCTTGGTAAGAACGCCCACGCCGCGCAGGCGGTTTGCTACTGATCTGTCTTTCATGAAGGTCTTGAGAAGAGTTTTATACTCACCTATCATGCCCTCGAGAACCAAGACGATGCCCTGAAGGTCTTCGTCAGCAATGTCGTGATTAACGCCGCCCACGTTGCAGGCGCTGAGAATAACGCGTCCTCCGGTGGTGCGCTCAAAGATGTCGAGCACGCGCTCGCGCAGGCGCCAGCACTGCATAAAGAGGTTCTCAAAACCAAAGGCGTCAGCCAAAAGTCCCAGCCAAAGCAGGTGGCTGTGCGTCCTTGAAAGCTCATGCCAAATAACGCGCAGTGCCTGAGCTCGCGGAGGAACCTCCACTTCCATGAGCGCCTCAACAGTCTCAGAGTATCCCAGGCTGTGCCCAAAGGCGCAGATGCCGCAGATGCGCTCGGTGATATAGACATATGATTTAAAGTCGCGCTTTTCCACGAGTTTTTCGAGCCCGCGGTGCACAAAACCAATCTGTGGGATTGCCTCAACAACCCTTTCATCTTCAATGACCAGGTCAAGATGCAGCGGCTCCGGCAATACCGGATGATGAGGACCAAAGGGGACTATAGTTCTGTCAGCCATTGTTTGCCTCCTCATCACTACTTGAGGCTAGGTACTCCTCGGCCGCCAGAGAATGGGGATTCATGGGCGTTGGCACACTGGTAATATAAAACCTACCGTCAAAGTCAAGTATTGTTCCATCAAATTTAACCCCATACAGGTCAAAGGTTTCGTTTTCATAGAGAAACGCGCTGGGGAAAATCTTGCTCACAGCCGGAACCTTTACGCCCTTTTCTACAAACAGCAGGAGGTTATCTATCTTCTCATCTAGGGTAAACGAAATGAGAATCTCTACCATGTTGCCTGCGGTGGTGCCGCAGAGGTTGGCAAAACGCCATCCGTCTTCTTTGTAGCTGCTGAGCTTGCCAGCCAGCTGGTCAAGGGTGATTTCTGTGAAAGCCGGTGCTTGCATTATTTTTCCTCCTGTGCGGGCGCCTCTTTTTCAGACGGCTCTTCCTTTGAGGACTCTTGTGCCTGGGCAATCGCGTCCTTCCAGGAAAGTGCCACGCTTCGTCCTTGAAGGGTTTTATTAGCAGCACTGGGCAGTGGGGGCATCTCGGCTGGTTCCAGCTTGCCGGCGGCAAGCAAAACGCGTTTTTCTTCAAGGATGCCCAAGCCCTGCACCACGGCATCAATAATAGCCTCGGGGCGAATGGCGCATCCGGGAGCATACACATCTACCGGAATGGCCACGTCTGCGCCGCCCAGTGTGTTGTAGCATTCTCTAAAGACTCCGCCTGTGCAGGCACAAACTCCGCAGGCAACTACAACCTTGGGCTCAAGCATTTGCTCGTACAGCTGACGAAGAACCGTAATTTGCGGCTCGTTTACGCTCCCGGTAATCAAGAATACTTCGGCATGTTTGGGATTTCCGGTGTTGATGATGCCAAAGCGCTCCAAGTCATAGAGCGGCGTGAGGGCAGCCAGCACCTCAATGTCACAGCCGTTGCAGCTTGAGGCATCGTAGTGGAGAACCCAGGGCGATTTAGTTACAGCAGACATTTACAGCCCTCCAGCAAAAAACCTGATAATCACGGTGAGCAGTACCAAATTCGACACGGTACATACCAGCGTGACCGCCCAGCTCCAACCGAGCATGGACTGCCACTTGACCCGCGCAAAGGTGTTGTCGATGACAATCTCCAAGAAGTAGACCGCCAGGGCTACAACCACTGCTATCACCAGGGCAACAGGGTGCACCCACACAAAGAAGATGCCCACGTAACCCAAGAAGAGTACGTTCTCGTACCAGTGCGTTATCTCAACGATGGCGAGGTTTCTGCCGGTCATCTCGGTAGAGATACCCTTGACGAGCTCTTGGTGGGCATGGTGTGAGTAACTCAGATCAAAGGGCGACTTGCGCAATTTGATGGTAATGATGAAGAGCAGGCCTGCAAAAACCAGGGGAAGTATCACGATAAGAGGATACTGCAGGCTAAAAATAGCCGACACATTAAAGCTGCCCGTGGCAAAGAAGAAGAATACCGGCATCAGGAGTATCATCGGCTCGTAGGCAAGCACCTGGATAATCTCGCGCCCGGCGCCTATTTCTGCGTAGGGGCTCCTCGATGAATATGCGGCCACGATAAAGAGCAGCGTGGAGAGACCTATCAAGAAAACCACCAGCAAGAGATTGCCCCCGGCAAAGAAGATTGCTCCGGATAATATGGCAAAGATAAGCGAGAGTACCAGGTAATAACCCATGAAGCCGTTGAGGCTGCGGTTTTCTTTTGCCAGCAGTTTGCGTACGTCGTAATACGGCTGCAGGAGCGGCGGGCCTACGCGGCCTTGCATGCGTGCCGTGATGATGCGGTCTACTCCGGCAATCAAGCAACCAAACACCGCGCCAAACACGGTAAAGGCAACCAAGGCTATGACAAAGGATAGCGGCGTCATAATGAAATCAACTCCAGAACAACACCCAGAACAAGGAAGATAACCATCACCGCGCCAATCATTATGGTGGCCTGGCGTCCCATAGCGTTTTCGCCAAAAATCTTATCCATGTACCAGTTGCGATGTCCGGCGTCTACCACCTCTCCAAAGGAGTTGCTGTAGCCGCGTTCGTCTTTGTCTGAGCCAACGCCAGCGAGGTAGATTGTGTCGTTTTGTTCGGGCCGTTTTTTGAGCAGTTGGGCCAACAATAAGCCCAGCAGCGCCAAGAAGATGATGCTCATGATGATGAGATTGTCTGAGCCTAGTACATCTGAAGCCTGTATCCAAGGCAGCAGGCCTAAGACCACGCCGGTCTCTTTTAGCCAGGGCACAACAAACACACTGGATACCAGGGGTATTGCCAGAGTGATGATTACCAGGAGCGCTGCCAAAACGGCAAGGGTGAAGAACTCTCCCTTACCTGCCTTGCCGGTTTCCGGATCACTGGTATTGCCAACCGCCAATGCCTTGCCGAGCCACTTGGCCCAGACCACAAAGGTCAGAGCGGATCCAAAGGCCAGGATGAAGAGCATTTCCATGTGGCCGCTCTCGGCAATGGAGACCAGGGCCGCCCACTTGCTCACCAGCATGCCAAAGGGGGCAATGAACATTGCCATCATGCCCACCGCCAAGAAGGTGGCGATCCAGGGCATGCGCACAAATATATTGTCGAGCTTTTCTATGTCGCGGCTGCCCAGATGGTGCTCAGCCGTGCCTATGCAGCAGAAGAGTAGTGCCTTAGCTGCAGCATGGAAAATCAGCAAGAAGATACCCGCCCACGCTGCCTCAGGCGTGCCTATGCCTGCGCACATGGCAATCAGACCCAGGTTGGCAACGGTGGAGTAGGCAAGCACCCGCTTGGAGTTGCTCTGCGAAATACTGAGCGCGGTACAGCCAAGGAAGCTGAGGCCTCCAATGATGAGTACGAACAAGCCCGGTAGATTCCATCCCAGCGCGGGCGAAAGCTTGATGAGAATGAACACACCCGCCTTGACCATAGTTGCCGAGTGCAGCAGGGCGCTGACTGGCGTTGGCGCCACCATTGCACCAAGCAACCAGCTTTGGAAGGGCATTTGAGCCGCCTTGGTCATACAGGCAAAGGCAATGAGCATGACCGGCAAGGCCAAGACTCCGCCTGTTGCGGAGTTTGCTGCGGTGGCAATGAAGAGATCCAACTCAAAGATGGGCGCTGTGCCCATTGCCACCATAATCAAAGCCGCGGCAAGCGCCAGGCTGCCGGACATATTGATGGCAACCGCCCTAAAGGCGTTGTTGGTAGCTTCTTTTGTTCTGGTGTAACCGATGAGGACAAAGGAACAGAGGGTGATGACCTCCCAGCCCACCAAGAGCCAGGAAAGCCTGTTGCTGAAGACGATGGCAAACATCGCGCCCAAGAAAACAAAGAGTATCGCAAAGAAGATGTGACGGCGATCTTGCAGCAACATACGGGCTGCTTTCAGGAGAGCGGGGTCGTTCTCTTCCGGCAGCTCATGACCCTCGTGATCAAGATGCTTTTGGTGATCACGCATGTAATAGATAGCATAAAGGCAAATGCCTCCACCTATGAAGGCGATGATGAGCGCCATGATGATAGAGAGTTGATCCACATAGAGATCGGCTTTAACTACTGCGTAGTGGGCAAAGGCCATTTCATAGACCACTATGAGAACACCTACGCCAACGGCCAAGAGGATGACCAGGATTTTTTTGGCTCTTATAGCCCTCACAAGCACATAAAGGGTACAGGCGAGCCCTATCGCAAGGGCACAATAATGGATAGGTTCAAGTAAATACTCGGGAACTACAAAGCTCTGCGGAGTTAAAAGGTACTGAACGGTGAGAACAACGGAGAGTGCTCCCAGTATCACTACTGCACCAATGACCAGCGCAGACCTCGCTGCCTCGTTGCGTATTACCATCAGCAATAACGCTACAACAACCGGGAAGATTATCAGGGAAGCAATAATTAGCAATTGCAACTTCTTTCAACGCTGTGAGGGTCTGCATCCTACCTGTTTGGTAAATCTAAGCTCTTTTTCTCAACGCTTTTGTTACTGAAGACTCTCCAGTGAATTTATTATAGAGCAATTTTTTGCAAGTTGAATCTAAAAATTTTTAGAGACTTAAAACTTGCCTTTGAGTGGTTTCTCTTGACGCTACACAACCAATGCGCCCTTTTTGGCTGCGACCGTTATGCTGGCCACCATGCCAGAATTGAACTGGAGGTAGTCTTGCTCTATGCCGTCGCTGAAGATTACGCCGCCTTCTGGCATCTGGGAGGTGATTTGCAGCGAACTGGTTATCTTGCCAAAGACGAGATTGGCACCGGTGGTGTTGCTGGGAAATGGCTCGCGCACCGAGTAATAGAGAAAGTCACTGTTCCACTCGGGCACACTAACCTCACCGTGTAACGCACCGCCGGTGATGACTTCTGCTACTCCCCTTGCTCCTGCTATCACACTCTTAAGCCAGCCCGATGACCCCAGGCCGGTGGATACAATGATTCCGCTTGAAGACTGGTTTTCTTCTTGCCTGCCAACCTTGATGTGGTAGCGGGCAGAGACATGCGTCTGCTTGCCGATGAAGAGATCATTCACTGCGAGCAGGCTTTGCCCGTCATTGAGTGTGGCTAGCGCCATAGTGATGTCTTTTGTTGGTCTGCGACCGAGCAGGGTGTCCTTTACCACCAGCGCCAGATCCGGCTCCACAAAGGGCAGCAACACGCCGTCATACCGGGCTGGATCGGGATTCACGGCGATGAGCGGCTGAGCATCCAGATACTTGAGGGTGTTTGCCACCAGGCCGTCTTGGCCAATGGCAACCACGACATCCTCCTCACCAAAGATAAAGCTCGGCACTTGCTCTCTGTCTATCTGCTGTACCCGCGCCAATTCTTGCAGCTGGTTCACTGAGGCTGACACCGTATCTTTATAGACCTTGGATTCCTCAACATACTCCTCAATGCTGCCACCCATCTTCTCTACATAAAAGGTGGCCTGCATTATATTGTTGAACCTTCTCAGCAGTTCATCGGCGCGGGTTTGCCTGGTTATGACAACAATCTTTCTTTCGGTTACGTAGCTCACTTGACCATCAACTCCTGCAGTAGGTCTGGGCTGATATTGAGATTACCAATCTTTTCTGCATTGCCCGCCAGATTCTGAAATGCGCTTGCTATGAGGGCTTGTGGTTGCATTCCAATGGCAGCCAGAGATCTGATGACCTCGATGTTTGCCTCAGAGAGTGCATCCATCATTGCCTTGAGCTCGTAGGCTTTTGCGTCTGCCTCGGCTCTGCTGTTTTGCACAGCGAGGGCAATGAGGGCCTTTTTCTTCTCCTCGAGGTTTATCTCAGCGTCAAGCTGTTCATTTGCGAGTTCATTCTTCTTTCTCATTTCTGCCTGCTTGGCTTTAAGCTGGGCCTCGCGCACCTCCCAGTTTTTATTTTCTATGGCAATCTCCGTGTTGTACTCGTTTTCGCTCACGCCGCGCTCTTGCTCAATTGAGGCGTTTCTGCGTTCGTAGATGGCGTCGTCTGACACCTTGAGGATTTGCTCGCGCGTTTCTGCCTCAAGCGCTCTCAGGGTTTCCTTGCTGGGTTGTACTCCCAAAACGGTGAGCCCCATAATCTCTATGCCGAGCTGTTGGATCTCATCGTTATTGCGCAGATCAACCAGTATGCTCTCCGCCAGACTCTCGCTGGAGCGTATGGCATCGGCAAGCCTCAGGGCCTCAATGTGCTTTTTTGCCATCACTCGCACAAGATTACTGACGCGCATGGGGAGCCTTTTGGGATCATCTGATACAAAGCTCTTTTGTCCGCCTCTCACCGCCACGGTGTAGTTGAGAAGCTTTGCAACATTCTTGCTGTCAACAATGCGATACGTGGCCTGCCCTTGCACGGCTACGGTTTGAAAGTCCGCCGTGACCTCTTCAAACATGAAGGGGCTGTCGCAACTTGCTATGGGCACCATAACGATGGAGGTTGTTGGCTCATAGTAGTAAAAAGAGATACCAGCGCCTTCTTTTTCAACCTTGCCGTTTTTGAACTTGAGTGCGTACTCGCTGGGCTGAAACTTGATGAACTTTATGCCAAACATGATTACCTCCTTCTTTGCTGTCTGCTCGGTTTGCTTAGTCTTTTTTGGTCTTGCTGTTTTGCTTGCTTTGCTTAGTCTTGCCTCTTCTTTATATAGAGCTTTGCCGGGCGATGCCCTTTGTCAGCTGTATACCTTTCGGTTTCTTGCACCATGTTCATAACCTTCCTTCTGAAGTTTGCTGCCTGATCCTTTTTGCCCAGAATGGCTTCATAGACGTTTTGGAGCTGTGTCAGGGTGAACTCCTTGGGCAAGAGATGTAAGGCAATGTTTGTGTACTGTATTTTTGACTGCAACCTCTCCAGGGCAACTTCTGCAATGTGGCGATGGTCAAAACCAAAGTTGATTTGCGAGAGTTCCTTGGTGTCAAACCACTTTGCCTTGCTCTCAAACTCCCTGGATCTTTCCTCATCTATAAGTCCCAGGTAGGCTATGGATATTACACGGGCTCGCGGGTCTCTTTTTGGATCACAAAACGTGTACAGCTGCTCAAGCCAACAGTCGTCTACCTCGGTTTTTGCAAAAAGCTTCCTCTGGATGTTCACCTCAGGCAACTCGTCGATGTTGAGGAAGCCCCCCGGCAAACACCAGGTATCTTTGAAGGGCTCGGACTCGCGTTGGTAGAGCAGAACCCGCAGGTTTGCCTCAGGCAGTTTTCTGTAGCTGCTGGGCTCCTTTGTCTGGATGGTAAAGATAACCGCATCAGTACACACAAAGGGGTGCTCGTATTCAAAGATCTCTTGCATGATGGCTCCTTGCTCGCTTTCTTGCTTTCTTGCTTTCTTTCTCTTACTTCCATTTTGTTATTATCATTATAGACTTATCAAATGAGTTGTCAACCCCTTAGTGTCAAAATTTTCTTTTTTTGCTTGGAGGCTTAGACTTGAAGCTGAGGAGTAATAAAATACGCCTAAAACAAACAAGTATCAGATGCAGCGAGGATGGAAATGACAGGCAGCAAAAACAAGAGGTTCTACTTTATCGCCCTTGGTGTTCTGATAGTGCTGAGTGCTTACCCTCTCTGGGGCGGCGCTAAGATGGTCTACCTCAGCATTACTCAGGGCGCGATTTCTCCTGAGCAATACGTGAAGTACGTTATTCCCTACGCAGCAATCTGTGTATCGCTCATTTGGTTTACCGCGCTGCATCCGCTGTTCTTTAAGCTGAGGCGCTTTGCTTTTCCGGTAGGGCTGGCCACTGCCTTTTGTGTGTTCTTTGCAGTGGAGGTTTATTTGGAAACGTTGCCGATGCTTGTTGCTGGAATGACGCCTATCGATCCCGCAACGCTTACTCCCGGCGTTGGCGAACCCGGCAGCACGGTAGAGGCTTGGCAGGCCTATCTCTGTGTTGTGTCACCCAACCTGGTAGAGCAATCCACAGCCTATACCACGCAAGACAGCTTGTATTACGTAATTGGTGGCAGCTATTTTAAGGTGCATTTTTACCTGATTTCACTGCTCATGATAACCATGATGAGTGGCTTGGTGTACAGCCTGGCAAAAAGGCTCCGCTTTAGTGAGCAGTCAACTATCAAGCCGATTGTCATGCGTGGATCATCCACAGCGGTTTTCATAGCGCTCTGCCTCTTTGCCAATGCCACCGCCTTTTTCCGCCAGGCCGATCCCATACAAACACCCCTTGCCTCGGTGCTTACCTGCACGTTCTTTGTTCTCCTGGGCGTGACAGTAGGAGTTAATGTTGGGAGCTTTCTCACGAGCAGGCAAAGGTCTCTCCGGGTTAGTCTGCCGGTGTTTTTATCGGCGCTCACGGTTGTTTTAATGTACCTTGGAGAGGCTCTAATGATGCAAGGCAACCTCTATCGCTTTGGCACCGGCTGGTTTTTTGACGGTCTTCCCTACATCGTTCTAGCCCCGGTTGACATACTGATTATTCTACTCGCAGCCTTTTTTACCAGCCTAATCCTCGGCTCACTCACCAGAACTGCAAGAAAGAAAAAGCAAAGCGCTTTATAACACAAGGGGGCGCTGAAAGTACGGCTTCTTTCAGACACGCTTCTTATAGACTTTCAGGGGGTTAGCTTCGCCCCTAGACCTCGAAGGCAATTTTTTATTCACAAAAAGCTTGCGAATGGAGTCCTCAGCGACATTACCGACGAAAGCGTGCCTGTTGTCACTGCCATAACCTCTTGAGTGCATGAGGGAACTGCTCTTAAACCACGCCTCAACTTTATAGACTTCCATTACGCGGTCATTGTAAGAAGCAAGCACATAAGGAACGCTCTCCGGATTAAGCGCTTCTTTTGGCCCCTTTTCAAAAGACCAGCTTGAACGTGTTATCTCATAAAGCTCAAAGGGGTTATGTGGATCTATGCTCGGGTAGGTCTGATTGATGGATATTCTCAAAACGTTAAACGGCAGTCTGGCTAAGTCAACTTCCTCATTGTTGTTTTGCCGCTCTATGTCATCAACGCTTCTTTTTCTGACTTTTTTACCCTTGGCTTTGTTCAGGAGGTTTTCAATGCCGTAGGTCTCAATGACTGCAGCCTCTATTACAAAGGCCTCCTCTTCAGACAGCTCAGCTGCCAGGATGTCAATCTTTGGCTCATAGCCCGAAGATTTAATTGCGTCGAGCCTAGCCCTGAACTCCTCATCTTCACGCCCAAGATGAGAAAAGCACCGATTGTTCTCACCCTTGCCAACATAGAACACCTTGTTATTGCGTGGATCGGTGTAGGTGTAGACATACGACTTGAGTTTATCTCTGGTTTCTTTGGAAAAACGAGTAATCACAACGACTCCTCTCAATAACAGGAACCGCTCAATTATACAGACCCAGGCAAGCCTCACATGAAGACACTTTCTGCCCATTACAAGCACACATCATGCTGCCGGCATCTCAAGCAATCTAGCCTCGAACTAAGCGCAAAGAATTTCTCGTTGCATCGTCGCGCAAAGCGCGACCCTTACAAGGCAAGCGGCGGAAACTTGTTTTCCGCCGCGCGTACGTGCAAGCGTGCGACACTTTTGTTCCTTTGCCACGATTTCGGTAGCTCGGTGCCCAAATGCTTCCAAAATGGTAGTTTTTGGCTGCCCAGAATCGACGCTTGACCTTAGGGTCAGGCTAAAGCGCTGGTAGATGGCTTGTTGGAAAATTGCCAGCTTTTTGGCTCCTGCCAAAAGTACCATTTTCAATGCATTTGGGCACCAAACCGCCGAAATAGTGGCACGGAGCTAGGGTAGAGAGCTGAGGCTGAAGCTGAATGGAATGGCATAAGGAGACAGAGGTTTTGTGTCATGGGTTGAATAGAGGGACGGGGCTGGTGTCTCAGTGAGTCCCTTTCCCCAGTGAGTCACCGCTGCCACAAGAACTGCCATTTGTATCCGAGATGCATCGAAAAAGGTGGTTTTCAGAGACCTTGGCTCAACACCTATTTTTTGCACAGGCTTAAAGTGCTGGCAGATGACTTGTTGGAAAAATGCCGCTTTTTTGCTCCGTGCCAAAATCGCCTTTTTCGATGCATCTCGGATAATAACTGAAGCAATCGTGGCACGGAGCTGGAACAGGAGGACGGGGCCGCGCTCCCTTAAACTTTTGTGTTTGAGATCAGAATGCCGTCACTTTGGAGAGCTTCGCCTACCGAGTCATAGATCTCTTGGTAGATTTTGATTGCTTGGCTTGCGCCTAAGAGTCCGCCGGACGCGCCGCTGGTTTTCTGTGTAAAGGTGGCATCGAGGTTGCCTTCCGGAGTAGTAACTAACTCTAGGTCAATGATCACGTGGCGACCCTTCTTGCCCGCAAGCGCACCCAATACGAGAGAGGCAGCTTTTGATCCGCGCTCGGCTCGTGCAGACCACTCGCCTGTTTGATTAACGGTAAATCCCTGATTTCCCAGGATTGTGTAAATAGTGTCTCGAGCTACAGCGGGCTCTCCTCCAACGATGAATTTATGTCCGGCCATTACGTTCTCCTTTCAAAGTGCATGTTGTTATTAACAATTACAAGTTGCAGATTATACCTCTTTTTGTTGGTAAAAGCCTGCCTTTTTAACCTACATAGTGTGGTGCACCAGCCCCGTCCCCCTGTACCACATCCATTCCGGCGAGTATGGCGGCGGCGGTGCCGGTGAAGACGGGGCGGCTGCCGGGGGCGGTGCCAACAAATTGCGCGCCCAGGGCTTGGGCTTCCAGGGCAAAGTCTGCCATGTCGTCGGCGAGATTGTTGATGGCTCTGTTGCGCTGGATTTTAGTTGCGCCTTCTGGAGTGCCGGGGTCTGGGCAGATCATCAGGGGTTCTTTGTAGTGTTGTGCCAGGCTGCGGAGCTCGTCCAGGCTGTCTTTTAGAGATGCGCCCATGACGTAGATGATGTCTGCGCCCTGGGTTATTCCGTTGGCTGCTGCGGCGGCGATGAGGGGCAGGTCTGTTTGGCTCTTGATGCTGCCTATGGCGGCGTTGAGCTCGTCGGCTTCGGCGTTTCCTATGAGCCAAATGGCTTCTGGGTCTTCTGGCAACAGAGCCGCCAGCTGCTCTAAAAGGTCCTCTTCTTTGGCAAGACTCATGGTGGCAATGATGTGTTCAAAGCCTGCATCGCGAGCAATCATCACTCCCGCTTGATTTATGTCGACCAATGCGTCTTCAAGGCCAAACGCCTGCAATGCCGTGCGGTTTGCCTTCAAGGTATTGGTGCATACGCATTGTGCTCCGGCTAATTTGTAGCGCCGATAGGTTTCGAGGATTAGTTCATCGTCCAGTATGTTGAGGTATTCCAGGCATTCGCCTTCATTCATGTCTTCATCGAGTTGCCGCCAGGTGAGTAGAGGTGCAACCACGAGCATGTCTTTGTTGAGTCTGAGTTTTAGGTCTGGCACGTTTTGGTTCTCCGTTCTTACAGTTTGACGTATAAGGAGGTTTTGAATACGCCGGATTCTGTTTCGTATTTCATGCTGCCTTCGTATTTGCTTACTACCGAGCGTACGGATGCGATTCCTACGCCAAAGCCTTTGCGCTTTCTGGAGTAGAAGTCGGTGCCGCTCACTTGGAGCTCTCCGTCAAAGCTGTTGTCTATGACCAGGGTCAGGCGCTTTGCGGTGGTGTTGCAGCGCACCTTGATGAAACGCTTTTCTGGCTCTACGTGCATGCAGGCTTCAATGGCATTTTCAAGCAGGTTGCCCACAATGATGGAGAGGTCTGCATCGGGGATGCGCCCCACAGATACAGGCACTACCAGCTGAAAATCGCAGAGGATGCATGCTTCTTCGGCCTGAGCCAGGTAGTACACTGCCAGGGAGTTGACCACTGCGTTATCGCATATCAGCATCTCTGAGATACTGGGAATAGTTGTGGAGAGCTTGTCGATGTACGTGAGTGCCTCGTCTTGTTTTCCGTCATTGATGAGCCCCTTGATTGCCACCAGTTGGTGGCGAAGGTCATGGCGCATACGTCGCGTTTCGTCGGCGCTTTGGGAAAAATCCTGAAAATGCTTGCGCTGCAAATCCAAGGAGCGGTTTATGGCGGAGATGTCCGACTCCAGGCGGGCATTCTTCTCCATAGCATCGAGCGCGTCGCCCAGGTACTCCCATATGAGCAGGGCTATCACCACGGTGGCAAAGAACATCCCAACCATGAAAAAAGTGCCGGTGGGGCTCAGGATGCCGACCGTAGCACTCACCGCGTCAAAGATGCTGAGCGCCGCAAGCAAGGAGATGCCAAAAATGAAGAGCGGCGAAACGTTGACCTTGTTGTTTTGTCGCGCCCTGAAGATGACGATGATGTAGAGCACCAGCAGCGATGAGATGAATATCTTGAAGTAGTCTTTGATTTGCCCAAAACTGACAAGTCCGCTCACATGCAACACCATTATTGCCACCGTCAAAATGCAGATTGCGATGAAGCAGATGTCAAAAGCCCGAGGGCGATACGGCATCACGTAATACAGGCAAAAACGTGCGAGCGGAATGGGAATCAGAAGG